>JBNPEA010000045.1:0-69260 GCA_051117315.1 Salinarimonas sp. | reverse complement strand
CACACGGCGTTGTGCGTGCCGTGGTGGGTGCCGAAGCGCGCGCCGACCGGGTGGCTCATGGCGTGGATGGCGCCGCGCCCCTTCTGGAAGGCGACGGCGCCCATGGCCGCCGCCGCCATCATGTTGGCGCGCGCCTCGATGTCGCCGGGGGTGTCGTACGCCCGCGGCAGGTTCTCGATCACGAGCCGCATGCCCTCGAGCGCGATGCCGTGGCTCATCGGGTGGTAGTGCGGGCTGGAGAACGCCTCGACGCAATGCGCGAAGGCGTCGAGGCCGGTGCCGGCGGTGATCGCCTTGGGCATGCCGACCGTCAGCTCCGGGTCGGCGATCACGACCGCGGGCAGGACCTTCGGGTGGAAGATGATCTTCTTCACGTGCGTACGCGAATTGGTGATCACGCTCGCGCGGCCCACTTCCGAGCCGGTGCCCGCCGTCGTCGGCACGGCGACGATCGGCGCGATGCCGCTCGCGTCGGCGCGGGTCCACCAGTCGCCGATGTCCTCGAAGTCCCAGATCGGCCGCGTCTGGCCCGACATGAAGGCCACCATCTTGGCGAGGTCGAGCCCCGAGCCGCCGCCGAAGGCCACCACGCCGTCGTGCCCGCCGGCGCGGTAGGCCTCGAGCCCGGCCTCGAGGTTGATCTCGTTGGGGTTCGGATCGACCTCGGCGAAGAGCGCACGGCCGAGGCCGGCCTCCTCGAGCAGGTCGAGGGCGCGGGTGGTGATCTCCATGCGCGCCAGCCCGCGATCGGTGACGAGGAGCGGGCGCGCGATGCCCGCCGCCCGGCAGGCCTCCGGCAGCTCCCGGATCCGGCCGGCGCCGAAGCGGATCGCAGTGGGATAGGACCAGGTGGCGCGGGGACCGTCGTGCGGGCTCATGAGCGAACCTTCTTGAGATGGTAGGACTTCGGGCGGGTGAGCGCATGATAGCCGAGCACCGAGAGCCCGGCGCCGCGGCCGGTGTCCTTGCAGCCGGTCCAGCACAGGGCCGGGTCGAGGTAGTCGGCGCGGTTCATGAAGATCGTGCCGGTCTCGACCCGGTCGCCGACGCGCGCCGCGCGGTCGGGGTCCGCGGTCCACAGGCTCGCGGTGAGGCCGAAGCGGCTGTCGTTCATCAGCGCGATCGCCTCCTCGTCGTCGGCCACCGGCATGATGCCGACGACGGGGCCGAAGCTCTCCTCGCGCATCACGGCCATGTCGTGGGTGACGCCCGTGAGCACCTGCGGGGTCAGGTAGGCGCCGCCATCGTCGGCGGGGTCCCTCGCGAGATGCGCGGTGGCGCCGGCGGCGACGGCGGCGTCGATCTGCTCGCGCACGAGCCGCGCGAAGCGCACGTGCGCCATGGGGCCGAGCGTCGTCTGCGGATCGAGGGGGTCGCCGAGCCGCTGCGCACGCGCCCACGCCACCGCCTTCTCGACGAAGGCGTCGTAGAGGCGCGCGTGGACGTAGATGCGCTCGATCCCGCAGCAGCACTGCCCGGAATTGAACATCGCGCCGTCCATCAGCCCATCCACGGCGGCGTCGAGGTCGGCGTCGTCCATGACGTAGCCGGGGTCCTTGCCGCCGAGCTCGGTCGCAACCGGCACGAAGGTGCCCGCCGCCGCGCGCTCCATCGCCTGCCCGCCGGGGACCGAGCCCGTGAAGTTCACGAAGTCGACCGCGCGCTGCGCGATGAGCCCGCTCGTGGTGTCGTGGTCGAGGAAGACGTTCTGGAACACGTCCTCCGGTACGCCGGCCGCATGGAACGCCCTGGCCATGCGCTCGCCGACGAGCAGCGTCTGGGTCGCGTGCTTGAGCAGCACCGTGTTGCCGGCGATCAGCGCGGGGGCGACGGTGTTGATCGCCGTCATCCAGGGGTAGTTCCAGGGCGCCACCACGAAGACGACGCCCCAGGGCAGCCGGCGGATGGTGCGGCGAAACTGCGCGTCGTCGCTCACGGCGATGTCGGCGAGCGCCTCCTCGGCGATCGCCGCCATGTGGCTGCCGCGCTCCTCGAAGCCGCGGAACTCGCCGCCGTAGCGCACCGGGCGGCCCATCATCCGGGCGAGCTCGGGGACGATCTCGTCGTTCATCGCGCCCACCGCGGCGATGCCCGCGCGCACGAGGTCGGCGCGCTCGCGGATCGAGCGCGCGGCCCAGGCGGGCTGGGCGGTCCGGGCGCGCGCGGCGGCGGCGCGGGCTTCCTCCGCAGTCAGGACCGGCCGCTCGGCGAACACCGATCCGTCGATCGGGGAGATGCATTGCAGCGTCTTCATCACACTCACGCTCTTTCGAAGCCCCGCTCGATTTCCCAGTCGGTCACCGCGCGGTCGAACTCTTCCTGTTCCCATTCCGCGCAGCGCACATAGTGATCGACGACCGCATCGCCCATGGCGTCCCGCAGCATGGCCGAGCCGCGCAGCGTCTCGATCGCGGCACGCAGCGAGCGCGGGATCTCTTCGACGTCACCGCTGGCGTAGGCGTCGCCCTGGTAGGGCGCGGCGAGCGTCAGGCCCTCCTCCATGCCCTTGATGCCGGCCGCGATCATCGCCGCCTGGGCGAGGTAGGGGTTCATGTCGGAGCCGCCGATGCGGCACTCCATGCGCACGCCCCGGGTCCCCTCCCCGCACAGCCGGAAGCCCGCGGTGCGGTTGTCGACGGACCACACGGCCTTGGTCGGTGCGAAGGTGCCGGCCGCGAAGCGCTTGTAGCTGTTCACGTAGGGCGCGAGGAAGACGGTGTAGTCGGGCGCGTAGGCCAGGAGCCCGGCGGTGAAGCTGCGCATCAGCGCCGACATGCCGTGCTCGGCCTTGGCGTCATGGAAGGCCGGCTCGCCGTCCTTCCAGACCGACAGGTGCACGTGGCTCGACGAGCCGACCTTGTTCGCCGCCCACTTGGGCAGGAAGGTCGCCGAGCAGCCGTTCATCCAGGCGATCTCCTTCGCCGCATGCTTGGCGATCGTGTGGTAGTCGGCGCAGTCGAGTGCCGGGGAGTAGCGGATGTTGAGCTCCTGCTGGCCGGTCTCGGCCTCGCCCTTGGAATTCTCCACCGGCACGCCCGCGCCCACCAGGTGGTTGCGCAGCGGGCGCATGACGGCCTCTTCCTTGGTGGTCTGGAACAGGTTGTAGTCCTCGTTGTGGCCGTTGAGCGGCACGAGGTCGCGATAGCCGCGCTTCTGCAGGCTGCGGTAGTCGCCCTCGAACAGGAAGAACTCGAGCTCGGTCGCCATCAGCGCCTCGAGCCCCATGGCCTCGAGCCGGGCCGCCTGCCGGCGCAGCATCTCGCGGGGGGAGTGGGGGACCGGCGCGTGGGTGTGGTGGTCGAGCACGTCGCAGAGCACCAGCGCCGTGCCCGGGAGCCAGGGCAGCAGGCGCAGCGTCGCGGGGTCCGGGCGCATGACGTAGTCGCCGTAGCCCTTGGCCCAGCTCGTGGCGGCATAGCCGTCGGGCGTGGACATCACCAGGTCGGTGGCGAGCAGGTAGTTGCAGCAATGGGTCTCGCGGTGGCCGTGCTCGAGGAAGTTCGCCACGTGGTAGCGCTTGCCCATCAGCCGGCCCTGCATGTCCACCATGGCGACGAGCACGGTGTCGATCTCGCCGGAGGCGGCCTTCTCGGTGAGGGTCTCGAGCGTCAGGTTTCCGGGCATGGCAGGCTCCGTTGTCGGATGGAGGGGCGGCCCGCGCGGGGGCCGCCCCTCGGTCTCGTCGGGCGGTCCGGATCAGAACGTGTAGGGCGGGCCGGCCTGGTTGATGACCTCATTGTACTCGCGGAAGATCGAGACGATCTTGGCGTGCGTCTCGCCCTCCTCGGCGATCTCGTTCCAGAACTCCTTGGCGGCGTTCTCCACCTCGGCCCACTCCTCGGCCGGGACGGTGCGCAGGGCCAGCTTGTCGCCGGTCGCCCGCAGCCGTGCCTCGCCGCCCCAGTACCACTGGTTCCGGTAGGTGTGGCCCGCCTCGATGCCCGCCATGACCAGCTGCTTGAGGTGGTCGGGCAGCTCGGCCCAGCGCTCCTGGTTGACGAAGAAGGAGCCGATCCATGCCCCCGAGATGTTGTTCGTCAGGAAGTAGTCGGTCACGTCCGCCCACCCGACGGTGTAGTCCTCGGTGATGCCCGACCAGGCCATCCCGTCGAGCTCGCCGGTCTGCACCGCGACCTCGGCGTCCTCGTAGGGGATGTTGACCGGCACGACGCCGAAGCGGCTGAGGAACCGCCCCGCGGTGGGGAAGGTGTAGAGCCGCAGGCCCTGCAGGTCGGCGACCGAGGTGATCTCCTTCGTCGTGTTGAAGTTGCACGGGTCCTGGCCGGCGGCGGAGAGCCACTTCACGCCGACCTTGGCATATTCCTCGTCCCAGATCTCGGCGAGGCCGTACTGGCTGAACAGCACCGGCACGTCGAGGATGTGCTTCGTGGCGAAGGGGAAGTAGCCGCCGAAGACGCGCAGCGGCGTCGGCGAGGCCATCGAATCGTCGTCCGAATGCACGCCGTCGATGGTGCCGCGCTGGAGCGCCTGGAACAGCTCTCCCGTGGGCACGATCTGGTCGGCGTAGAACAGCTCGATCTGCATCTCGCCGTTCGAGGCGGCGTTGATGTAGTCGATGATGGGCTTGGTCACCTGCTCGCCGAGCGCCGCGCCGGCATAGGTCTGGAAGCGCCAGCGGATCGTCTCCTGCGCCCGCAGGATCGCGGGAGCGGCGAGGGTCGCGGGCGCGGCGAGGGCGGCGCCCGTCAGGAATCTGCGTCGTGTGGTCATGGTCGGCTTCTCCTCTGGTTCGACATGGCGGGCCGGTTTCCCCAGCTCTGCTCGTTGCGATCACAGACCGTAGACCTGGGCGGGGAGCCAGAGCGCGATCTGCGGAAAGATCATCACCAGCGCGAGCGCCAGGATCATGATGAAGACGAAGGGGATGATGGAGCGGTAGATGTCGCCGAGCTTGATCTCGGGCGGCGCCATCGCGCGCATCAGGAAGAGATTGTAGCCGAAAGGCGGGGTCATGTACGCGATCTGGCAGGTGATCGTGTAGAGCACGCCGTACCAGACGAGATCGAAGCCGAGCGCCCCCACCAGCGGCACGTAGAGCGGCGCCACGATGACCAGCATCGCGGTGTCGTCGAGGAACGTGCCCATCAACAGGAAGCTCAGCTGCATCAGGATGAGGATCACCCAGGGGTTCAGCCCGAGCCTGTCGGTGAAGAGATCGTCGATCGCCCGCACCGCACCGAGCCCGTCGAACACCGCCCCGAAGGCCAGCGCCGCGGTGATGATCCACATGAACATGCAGGTGATGCCCAGCGTCTGGCGCAGGCTCGTCTCGAGCACGGCCCAGGTCATGCGTCGCTTCAGGATCGCGGCGACGAGGGCGGCGATGGCGCCGACCGCGGAGCTCTCGACGAGGCTCGTCCAGCCGTTGACGAAGGGCACCATCATCATCGCGAAGATGCCGAGCGGCAGCAGGCCGGCGCGCAGGAGCCGCAGCTTCTCGGCCCGGCTGATCCCGTCGCGCTCCTCGAGCGAGAGCGTCGGGCCGAGCTTCGGGTTCAGCCGGCAGCGGATGGCGATGTAGACGATGAACAGCCCCGCCATCATCAGCCCGGGCAGCGCGCCCGCGAGCCAGAGCTGGCCCACCGGCTGGCGGGCGATCATGGCGTAGAGCACGAGCACGACCGAGGGCGGGACCAGGATCCCCAAGGACGATCCCGCCTGGATCACCCCCGTCACCATCAGCTTGTCGTAGTTGCGCTTGAGCAGCTCCGGCAGCGCGATCGTCGCGCCGATGGCCATGCCGGCGACCGAGAGCCCGTTCATGGCCGAGATCAGCACCATCAGCCCGATCGTGCCCATGGCCAGCCCGCCGGGCATGCCGCCGGTCCAGACGTGGAACATCCGGTAGAGATCGTCGGCGATCTTCGATTCCGACAGGACATAGCCCATGAAGATGAACATCGGCAGCGTCAGCAACGGGTACCAGCGCATCACCTTGATGATGGCGGAGAAGCCCAGATCATAGCCGCCGCGGTCGCCCCAGAGCAGGATCGCCGCGATCACCGCCACGAAGCCGATCGCCGCGAAGACCCGCTGCCCCGTGAAGAGCATCAGCATCATCGTCGAGAACATCAGGATGGCGATCAGCTCATAGGGCATCGCCGGGCTCCTTCTTCCCGAGCGCCTGGGCGCCCGGCGCGTCGTCCTCGTGGCGGATGGGCTCGCCGGTGGCGAGGAACAGGACGTCCTTGGCCAGCTCGCTCGAGGCCTGCAGCAGCATCAGCGTGACGCCGATGCAGATCGTCACCTTGATCGGCCACAGGTACGGGCGCCAGGCGGAGGACGAGCGCTCGCCGCCGAAGGAGAAGGAATAGGTCGTGCTCTCGATCCCGCCCCAGAGCAGGACGCCGAGGTAGAAGATCAGGAAGCCCACGGTGAGCACGTCCATCAGCGCCTTGCGCCGGGGCGAGAGCGCACCGTAGATCAGGTCCATGCGCACGTTCGAGCCCATCTGCATGGCGTAGGGCCCGCCCAGGATGAAGTAGCCGACCATCACGAACTGGGCCATTTCCAGCGTCCACAGCGACGGCAGGAAGAAGGTCTTCGAGATCGAGGACCAGAGCAGGATGCCCATCAGGCCGAAGAGGCCGAGCATCACCACCCGCCCGATCGCGTAATTGCAGCGGTCGACGACCGCGACGTAGGCCCGCAGCCATCTCATCGTGGCGCCCCCGCCGGCTGGATCGACGCGGCGAGCGCGCGCGCCAGGGTCTGCGCGAGACGATCGCCCATCCGCTCGGCCGCCTCGTCGGTCGCGATCAGGTCGTTGCGGACCTCGATCATCACCGCGCGCCGGCCCTCGGCCTCGCCGTGGCGGGCGAGGGTGTAGGTCACCCCGTCGGAGGCGGCATAGGGCTCGTCGAGCGCCGCGCGGTAGCGCCCGCGCGCGGCCTCCGCGGCGAGCGCGGCGCGCGCCAGCGCCGGGTCGTCGTGATGCAGGAAGCCGATCTCGACCGACCGGCGTACGCCGAGATAGACCGGGGTGAAGCTGTGCACCGTGATCAGGCTGATCGTCTCGCCGCAGCGCGCCGTCTGGCGCCGGCAGATCTCCTCCAGCGCCCCGTGGAAGGGCTCGTGGACGCGCACGTAGCGCTCGCGGCGGGCCGCGTCGTCGAGGTCGCGATTGCCCGGGATGTCGTAGCGTTCGCTCCGCGCGGGGATGCAGTCCGGCGCCGAGAGCGGGCGGTTGCAGTCGTAGACCAGCCGCGAGAGCGCGCCGGACACGAGCGGCGCCTCGAGCCGCTGCGACAGCCGCCGCGCGAGTGCCGCAGCGCCGATGTCCCAGGCGACGTGGGCCTCGCGCGCCTGCGCATCGAGCCCGAGGCCGTCGAGATCCGCGGGGATGGCGCAGGAGGCGTGCTCGCACACCAGGACGATGGGCGCGGCTCCGGCCGTTCCCGTGATCTCGACCGGTGTCCAGCCCGCCTTCACCACGCCGCCGCCTCTCGCTGATCGGGCCCTCGCAGAGCGCCCGGAGGATCCTACTGGGAACCCGTCCAAGCCCTCTTGGGAGCCCTCTTGGGAGCCCCTTGCCAAGCTCGTGTAAAATTCACTACACAAGCTCATGGCGTGTCAAGCTTGTTTCTGTAGCGATTGCATCAGCGCTTGCCTTCTCTGAAGCAGAAAGGACATTTCTTGGGCACGAAGCCACTCGTCCGGGACATCCTGAAGGAGAAGCAGGCGGAGCTGACGGCGGCCGAGCGCCGGCTCACGGCGGTGCTGCTCCAGGACTCGCTCGTGGGCGGGCTGCAGTCCATCACCAAGCTCGCGGAGAGCGCCGAGGTGTCGACGCCCACCGTCATCCGCCTCGCGCGCAAGCTCGGCTTCGACGGCTACGGCGGCCTGCAGGACGCGATCCGCGAGGAGATCGCCGCGCGCATCAAGCAGCCGCTCGCCAAGCTCGACATGGCCGAGCCGCACGCGCCGCGCGACCACATCCTCTCGCGCTTCACCAAGGCCGCCTTCGAGAACATCGCCCGCACGCTCGAGCAGATCGACCTCGCGGAGTTCGACCGCGTGGCGGCGCTGCTGTCGGCGCCCGAGCAGCAGCTGCATCTCGTCGGCGGGCGCATCACGCGCTCGAACGCGCACTATTTCTACAATCACCTGCAGATCATCCGCCCGCGCGTGTTCCTGCTCGACAGCTCGCCCAGCGTCTGGCCGCAATCGCTGCTCGACATGGACGCGACCTCGACTTTGATCTGCTTCGACATCCGCCGCTACGAGCGCGAGCTCGACAAGCTGGCGCGGCTCGCGGTGAAGCAGGGCGCGCGGGTCGTGCTGTTCACCGACCAGTGGGGATCGCCGATCGAGCGCTGCGCCGTGCACACCTTCCGCTGCGCCGTGGAGGTGCCGTCGAGCTGGGACTCGACGCTCGCCATCAACGTCCTCGTCGAGAGCCTCATCGCCGAGGTGCAGAGCCGCAGCTCGCGCTCCAGCGTGGAGCGCATCTCGGCGCTGGAGCGGATGATCGGCGAATCGAACATCTTCCGCGGCACGAGCCCCGGGCGGGACCAGGGCACCTGATGACCCCCTCTCGACGCGCCGGCTGATCCAGGTCACGGCGCACGCCGGGAGAACGGCCTATGGTGGGAGACCATAGCCGGACCTCCTGCATGGGTGAGTGTCGATGCCCTCCTCGAGGACGATTGCCGATCGCGATTCGATCCCGTCGCGCAGCCTCCTCGCCTTCGTGGCGATCACGTTCCTGATCACCTGGAGCGTCATCGGCGTCTACGTCGTCGCCCCGCAGCGGGCGGCGGCCTGGTTCGGCGAGATCGGCGGGTCGCACCCGCTGTTCTTCCTCGCGACGTGGGCGCCGGCCATCGCGGCGCTCTCCCTCGTGCTCGCCCATTCCGGTGTGGCCGGGCTGCGGCGCTTCCTGTCGCGGCTCCTGATCTGGCGGACGTCGCCGGGATGGGCGGCCTTCGTCCTCGTCGGCCTGCCGCTCGTCTTCGTCGCGGGATCGCTGATCGAGGGGGGCCCCGTCCTGGCGCCGCCGCCGCCCGAGGGCGCGGGGCCGCTCGTCGCGCTCCTGCTGATGATGCTCCTCCTCGGCCCGATCGAGGAACTCGGCTGGCGCGGCCTCGCGCAGCCGATCCTGCAGCGGCACATGGCGCCGATCTGGGCGGGCCTGCTGATCGGCGCCACCTGGGGATTGTGGCACCTGCCGGCGTTCTTCCTGTCGAGCACGGTCTACGCCGACTGGAGCTTCCTGCCCTTCTTCATCGGCAACGTGACGCTGGCGGTGCTGGCGACACCGATCCTCAACCGGTCGCGCGGCGGCCTGCTCTGGCCGATGCTGTTCCACTGGCAGCTGATCAACCCGTTCTGGCCAGACGCGCAGCCCTGGGACACGGTGATCCTCGTCGGCGTGGCGATCGTCGTGGTGTGGTGGAACCGCGCCACGATGTTCTCCCGCCAAGGGGCGGTGACCGTGGTCGTGCCCCCGAAGAGCCCGCCGGCATGATCGCGCGCCGCGCCCTGCTCGCCGGGATCGGCGCCCTCGCGGCCGCAGGCGGCGGATTCGCCGCGGGCGCTTATCGCGCCTCGACACGGTCCGCCGACAGCCGGCTCGCGCGGCGCAGCAGCGTTCTCGACACGGGCGACGGTGGGGTGGAATACGCCGTCGCCGGGCACGGTCCACCGCTGATGATGATCCACGGCACCGGCGGCGGCTTCGACCAGGGGCTCCTGTTCGCCCACGGCCTGCGCGAGAGCGGCTTTGCGGTCGTCGCGCCCTCGCGGTTCGGCTACCTGCGCAGCGCCTTTCCGCCGGACGCGTCGCCCGCGCGGCAGGCCGATGCGCTCGTCGCGCTGCTCGACCATCTCGGCATCGAGCGCCTGCCCGTGGTCGGCGGCTCGGCGGGCGCGCCGAGCGCGGCCGAATTCGCCCTGCGGCATCCGGGTCGCTGCTCCCACCTCGTCCTCCTGGTGCCGGCGGCGAACCTGACCGGGCGCGATCCGGTGGCGCTCACCGCCCTGCAGCGGATCGCCGTGGATCTCGTGCTCGACTCGGACCCGGCATTCTGGGCGCTTTCCACGATGGCGCCGGAACAGATGATCTGCACGCTGCTGGCGACCGATCCGGCGCTGCTGGACCAGGTCGGACCCGAGGAGCGGCGCCGCGCCGGGCTTATCCTGGAGGGGATCGCGCCCATCGGTCGCAAGATCGAGGGCCTGCGCAACGACGCCGTCCGCGCCGGCGCGCCGTCGGCCACCGCCTACGAGCACATCGCCGTGCCGACGCTGATCCTGTCCTGCGAGGACGACCTGTTCGGCACCGCCGCCACCGCCCGCCTCCTCGCCGCGCGCATCCCGCAGGCGCGGGCGACGATCTGGCCGACGGGCGGTCACATCTGGCTCGGCCACGATGCGGACGTGACGCGGGAGATCGTCGGCTTCGTGCGCGCCCGCGCCGGGTGAGCGCCCGTCATCGCCCGAGCGCGAGGATCGCGTCGGCGAACGGGCCCGCCAGGGGATCGGGGATGTCGTGCCCCATGCCGTCCACCCACAGGGTCCGCGCGCCCGGGATCGCGCGCGCGGTCTTCTCCCCGTGGGCGAACGCCATCGCCCGGTCGTCGCGGCCGTGGATCACGAGCGCCGGAACCGTGAGCGCGCCCAGCGCCTCGCGCCGCGAGCCGGAGCGGCCCATCGCGTTCATGTGCGGCCTCATCGCACGCAGATTGTAGCCGCGGCGCTTGCGCACGTTGTACAGCACCGCCTGCGCGAGGCTGCGGACGTCGATCTCCCACGGACCCGTCCCCGTCAGGATGCGGCGCTCGGCGAGCTTCACGCCGACGAGGCTGCGCTCCCCGCCGCGGCGCAGGATGTGCGACGCCCACGCCCAGATCAGCCGCAGCTGCATGAGGCGAGGGGCTTTCCGGATCTCCGCGTCGGCCACGTTCGCGGAGGAGGCGATCGAGGTGAGCGACACCGTGCGCTCGGGATGGGAGAGCGCGAATTGCTGGGCGACCATCCCGCCCATGGAGTGGCCGACGACGTGGGCGCGCGCGATCCCGAGTGCGTCGAGCACGGCGCGCGCGTCGCCGGCCATGTCCTCCAGGGTGAAGCGGGTGTCCGCGATGTCCCAGCTGGAGAGGCCGGTGCCGCGATGGTCGTAGCGCACGACCATGTGGCCGCGCTCGAGAAAGGCGTCGATGAAGGCCCGCGGCCAGCCCAGCGCGTCGTCGCCCATGCCCATCATCAGCAGGACCACGCCCTGACGATCCCCCTGCGGCGGGATGGCCTCGTACCAGATCAGCAGGTCGCCGGAGCGCGCGTAACCGGTCGCACCGGTCACCAGCTCGGGCAGCGGCGCCGCGACGACCTCGGAGACGACCGACCGCCATTTCCACGATGCGACGACGGACTCGGCCTGCAGCCCCACCATTGCGCCCCCCGAGAGCAGCACCACGGCCGCGACGACGATCCCGAGACTCCGAAGCGCGCGCCGCGGGGCGCCCATCCGCACGTCCCGGCGCTTCCGGCCGCCCTCGTCGTCGAGTCCTT
Organism: Salinarimonas sp.; assembly: GCA_051117315.1. Taxonomy (GTDB): domain Bacteria; phylum Pseudomonadota; class Alphaproteobacteria; order Rhizobiales; family Beijerinckiaceae; genus Salinarimonas. The sequence goes on along the minus strand of JBNPEA010000045.1, from coordinate 57,728 downwards.
GCATTGCGTCGTTGCTCTCCCGGCGAGAGCCGCCACGACCGTGGTAACTGCGCGCGTCGGCGCCGACGTCAAGCCGAGGCGGGCGCCGCGGGTGTGACGGCGGGCCCGGGTGTGTCCAAGCGGGGTCGGGATGTCTCGGGGGATCCTGGGGGGATCCTGGGGAGATCTGGCGGACAGGGCGGGATTCGAACCCGCGATACGGTTTCCCGCATACACACTTTCCAGGCGTGCGCCTTCAACCACTCGGCCACCTGTCCGCATCGCGGGAGGCCGGGCCGCCCGCGGAGGCGCTACATATATCCGCGAGCCCCCGCGACGCAAGCCCCAAGCTGCGGCGCGCGGGCGGCGTCGCGGCGGCGGCGACGCGCGCATGGCGCGGGGCCGTGCGGGAAAGCGTAGCAGCATTTCGCTGTTGCACGACCGACACGAGCGGGTAAGGCTTGCGGCGTCCCAGTTCTCCCGCGGTCGCGAGCCCCTCCCATGATCCGTTTCCTCGTGCGTATCCTCGGCCTCCTCCTCGTCGCGGCCGGCTTCGTGGGACTGGTCGTGGACGGCACCCGCTCGATCGCGAACAACGAGATCGCGTTCACGCCGCTCGGCGAGGTGCTCTACCAGGCCTTCCCGCAGAGCTTCCCGATGCTCGAGCCCGCGATCACCCGCCACGTCTCGCCTTTCCTGTGGGACCCGGTGCTCCTCACCGTGCTGCTCTGGCCGGCCTCCATCGTCGCCTTCGTCCTGGGCGCGCTGCTGCTGTGGCTCTCGCAGAAGAAGCCCGAGCCGGTGGGCTACCTCACCGAGCGCTGACGCGGGCGCCTTGCCGCGCGCTCGCCCGCGGGGCCTCGACCGCGGCCCGCGGCGCACCCATATGGGAGGAAACGCCGACAGGAGGCCTCCCCCATGTTCTTCATGCGCAAGAAGACCACCATCCCGACGCCGGCCGAGGCCCTGCCCGGCCGCGACCGGCCGATCCCGACGGCGGAGCGCCACCACGTCTCCGGCCGGTCGCTGCTGGGTCCGTACCCTGCGGGCGCCGCGATCGCCGATTTCGGGCTCGGCTGCTTCTGGGGCGCCGAACGCGCCTTCTGGCAGCTGCCGGGCGTGTGGGTCACCGCCGTCGGCTACGCCGCCGGGCACACGCCGAACCCGACCTACGAGGAGGTCTGCTCGGGCATGACCGGCCACAACGAGGTCGTGCGCGTGGTCTACGACCCGGCCGAGATCTCCTACGAGCGCCTGCTCAAGGCCTTCTTCGAGGGTCACGACCCGACCCAGGGCATGCGCCAGGGCAACGACGTCGGCACGCAGTACCGCTCCGGCATCTACGTCCACGACGCCGAGCAGCGCCTCGCCGCCGAGGCGGCGCGCGCGGCCTACGACGCGCGTCTGCGCGAGCAAGGCTTCCCGGCGATCACGACCGAGATCCGCGAGGCCGGGCCGCTCTACTTCGCCGAGGACTACCACCAGCAGTACCTCGCCAAGAATCCCGGCGGCTATTGCGGGCTCGGCGGCACGGGCGTCTCCTGCCCGGTGGGCGTCGTCGAGGCGTGAGGCCGGGCGAAGCGCGGGCGAACACCGCGCGCGGGTGAGGCTCAGGTCCGCGTGAGCCCCACCCGGCGCGGGCGCCCGCCGGCCATCCGCGCCAGCGTGTCGTCACGCCGCAGGTAGTGGTGCTGCAGCGCCGCGCCCGCGTGCACCAGCACGACGAAGACGAGCAGGTAGGCCGCGTAGTTGTGCACGACGAAGATCGGCCGCGCGACGTCGAAGCCGCGCGCGACGGGCAGCGTCATCTCCACCGTCCAGAACAGGTTCACCGGCGCGCAGCAGGCGGACGTCGCCGCCCAGCCCGACAGGGGCACCACGACGAGGAGCAGGTAGAGCGCGACGTGGCTGATGCGCGCGGCGAGCGCCTGCCACTCGGGCATCGGCGCGTGCTCCGGCGCGCCGTAGATCGCCCGCGCGACGAGGCGCAGCGCGACGAGCCCCACCACGATCAGCCCGAAGGACTTGTGCAGCTCGTAGAGCGCGTTGGTCAGCGTGCCGGAGCCGATGCGCGTCATCGTCAGCCCCGCGGCGACGAGCCCGACGATCGCGACGGCGGTGAGCCAGTGGATCCAGATCTGCACCGCCGCGTAGCGCGGCACGACCCCGGCGTCCTTCGTCCTCGCCATCGCGTTCCTCCTCAGCCAGTCGCCACGCCCATGCCCGCATCCGCGCCCGCGCCCGCGCCGCTGCTATGGGCCACCGCCCGCAGGTCGCAATCGAACAGCACGTCCCCGTCCCCCAGCAGATACGCCCGCGCCCGGGGGCGCAAGGCCTGCGCGATCGTCTCGACCGGCGCGAGCGTGAGGCCCGGGCGGCCGGACCCGATCAGCATCGGCGAGACGAGCACGTGCAGGCGATCGAGCGCGCCGGCGGCGAGGAAGCGCGACACGGTGTCCGCCCCGCCCTCCACCAGCAGCCGGGCGATGCCCAGACGCCCGAGCGCGGCGACGATGGCCCGCGGATCGATCCGCCCGGCCCCGTCGCCGCCCACGGCGTGCGGCTCGTCCGGGGCGAGCGCGACCACCTCAACGCCCGCCGGCACGGGTGCCTCGACTCCCGCACGGCGAACCACGATCCGCCGCACGCCGTCCGCGCGCCACACCGCCGCGGTCGTCGGCAGGCGCCCGCCCGGGTCGAGCACGACGCGCGCAGGGCTTGCGCCGGGCACGCGACGCACGGTGAGCAGCGGGTCGTCGGCGAGCGCCGTGCCGACGCCGACGAGGACGGCGTCGACCCGCGCACGGATCGCGTGCAGGTGATCGAGGGCGGCGGAACCGTTGATGTACTTGGAATCCCCCGTCACCGTGGCGATGCGCCCGTCGAGCGACTGGCCGAGCTGCCCGACGACGAAGGGCGCCTCCGGCCGCCACACGGCGAAGGCCGCGCAGGCCTCCGCCGTCGCCCGCGGCGCGTCGCGACGCCCGCCTCCGGGCGGCACGCCCGCCATCTCACCGCCCAATCCAGCTTCGCTCATTCGTCGTACCCGGTTTGCCTCGCGCCGATCGCGCCCGATATAACGCGAGCCGGCCAAGAGCGTGCGTCGATCGGGGATGTCCTCACCAGACTAGCGCGGCGGGAACGAACGGCCAGGGCGACGGCTTCTCGTCGACGGCCGGCCTTGCGGCTGTGCCGCATCGTGTGAAAGGCCAGGGAAGTGATGACGCGTCTGGTAGTGGGGTCGAGCGGCGAAGCGGATCGGACGGCGGTGGAGCGCGCCATCGCGGAGTTTCGCCATGCCCGCCCCGTGGTGATCGAGGAGGACGGCCGGGCGATCCTCGCAACGGGGGTCGAGGATCTCGACGCGCCCGCCAGCGCGCGCCTGGAGCGGGTGGCCGGCGGCACGGGACGGCTCGTCCTCACCGAGAAGCGGCTCTCGCGCATCGGCAAGGAGCGCGCCGAGCCCGGCGCAATAGCGCTGCCGACCGTCGATCCCGAGCGCATCGAGCTGCTGGCGCGCCGCACCGAGGCGCGGCTCGACGCCCCGGCCCATCCGATCGACGCTCTCGACGCCGCCGCGCTCGAGCTCGCCCGGCTCTCGTTCGTCACCCCCGCCGTCGTCACCATCCCTCTGCCCGCCGGCATGCACGACGAGGCCGGCCTCCTGCGCGTCGCGGCGCCGGCCCTGCGCGGCTTCCGCGAGGCGCAGGCGCGCAGCATCCGGATCGCGAGCCGCGCGCCGGTGCCGCTCGAGGGCGCGGCCAAGACCGAGTTCGTCGTGTTCCGCGGCGGCGAGGGCATGCGCGATCAGGTCGCCGTCGTGGTCGGCAGCCCCGATCCTGCGCAGCCCGTCCTGGTGCGGCTGCATTCCGCCTGCCTGACGGGGGACCTGTTCGGCTCGCTCAAGTGCGATTGCGGCGACCAGCTGCGCAGCACCGTGAAGGCCATGGCGGAGGGCGCCGGCGGCATCCTGCTCTATCTCGACCAGGAGGGCCGCGGCAACGGCATCGCCAACAAGATCCGCGCCTACCAGCTCCAGGCGGAGGGCTTCGACACCTACGAGGCGGACGAGGCGCTCGGCTTCGGGCTCGACCAGCGGCGCTTCGGCTTCGCGGCCGAGATGCTGCGACAGCTCGGCGTCGCGCGGGTGCGGGTGATGACCAACAATCCCGAGAAGATCGCGGCGCTCGAGGCCGCCGGGCTCGAGGTCGTCGCCGACCTGCGCAGCATCGGCCGGCGCCACCCGGAGAACGTGCGTTACCTCGCGACGAAGCGCGACAAGGCCGGGCACCTGATCGAGCTCGACGGCGCGGCGGCGCCCACCGCGGAGTGAGGCCGCCGCGGGGCGGCGCGCCGCGCCCTACGGTCGCAACGCGACATCGGCAGGTCCACCCCACGTGCTGTGCCTGTGCGTCGGGTTTAACGCAAAGGTGACGGGTCCGTCCCTACCCTGGTCGCTCGTCGGCGGGATGTGCCGACGGGGAGACGAGGGGTCGAATATCGTGGACGCAGAAACCCGCGCCGCCATCAAGAAGCTCGCCAGCGCCATCGACGGCGTCGCCGGAATGGCCGCGGGCTGCGCCGCCTACATCGCTGCGATGGAGAACGCCTCCTTCGCCGACAGGCGCAAGGCGGTGGGTGTCTCGCGGACCTTCGCGCCCGAGGGCCTCGCCGGCGACACCGGGGTCCCGCCCGCACGCGTGGCCCAGGCGATGATCGAGCAGATCGCCACGGTCGCGCGACAGATGGAGCAGCTCAAGCAGCGGGTGGACGTGCCGCCACGGCTGCCGCCCCAGCGCGACCGCGAGGACCCGACCCCGGCCGAGCGCGCCGCCGAGAAGGCGGCCCGGGCCCAGGAGGCCGCACGGACCCAGGAAGCGGCGGCGCGCAAGCGCGCCTGATTCCCCCATACCGCACGCGTTTTTCGCGCTGCGGCGAAGCGTTGCCGTCGCGCCGTGCGGAGCGCTTGCGCCCCCTGACATCCCATGGTATCGCAGCCACGCCTCGCGGGCGCCGGGTGCCTCGCACTCCTGCGGCCGAGCCAAATCCAGACCTCAGCGAGCGCTCCTTCGCAGCCCCGCGGCGGCCGAGCGCTCCCATTCGGGAAGAGACTTTCGGTGGCTGAGCGAAATCAAGAAGGCGGGTCGTCGTCCGGCGGCTCGATCGTGTCCGGGGTCGCCGGCCGGTACGCGTCAGCCCTGTTCGAGCTCGCGCAGGACCAGAACGCGGTCGACGCCGTGGAGAGCGATCTCGCGCGGATCGAGGCGATGGCCGCCGAGAGCGCGGACCTGCGCCGTCTCCTCAAGAGCCCCGTCTACACCGCCGACGAGCAGAAGGCCGCCATCGGCGCCCTGCTCGACAAGGCCGGCATCGGCGGGCTCGCCGGCAACTTCGTGCGGCTCGTCGCCTCGAAGCGCCGTCTCTTCCTGCTCCTCCAGATGATCCGGGCCTACAAGGCCCTGAACGCCCAGGCCAAGGGCATCGTCCCCGCCGAGGTCCGCGTCGCCGAGGCGCCCTCCGACGCGGTGCTCGACGAGATCCGCGCCACCGTGCGCGACCTGGCGCAGTCCGAGGTGTCGCTCGACGTCAAGGTCGACCCGGCGCTGATCGGCGGCCTCGTCGTCAAGGTGGGCTCGCGCATGATCGACGCCAGCCTGCGCACCAAGCTCAACGCAATTCGCCTTAGCCTGAAAGAGGCCCGCTGATGGACATTCGTGCAGCCGAGATCTCCGCGATCCTCAAGGAGCAGATCAAGAACTTCGGCCAGGAGGCCGAGGTCAGCGAAGTCGGCCAGGTGCTGTCCATCGGCGACGGCATCGCGCGCTGCTACGGCCTCGACAAGGTCGAGTACGGCGAGATGGTGGAGTTCGAATCGGGCGTGCGCGGCATGGCGCTGAACCTCGAGACCGACAATGTCGGCGTCGTGGTGTTCGGCTCCGACCGCGAGATCTCCGAGGGCCAGACCGTCAAGCGCACGGGCTCGATCGTGGACGTGCCGGTCGGCAAGGGCCTGCTCGGCCGCGTGGTCGACGGCCTCGGCAACCCGATCGACGGCAAGGGCCCGATCGAGTACACCGAGCGCCGCCGCGTCGACGTGAAGGCGCCGGGCATCATCCCGCGCAAGTCGGTGCACGAGCCGATGTCGACGGGCCTCAAGGCCATCGACGCGCTGATCCCGATCGGCCGCGGCCAGCGCGAGCTGATCATCGGCGACCGCCAGACCGGCAAGACCGCGATCGCGCTCGACACGATCCTCAACCAGAAGCCGCTCCACGCCACCGGCGACGAGACCCAGAAGCTCTATTGCGTCTACGTGGCGGTGGGCCAGAAGCGCTCCACGGTCGCGCAGTTCGTGAAGGCGCTCGAGGAGAACGGCGCGATGGAATACTCGGTCGTCATCGCGGCGACCGCGTCCGACCCGGCGCCGATGCAGTTCATCGCGCCCTTCTCGGGCTGCGCCATGGGCGAGTACTTCCGCGACAACGGCATGCACGCCGTGATCATCTACGACGACCTGTCGAAGCAGGCCGTTGCCTACCGCCAGATGTCGCTGCTGCTGCGCCGCCCGCCGGGCCGCGAGGCCTTCCCGGGCGACGTGTTCTACCTGCACTCCCGCCTGCTCGAGCGCGCCGCCAAGATGGGCGACGATTTCGGCAACGGCTCTCTCACCGCCCTGCCGGTGATCGAGACGCAGGCGAACGACGTCTCCGCCTACATCCCGACGAACGTGATCTCGATCACCGACGGGCAGATCTTCCTCGAGACCGACCTGTTCTACCAGGGCGTGCGCCCGGCGGTGAACGTCGGCCTCTCGGTGTCGCGCGTGGGCTCGTCCGCCCAGACCAAGGCGATGAAGAAGGTCGCCGGCAAGATCAAGGGCGAGCTGGCGCAGTACCGCGAGATGGCGGCCTTCGCGCAGTTCGGCTCCGACCTCGACGCCACGACCCAGCGTCTGCTCAACCGCGGCGCGCGCCTCACCGAGCTCCTGAAGCAGCCGCAGTTCTCGCCGCTGAAGATGGAGGAGCAGGTCTGCGTGATCTACGCCGGCGTCAACGGCTATCTCGACCCGCTGCCGGTGGCCAAGGTCCGCGCCTTCGAGGAGGGGCTCTTGTCGCTGCTGCGCCAGAAGCACCCGGAGATCCTCGACTCGATCCGCGACACCAAGGATCTCAAGGACGACACGGCCGAGAAGCTGAAGGCGGTCGTGACCGACTTCCAGAAGACCTTCACCGCCTGATCGCCGAGGACGACCCTCGCCGCCGGCCCCGGCGGCGAGGCTCCTCACCTGGTCTGAACACGAGAAGAGGTCTGGGCGCTCGATGCCGTCTCTGAAGGATCTGCGCAACCGCATCGCCTCCGTGAAGGCGACGCAGAAGATCACCAAGGCCATGCAGATGGTCGCGGCCGCGAAGCTGCGCCGCGCCCAGATGCAGGCCGAGGCGGCCCGCCCCTATGCCGAGCGCATGGCGAAGGTGCTCGGCAACGTCGCCGCCGGTGTCCAGATCGGGCCGGAGACGCCCAAGCTCCTCGCCGGCACCGGCAAGACGGACGTGCACCTGCTCGTCGTCTGCACGGCCGAGCGCGGCCTGTGCGGGGCGTTCAACTCGTCGATCTCGCGGCTCGCCCGCGACACCGCCAACCGGCTCCTCGCCGAGGGCAAGACGGTCAAGATCATCTGCGTCGGCCGCAAGGGCTACGACGTCCTGCGCCGCACGCACGGAAAGCTGATCATGGAGCTGATCGAGCTGCGCGCGGTGAAGGTGCTCGGCTTCGAGAACGCCGAGGAGATCGGCAAGAAGGTGCTCAACCTCTACGCCGAGGGCGAGTTCGACGTGGCGACGCTGTTCTACTCGCGCTTCCGCTCGGTGATCCAGCAGATCCCCACCGCCCAGCGGCTGATCCCCACCGAGGTCCCGGCCGCGACCGAGGAGGCCGGCTCCGGCGCGGTGTACGAATACGAGCCCTCCGAGCAGGAGATCCTCGAGAAGCTGCTGCCGCGCAATGTCTCGGTGCAGATCTTCTCGGCGCTGCTCGAGAACGGCGCCTCCGAGCAGGGCGCCCGCATGTCGGCGATGGATAGCGCCACGCGCAACGCCGGCGAGATGATCAAGAAGCAGACGCTGACCTACAACAGGACGCGCCAGGCTCAGATCACCAAGGAACTCATCGAAATCATCTCGGGCGCCGAGGCGCTCTGAGCACGCTGCCATCTTGAAGGACGAGACCCATGGCTGAAGCTACCGGACGCATCTCGCAGGTCATCGGCGCCGTCGTCGACTGCACCTTCGAGGGTCACCTGCCCGAGATCCTGAACGCGCTCGAGACCGACAACAACGGCACGCGCCTCGTGCTCGAGGTCGCCCAGCAGCTCGGCGAGAGCGCCGTGCGCTGCATCGCCATGGACACGACCGAGGGCCTGCGCCGCGGCCAGCCGGTCACCGACACCGGCGCGCCGATCCAGGTGCCCGTCGGCGCCGGTTGCCTCGGGCGCATCGTCAACGTCATCGGCGAGCCGATCGACGAGGCCGGCCCGGTCCCGAACGAGGGCCTGCGCCCGATCCACGCCGAGGCGCCGAGCTATGCCGACCAGTCGACCGAGGCGCAGATCCTCGTCACCGGCATCAAGGTCATCGACCTGCTCGCCCCCTACGCCCGCGGCGGCAAGATCGGCCTGTTCGGCGGCGCCGGCGTCGGCAAGACCGTGCTGATCCAGGAGCTGATCAACAACGTCGCCAAGGCCCACGGCGGCTACTCGGTGTTCGCCGGCGTCGGCGAGCGCACCCGCGAGGGCAACGACCTCTATCACGAGATGATCGAGTCGGGCGTGAACAAGGACCCGAAGGAGCACGGCGGCTCCACCGAGGGCTCGAAGTGCGCCCTCGTGTTCGGCCAGATGAACGAGCCGCCGGGCGCCCGCGCCCGCGTGGGCCTCACCGGGCTCACCATCGCGGAGCACTTCCGCGACCAGGGCCAGGACGTGCTGTTCTTCGTCGACAACATCTTCCGCTTCACGCAGGCGGGCTCCGAGGTGTCGGCGCTGCTCGGCCGCATCCCCTCCGCGGTGGGCTACCAGCCGACCCTGTCGACCGACATGGGCCAGCTGCAGGAGCGCATCACCACGACGACCAAGGGCTCGATCACGTCCGTGCAGGCGATCTACGTGCCCGCCGACGACCTGACCGACCCGGCGCCTGCCACCTCCTTCGCCCACCTCGACGCCACGACCGTGCTCAACCGCGCGATCTCCGAGAAGGGCATCTACCCGGCGGTGGACCCGCTCGACTCGACCTCGCGCATGCTCGACCCGCGCATCGTCGGCGAGGAGCACTACCAGGTCGCGCGCCAGGTCCAGCAGGTGCTCCAGCGCTACAAGTCGCTGCAGGACATCATCGCGATCCTGGGCATGGACGAGCTCTCGGAAGAGGACAAGATGACGGTGGCGCGCGCCCGCAAGATCGAGCGCTTCCTGTCGCAGCCGTTCTTCGTGGCCGAGGTGTTCACCGGCTCGCCGGGCCAGCTCGTCTCGCTCGAGGACACGATCAAGGGCTTCAAGGGTCTCGTCGAGGGCCAGTACGACCACCTGCCGGAGGCGGCCTTCTACATGGTCGGCTCCATCGACATGGCGGTCGAGAAGGCCGAGCGTCTCGCCCAGGCCGCCTGATCGGCCCGCACGATCATCACGGGCGCGCCCGATCGTCGCGATCGAGCCCGGCGCGCCCGTCACCCATTCCGACGAGGGTCCCATGGCCAGCTTCCCCTTCGAGCTCGTCTCTCCCGAGCGCATCATCTTCTCGGGCGAGGTCGAGACGGTGGTGATCCCCGCCTCCGAGGGCGAGATGACACTGCTCGCCGACCACGCCCCGATGATGGCCGCGCTGAAGACGGGCTCACTCGTCGTCGGCTCCGGCAAGGGCGAGGAGCGCATCCTCGTCCAGGGCGGCTTCGTCGACGTCGGCCCCAAGGGCGCCACCGTCCTCGCCGAGCGCGCGATGCCGGTCTCCGAGCTCACCGGCGACATCCTCTCCCGCGAGATCTCCCGCGCCGAGACCCAGCACGAGACCCTGGAGGACCCCGTCCTCAAGGCCACAGCGGCCGACACGGTCGCCCAGCTGCGCGACGTCAAGGCGAGCCTCGGGCTCTGACGCCTGCGACGAACGCCGTTGCATAGGGAAGGCCGCCGTGAGGCGGCCTTTTCGCGTTGTGTCGCCCACGCCTTGATGTCGCCCGCGCCCGGAGGCATCGTCTCGCGCGTCGCCAGCGATCCGGAGCACCGACCCATGCGCGCGCGCCACATCCTCGTCGCACTCCTCGGCGCATTCCTCGCCACCCTCCCCGCCGCCTTCGCCGCCGCCCCGCCGGCTGCCGCCGAGGACATCGCCGGCGCGCGCGACCATCCGCTGGTCGGCCGCTACGAGGGCAGCCGCATCCTCGGCTACGACTACCAGGAGTTCGACGTCTATCCCTTTCCCGCCGCCGCGGGGCCGGACGGGTTCCAGGAGATCGAGGGGCGGGTGACGCGCATCTCCTACGTCATTCCCGAGCAGGTCTCCCCCACCGCCATCGCCCGGAACGTCGAGGCCGCGCTCGCGGAGCGGGGCTTCGAGACTGTGCTCGCCTGCGAGACGCGCGACTGCGGCGGCATCTCCTACGATCTCGACCAGTTCCCGTTGCCGCGCATGATCGTCGACCGCTTCGACTACCGCGTGCTCGCCGCCCGCCTCGCCCGCCCGGAGGAGGGCGACGTCTACGCGACCGTGATCGTCTCGCCGGACGGGCAAGGGCAGGTGCGTGTCATGCTCGGCGTCGTCGAGACCGCACCGCTCGAGCTGCGCATGATCGACGCCGCCGAGATGGCCCGCGCCGTCGGCGAGACCGGCCGCGTGGCGCTCTACGGCATCACCTTCGACACCGACAGCGCCGCGATTCGCCCCGAGAGCGCCGCGACCCTGGCGGAGATGGCGGCCTTCCTCCAGGCCGAGCCGGGGCGCGAGGTGGTGATCGTCGGCCACACGGACAACCAGGGCAGCCTCGAGTACAATCTCGGCCTCTCCCACCGCCGCGCCGAGGCGGTGCGCGAGGCCCTGGCGACCGCCCACGGCATCGCCCCCGCGCGCATGCTCTTCGCCGGCGCCGGCTTCCTCGCGCCGGTCGCCCCGAACACGACGGAGGAGGGCCGCGCGCTGAACCGTCGGGTGGAGATCATCGCGCGCTGAGCGCCCTCACGCGCCGGACCACGGCGTCTCCGCCACGGGCGTGACCGGCCCGGCACCCTCGAACCAGGAGACGAGGTTGTCCACCACGAGCCGCCCCATCGCCTCGCGCGTGTGCACCGAGGCCGAGCCGACATGGGGGAGCAGCACCACGTCGTCGCGGGCGAGCAGCCCCTCGTGCACCCGCGGCTCGTCCTCGAACACGTCGAGCCCGGCGGTCAGGATCGTGCCCGCCTCGAGCGCGGCGACCAGCGCCGCCTCGTCCACCACCGAGCCGCGGCCGACGTTGATCACCACGCCGTCGGGGCCGAGCGCCTCCAGCGCGGGCGTCGAGACCAGGTGACGCGTGCCCGCGCCCCCCGGCGCGACGCAGATCAGCGTGTCGCTGTCGCGGGCCATGGCGACGAGGCTGTCGTAGTGCCGGTGCGCCACGCCCTCCTGGCGCCGGCGCCCGTGATAGACGACGGTGACGCCGAAGGCGTCGAGCCGCCGGGCGATGGCCTTGCCGATGCGCCCGTAGCCGAGGATGCCCACCGTGCGCCCGCGCAGGGTCGGCGAGAGCGGGAACGGCCCCTCCCCCAGCCAGCGCCCGGCGCGCAGCCACCGTTCCGCCTGCGGCAGGCGGCGCAGGGTCGACAGCAGCAGGCCGATCGTCAGGTCCGCCACCTCCTCGGTGAGGACATCGGGCGTGTTCGTGACGATCACGCCCCGGCGCGCGGCCGCCGCCGCGTCGACGTGATCGTAGCCGACGCCGAAGCTCGCCACGATCTCGAGCGCGGGAAGCCGCGCCATCAGCGCCGCGTCGACGGCGAAATGGGCGCCCGCGGCGACGCCGCGCACATCCGCGCCGTGCGTCGCGAGCCAGGCCTCGCGATCGGCCTCCTCCCACAGCCGCCCCAGGCGAAAGCGCTCGGAGAGCCGCTCGACCACGAGCGGCATCATCCGGTTCGGCATCAGGATCAGGGGCTTCGTCATCGCGGCCTCTCCAGGGAATCGAGGCCGCGACCTTAGGCGATCGAGGCGCCCGAGCGGAAGCCGCACGGGCGCCGGATGCGCGTCCTCACGCCAGCACGCCGTGGCAGTGCTTGAACTTCTTGCCGGAGCCGCAGGGGCAGGCCTCGTTGCGGCCGACCTTGCCCCAGGGGGCGGGATCGGCCGGATCGCGCTGCTCGGCCGGCACCGTGCCGACGGCCAGCGCCGCCTCCCCGCCGCCGGCGGCCGCGCCCGGAGAGCCGAGCCCGGTGGAGCCGCCCGTCGCCATCTCGTCCTCGCCGGTGATCGGGTCGGCGTGGTGCGCCTCCATCTCCGGCAGCTTGGGCTCCGGCGGGCGCTGGTAGACCACCTCGATGCGCATCAGCTGCGACGTCACCACCTCCCGCAGCCGCGCGATCAGCGCCTCGAACAGCTGGAAGGCCTCGGACTTGTACTCGTTGAGCGGGTCGCGCTGGGCCAAGCCGCGCCAGCCGATGACCTGGCGCAGGTGCTCGAGCGTGACGATGTGCTCGCGCCAGAGCTGGTCGAGCGACTGCAGCAGCACCTGCTTCTCGACGTAGGTCATCACGTCGGAGGTGTTCTTCTCGATGCGCGCGGCGTAGGCGTCGTTCGCCTCCTTCAGGAGCCGCTCGCGCATCTCCTCGTCGGCGATGCCCTCCTCCTTGGCCCAGTCGATCACCGGCAGGTCGAGGTTGACGAGCCGGCGGACCTCCTTGTCGAGGCCCTCGGTGTCCCACTGCTCGGGATAGGCGTCGGCGGGGATGTGCCGGGCGACGACGTCCTCGACCACGCTCTCGCGCATCTCGTCGATGGTCTCGCGCACGGAGGCCTCGCCCATGAACTCGCGGCGCTGCTCGAACACGACCTTGCGCTGGTCGTTCATGACGTTGTCGTACTTGAGGATGTTCTTGCGGATGTCGAAGTTGCGCGCCTCGACCTTCGACTGCGCCTTCTCGATCGCCTTGTTGATCCAGGGGTGGACGATCGCCTCGCCCTCCTGCAGGCCGAGCTTGGTCAGCATGCCGTCCATGCGGTCGGACCCGAAGATGCGCATCAGGTCGTCCTGCAGCGACAGGAAGAACTTGGAGCGCCCGGGGTCGCCCTGGCGGCCGGAGCGGCCGCGCAGCTGGTTGTCGATGCGCCGGCTCTCGTGGCGCTCCGTGCCCATGACGTAGAGGCCGCCGGCCCCGAGCGCGCGCTGCTTGAAGGCCGCGACCTCCTCGCGGATCGCCGCCTCGCGGCGGGTGCGCTCCTCGCCCTCCTCCACGCCGTCGAGCTCGAAGCCGATGCGCATGTCGGCGTTGCCGCCGAGCTGGATGTCGGTGCCGCGGCCGGCCATGTTGGTGGCGATGGTGATCGCGCCCGGCACGCCGGCCTGGGCGACGATGAAGGCCTCCTGCTCGTGGAAGCGGGCGTTGAGCACGGCGAAGGTCTTGGGCGCCGTCGCGGCGCGGGCCGCCTCGAACAGCGGGGCGAGCGCCGTCGGGTCGGCGAAGTCGATCTGCGTGAAGCCGGCCTTCGTCAGCTGCGCGGCGAGCATCTCCGACTTCTCGATCGAGGTCGTGCCCACCAGCGTCGGCTGGCCCTTGGCCGAGGCCTCATCGATGTCGCGGATGATGGCGTCGTACTTCTCGAGCACCGTGCGGTAGACCTCGTCGTCCTCGTCGAGGCGGCAGACGGGACGGTTGGTCGGCACCTCGACGACATCGAGGCTGTAGATCTCGGCGAACTCGTCGGCCTCGGTCGAGGCCGTGCCGGTCATGCCGGCGAGCTTGGAGTAGAGGCGGAAGTAGTTCTGGAAGGTGATCGAGGCCAGCGTCTGGTTCTCGGGCTGGATCTTGACCTTCTCCTTCGCCTCGAGCGCCTGGTGCAGGCCCTCGGAATAGCGCCGGCCGGGCATCATGCGGCCGGTGAACTCGTCGATGATCACCACCTCCCCGTTGCGAACGATGTAGTCCTTGTCACGGGTGAACAGCTTGTGGGCGCGCAGCGCCTGGTTCAGGTGGTGGACCAGCGTCGCGTTCTGGGCGTCGTAGAGGTCCTCGCTCTTGAGCAGCTCGTGCTCGCGCAGCAGCACCTCCATCCGCTCCGTGCCGGCCTCCGACAGCGAGACCGCGCGCTGCTTCTCGTCGAGGTCGTAGTGCTCGGGCGTGAGATGCGGAATCAGCGTGTCGACCGCCTGGTAGAGCTCCGAGCGGTCGTCGAGGGGGCCGGAGATGATCAGCGGCGTGCGCGCCTCGTCGACCAGGATCGAGTCGACCTCGTCGACGATGGCGTAGACGTGCCCGCGCTGCACCATCTGGCCGAAGTCGTACTTCATGTTGTCGCGCAGGTAGTCGAAGCCGTACTCGTTGTTGGTGCCGTAGGTGATGTCGCAGGCGTAGGCCGCCTTGCGCTGCGCGTCGTCGAGCCCGTGCACGATGACGCCGACGGTCAGCCCCAGGAACCGGTAGATCCGCCCCATCCACTCCGAGTCGCGGCTGGCCAGGTAGTCGTTCACGGTGACGACGTGGACGCCCTTGCCGGCGAGCGCGTTTAGGTAGACCGCGAGCACGGCGACGAGCGTCTTGCCCTCGCCGGTCTTCATCTCGGCGATCGAGCCCTCGTGCAGCACCATGCCGCCGATCAGCTGCACGTCGAAGGGCCGCAGGCCCAGCACGCGCTTGGCGCCCTCGCGCACCACGGCGAAGGCCGGCACGAGCACGTCGTCGAGGCTCTCGCCCTTGGCGACACGCGCCTTGAGCTCCTCCGTGCGCGCCCTCAGCGCGTCGTCGGACAGAGCCTCGATCTCCGTCTCCAGGTCGTTGATGGCCTGGACGCGGGATGCGTACGACTTCAGCCGGCGGTCGTTGGCCGAGCCGAAGAGCTTCTTCGCGAGTGCGCCGAACATGGGTTCCTGTCGTCTGTCGTGTCGTCGGATGCGGCGGGTGCGCGCTATATAGACCTAATCATCGGGGAGCGCATCCGAAAGGATGGGGGCGTTCACGGCACGGTGACGGCGGGCGTCCCGACCCGTTCCTCTGCCGATGCCCGGCTTGCATCGGCGCCCGCGATGGGCCAGACCTGCGGCGAGATCACGTCGAGCCAAGGGCGCGCCCAGCGCCCGACGAGGAAACGCATGTCGTCGAACGCCCTTCTCCCCCGCCTCGCTCTCGCGCTCCTCGTGAGCGCCGCGATCCCCGCGGCCGCCCTCGCGCAGGACCAGGCCGCGCCTGCTGCCGCCGAGACCGCGCAGACCGTCGATCCGGCGCGCGTCGTCGCCACCGTGAACGGCGTCGAGATCACCGAGGGCGACATCGCGCTCGCCGGCCAGGACCAGGCGCTGCCGCTGCCGGGCATGAACGCCGAGCAGCGCCGCGAGACGCTGGTCAACTACCTCGTCAACCTCGAGCTCGCCGCCCGCGCGGCCGAGGAGGCCGGGATCGGCGAGAGCGAGGGCTTCGCGCAGCGTCTCGCCTACCAGCGCGACAAGCTGCTGCTCGAGGGGCTGCTCGAGGACACGATCGAGGCCGCCGTCACCGAGGAGGCGGCCCGCGCGGTCTACGACGAGATGATCGCCGATGTCGCGCCCGAGCAGGAGGTGCGCGCCCGCCACATCCTCGTCCCGACGCAGGAGGAGGCGCAGGCCGCGGTCGATCGCATCGCCGCGGGCGAGGACTTCGAGGCGGTGGCCGCCGAGCTGTCGCAGGACCCCGGCTCCGCCGCCGAGGGCGGCGATCTCGGCTTCTTCACCCGCGACCGCATGGTCGCGCCCTTCGCCGAGGCGGCCTTCGCGCTCGAGCCGGGCGAGGTCTCGCAGCCGGTGCAGAGCCAGTTCGGCTGGCACGTGATCAAGGTCGAGGAGCGCCGCGACCGGCCGACCCCGACCTTCGAGCAGATGCGCGAGCAGATCGACACCTTCCTCGCGCGCCAGGCGCAGCAGGCGCTGCTTCTCTCGCTGCGCGAGGGTGCCGCGATCGCGCGCGCCGGCGAGACGGCCGAGGGCGACGCGGCGCCGGCTCCCGCGCAGCAGTGACGTGAGGCGACCGGCGGCGCGCCGAGCGCCGCCGGTCGCTCACTCGCGGCGCATGATGCGGTCGACCAGGATGTCGGAGACGAGGCCCGGCTGGAAGTCGCGGGTGAGGGCCTGCGGGTCGTAGCGGGTCTCGACCCACTCCTCGAAGCCCATCCCCTGCGCCTCGCCCTCGTCGCGCCAGCGCTCGAAGAAGGCGTCCAGCACGCCCGTCTTGGCGAAGCGGAAGTGCCCGTAGCGCAGCGACAGCTGCCGCAGCGCCTCGTCGGCGGACCGCCCCTCGTGCACGACGAGGTAGAGCGCGGACATGAAGCCCGCCCGGTCGGCGCCGGACTTGCAGTGCACGAGCGCCGGGTATTCCAGCGTCTCGAAGAAGGCGCGGGCGCGCAGCAGCGTCTCCTTGTCCGGCGCCTCGCGCGAGCGCACGACGAAGTCGACGAGCGTCAGCCCCAGCGCCTCGCAGCTCTCCTTCTGCAATTGCCAGGAGCCGTGCTCGCGTCCGCCGCGCAGGTAGACCACCGTGCGCAGGCCCTTGTCGCGCAGGCGCGCGAGCTGGTGCGGCGCCGGCTGCGCGGCGCGCCACAGGCCGCCGGCGACCTCGTGCAGGTTGAGATAGGCGAATCGGAAGACGCCGTGGTCGGCGAGCGCCATGTGCGCCCACGCCCGCATCCGGCCGAAGGCGCCCTCGATCGGGCGGTCCCAGCGCGCGATGCGCGCCAGGCGTCGCGTCATGCGGCTCTGCGGGCTGCGGAAGCGGTTGAGCACCCTGTCGTTTCCTCGTTCGTCCCGCCGCGCCGGCTCCTTCCGAGCCGCGTAGCAGCGCGGATCGCCGCGGGCAAGAGCCCGATCGCGTCATTCCTGCGGCATCCGGTCCGCGGGCGCCGCCGCGGCGCAGGCCGGTCAGCGCACCACGACGATGCGCTCCGCCGCGCGGGTCAACCCGGTATACAGCCAGCGGGCGCGATGCTCCCGGAAGGCGAAGCTCTCGTCGAAGAGCACGACGTCGTCCCACTGCGAGCCCTGCGCCTTGTGCACGGTGAGCGCGTAGCCGTAGGTGAGCTCGTCGTGCTGGCGGCGCAGGGCGTAGGGCAACTCGTCCTCGCCGCCCTCGAAGAAGGCGGTGGGGACCTCGACCTTGGCGGTCTGGCGGGCGTTCTCCTCGGCGGCGAGGCGCATCACCACGAGGCCGCGGTTGGGCCAGTGCTTCGCCTCGCTGACGGTCCACAATCCGCCGTTCAGGAGGCCCTTGCTCTTGTCGTTGCGCAGGCAGACCAGCTTCTCGTCGGCGGCGGGATAGGGGTCGCGAAAGCCCTTCAGCTCGCGGATGCGGCCATTGTAGAGGCGACGCGTCTTGTTCATGCCGACCAGCACCTGGTCGGCGCCCATCACCGTGTCCGGATCGATCTCGGCCCGGCGCACGACCCGGCTCTCCCCGTAGATGCCGTAGTCGAGCCGCCCGCCCTCGCGGATCAGCATGGAGAGGCGCACGATCGGGTTGTCCGCGGCCTGGCGGTGGACCTCGGTGAGCATGACGTCGGGCTCGGCCTCGGTGAAGAAGCCGCCGCCTTTCACCGGCGGCAGCTGGGCGGGATCACCCAGCACCAGCACCGGCTTGCCGAAGGTGAGCAGGTCGCGGCCGAGCTCCTCGTCCACCATCGAGCATTCGTCGATGACGATGAGGTCGGCCTTGGCCGCCGGCCCAGAGCGGTTGAGCGTGAAGGAGGGGCCCTCGTCCTCGTCCCCGCGCGAGCGATAGATCATCGCGTGGATGGTGGAGGCGTCGGTGCAGCCCTTGGCCCGCATCACCGAGGCGGCCTTGCCGGTGAAGGCGCCGAAGGCGACCTCGCCCTCGACGTCCGCCGCGACATGGCGCGCGAGCGTGGTCTTGCCCGTGCCGGCGTAGCCGAACAGGCGGAACACCTGCGGCTCGCCCACCTTGAGCCAGGCGGCGACGGCGGAGAGCGCCGCTTCCTGCTGCCCCGACCACGCCATGCCTCACGCCCCCCGCGGCCGCGGCGCGCGTCCCGTCTCGGCGCGCAGGTTGACGAGGATGCCGACGACGATGATCCCCGCGCCGACGAAGACGAAGGGGTCCAGCGGCTCCGCGTAGAGCAGCAGGCCCACCACCGCGATCAGCGGGATGCGCAGGAAGTCGAGCGGCACGACCATGATGGCGTCTCCGTTGCGATAGGCGTTGGTGAGGCACCAATGCGCCGTGAAGCCGCAGACGGCCAGCGCCGCGAGCGGCAGGACCGGTGCCTGGGCGAGGCGTCCGAGGTAGCCCTCGCCTGCGCCCGCCAGGTTGAGCGGCAATTGCATGGCGTTCATCCACAGCAGGATCGACGTCGTCGTCTCCGTGCGCGTGAGGCTCTTCGTCGCGATGGCGGTGACGGCGAAGGCGAAGGCGGCGAACAGGACGAGCAGCGCCGGCCAGCCGACGTCGCTTGCGCCCGGGCGTACCACGACGAGCACGCCGAGGAAGCCCATCCCGATCGCCAGCGCGCGGGTGCGCGTGAGGCGCTCGCCGAGCAGCAGCACGGCGAGGAGCGCGGTGATCGCCGGGGCCGTGAACTCGACGGCGAAGACGACGGCGAGCGGCAGCAGGGTGACGCCCACGGTCCAGGCGTACTGCCCGGCGAAGTGGACGAGGTTGCGCTGCGCGTGGAGGCCGAGGCGGCGGCTGGAGAGGCTCGCACGCACCCGGGCGAGGAGGCACGCCGCCACGAGGATGCCCGCGAGGCCCACGGCGTTGCGGAAGGCCAGCATCTCGAACACCGAGAGCGCGCCCGAGAGCTCGCGCACCGCGACGGCGATCGCCGAGAAGGAGACGAGCGCCCCGGCCATCCAGAGCACCACGATGGTGACGTTGCGTGGAGCCATGCGCCTGCAGCCGAACGTATAGAGAACACGGTCATAGCGCGGATCGCGCCGCGGCGATACCCCCAATCGGCCACGCCGCCCGGAGGCCTTCGCGCACGCCTCTTCTCGAACCGGGACGCCACGATCGGCACCGTCGTTAACCGGTCGTTCACCCTCCCCTGGGAAATTCCTGCCTACCGGTCGCGGCGCACGCCGTCCCGGAGCGTGGACGATCAACCGGGGACGTGTTTCGCGTGAACCAGACGATGGAGATCCTGACCCGGCTCGGCCCGGCGCGCCTCGCGGTGATGGGCGCCGTGACGCTGGCGCTCGTCGGTTTCTTCGCCTTCGTCATCATGCGCATGTCGCAGCCGGACATGGGCGTGCTCTACGCCGACCTGTCGATGTCGGACGCCGGCGCGGTGGTGCGCGCGCTCGAGGCCCGCGGCGTCGCCTACGAGGCGCGGGGCGACGGCGTCATCCTGGCGGCGCGCAGCGACCTCGCCCGGCTGCGCATGGAGCTCGCCTCCGACGGCCTGCCGGCGGGCACCGGCGTCGGGTACGAGATCTTCGACCGGGGTGATTCGTTCTCCTCCACCAGCTTCGTGCAGAACATCAACCAGCTGCGGGCGCTCGAGGGCGAGCTCTCGCGCACCATCGGCTCGCTCTCGCGGGTGGAAGCGGCGCGGGTGCATCTCGCCATCCCCGAGCGGCGGCTGTTCGAGCGCGATCGCGAGGACCCGCGCGCCTCCATCGTGCTGCGGGTGCGCGGCGAGCTCGACGCCGCGCAGGTGCGCGCCATCCGCCATCTCGTCGCCACCGCCGTCGAGGGCCTGCGGCCCGACCGCATCTCCATCGTCGACGAGAGCGGCCGCCTGCTCGCCGACGGCGCCACCGCCGGGGACGCGATGTCCTCCGCCGCGGCGGACGAGACCCGCATCGGCTTCGAGAACCGGTTGCGCGGCCAGGTCGAGGACATCGTCGCCGGGATCGTCGGGCGCGGGCGCACCCGGGTCCAGGTCGCTGCCGAGTTCGACACGAACCGCGTCGAGGCGCGCTCGGAGACCTTCGACCCCAACGGACAGGTCGCGCGCTCCATGCAGTCGCGCACCGACAACGCCGTGTCGACGCAGGGCGACGCCGGCGTCACGGTCGGCAACGAGCTGCCGGGCGGCGGCGAGGACCCGGCCGGCGGCGGCATGCGCGACCAGCAGGAGACGACCGAGGAGACGATCAACTACGAGATCTCCCGCTCCACCCGCGTCGAGATGCTGGAGGGACCGCGTCTGTCGCGCCTGTCCGTCGCCGTGCTCGTCGACGGCGCCTACGCCACCGCTCCGGACGGCACCGTGACCTACGAGCCGCGCAGCCCCGAGGAGCTGCAGCGCATCGAGGCGCTGGTGCGCACCGCGATCGGCTTCGACGCAGACCGCGGCGACCAGATCGAGGTGGTCAACCTGCGCTTCGCGGAGGGGCCGCAGCCGGAGTTCCTGCCCGAGCCGCAGACACTGGTCGAGAGCCTGATGAACCCGAGCCGCGAGGACGTGCTGCGCGCGATCGAGCTCGCCGTGCTCTTCCTGCTCACCCTCGTCGTGATCTTCACCGTGCTGCGGCCCATGCTGCGGGCCCTCACGGCGCAGCCCGCCGCCGCCGCGGCGACCGGGCGCGGCGGCGAGGCGGCAGCGATCGAGGGCGGCGAAGCGAGCGGCGGCAGCAGGATGCCGGCGCTGCCCGCGCGGCCGGACGCGACCTCGCAGATGATCGAGATGGCCAAGGTCAACGGCCACGTGCAGGCGCAGTCGCTCGAGCGAATCGCGGAGCTGGTCAAGCAGAGCCCCAACGAGACCGCGACGGTGATGCGCCAGTGGATCCACGAGAGAGGCTGAGATGAGCGGCAGGTTCGTCTTCGACCGCGACTTCTCCCGCCCGAAGGGCACGCCGTCGCCGAAGGCCGAGGTGGCGCTGGCCGAGGCGGAGGCGCGCGGCCGGGCGCAGGGTATGGCGGAAGGCCGCGCGGCGGCGCAGGCGGAGGCCGACGCGGCCGTGCGCGAGACCCTGGCACGGATCGCCGAGGCCTCCCGCGCGCTCCTCGCGGACGCCGACGCCCGCGGCGGCGCGCTCGAGGCGGAGGCGCTCGCCTTCGCCGAGACGCTGGCGCGCGCGCTGGCCGGCGCGGCGCTCGAGCGCTTCCCGCTCGATACGATCATGCAGGCGGCGCGCGAGGCCTTCGCGCATCTGCGCGGCGTGCCGCATCTCGTGGTGCGCGTCGAGGAGAGCCTCGTCGACGACGTCGAGCGCATGGTCAAGGCGCTCGCCCGCGAGCGCGGCTTCGAGGGCCGGCTCGTCGTCATCGGCGAGGCGGACATGGCGCGCGGCGACGCGCACTTCGAATGGGCCGACGGCGGCGTGGTGCGCGACGGCGCCGCGCTCGCCGCGGAAATCGCCTGCAAGCTGACGGGCACGACCGACCCGACCCGCGACGACACACCCGGAGCGTCAACGCCATGAGCGACGAGTTCACCCTGCCCCAGCTCGACGACGAGGACATCGGCTTCGACCCGCAGGCGCAGCTGCCGGCGGAATCGACCCGTGACGGCCCCGTGGTCCAGCGCACCGCCGCGGATCTCGAGCAGATCTTCGACGTGCCGGTGGCGGTGTCGGCCGTGCTCGGGCGCGCCCGGATGCCGGTGGGCGACCTCCTCAAGATCGCGCCGGGCGCGGTGCTCGAGCTCGACCGCAAGGTCGGCGAGGCCGTCGACATCTACGTCAACAACCGCCTCGTCGCCCGCGGCGAGGTGGTGCTCGTCGAGGATCGCCTCGGCATCACGATGACCGAGATCATCAAGAGCGACCACTAAGGAGCCGGGTCATGCGCCTTCTCATCATCGGCCGTCTCGACGGCGAGCTCACCACCGCCTCGCGCATCGCCATGAGCCGCGGCGCCGCCGTGGTGCAGGCGGACGACCTCCACCAGGGTCTCGCGGTGCTGCGCGCCAAGGGCGCCGACCTGATCATGGTCGACGTCGCGCTCTCCGTCGCCGATCTCGTCGGCGCGCTCGAGGCCGAGCGCATCCGCACGCCCGTCGTGGCCTGCGGCGCCGGGGCCGACACCCGCGGCGCGGTGGACGCGATCCGCGCCGGGGCGAAGGAGTACATCCCGCTGCCCCCGGACGCCGACATGATCGCGGCGATCCTCGAGGCGGTGGCCGCCGACCAGGCCGCCTTCGTCTGGCGCGACCCGGCCATGGAGAAGGTCGTCAAGATGGCCGAGCAGGTGGCCCGCTCCGACGCATCGGTGCTGATCACCGGCGAGAGCGGCACCGGCAAGGAGGTGCTCGCCCGCCACCTGCACCAGCGCTCGGCTCGACGCTCGAAGCCCTTCGTGTGCGTGAACTGCGCCGCGATCCCCGATGCGCTGCTGGAGAGCGAGCTGTTCGGTCACGAGAAGGGCGCCTTCACCGGCGCGGTGGCCCGGCGCATCGGCAAGTTCGAGGAAGCCAACGGCGGCACGCTGCTGCTCGACGAGATCTCCGAGATGGACGTGCGCCTGCAGGCCAAGCTCCTGCGCGCCCTGCAGGAGCGCGTCATCGACCGGGTCGGCGGCGCCAAGCCCGTGCCGGTGGACATTCGCGTGCTCGCCACCTCCAACCGCAACATGACCGAGGCCGTCCGGGCGGGGACGTTCCGCGAGGACCTGTTCTACCGCCTGAACGTCGTCCACCTGCGCCTGCCGGCCCTGCGCGAGCGGCCCGGCGACATCATCGAGCTCGCCCAGCACTTCGCCCGCAAGTACGGCCAGGCCAACGGCCTGCCCGAGCGCGGCCTCTCCCACGACGCCAAGCGCGTCGTGCTCAAGAACCCCTGGCGCGGCAACGTGCGCGAGCTCGAGAACGCGGTGCATCGCGCTGTGCTGCTGGCGTCGGGCGCCGAGATCGGCGCGGACGCGCTGATGACGCCCGAAGGCGACGCGCTCGGCGCCGAGCCGGACGCGGCCGCGCGCGCCGCGCGCACGGCGGAAGCGGTGACGCGGGCGCTCGTCGGGCGCACGGTGGCCGAGGTCGAGCAGGACCTGATCCTCGACACGCTCGACCATTGCCTTGGCAACCGCACCCACGCGGCCAAGATCCTCGGCATCTCGATCCGCACGCTGCGCAACAAGCTCAACGAGTACACCTCCGCCGGCCTCGCCGTCCCCGAGCCCGGCCAGGCCCGCACGCCCGCCAGCGCCGGCTGACCCGTCCCGCCCCGGCGGGGCGGGACGAGTCGCGGAGCGGTTCGGGGGCAGGGCTCCGTTCGCCGCGGCGGGGGCACGTGCCATCCGCGCACGAACCGTGCTAGACGCGCCACCGGAGGCGCGCGCACGATCATGGCCGACACGAACACCAAGACCCGGAAACCCCCGCTCCTGTCCGGCGACACCTGGCCCGTCATGCGCCGGCTGTGGCGCGAGCGGATGCGGGCGCATCGGCGCACGCTCGCCTTCGTCCTCCTGCTGATCACCATCGGCGCGGGGGCGACGGCCTTGTATCCGCTGCTCATCCGCGAGGCCTTCAACGCCTTCGATCGGCGCGACCTCGAGCTGATCTACTGGGCGCCGGTCGTCGTCATCGTGGTCACCTCGATCAAGGGCTTCGCGCTCTTCGGCCAGACGGCGCTGACCCAGCGCACGGTGGCGCGCATCGAGGCCGACATGCAGGCGGCGCTGTACGCACGCCTGCTCTCCCTCGACCTCGCCCAGCTCGGCGGGGAGAGCCCGGCCTCGCTGACCCAGCGCTTCACGACGGACTTCACCTACATCCGCGAGGCGATGGTGCGGATCTTCACGGTGTTCTTCCGCGACGTCGCCACCATCCTCGCGCTGGTCGTGGCGATGATCGTGATCGACCCGTGGATGACGCTGATCGCCGCCCTGGTGGCGCCGTTCGTCGCGCCGCCGATCGCGCGCATCGGCAAGCGGCTTCGCCGCGTCTCGACGGCGACGCAGGAGGAGATCGGCGACATGGCCGGCCTCGTCACCGAGAGCCTCGCCGGCGTGCGCGTCGCCAAGACCTACCGCATGGAGCCCTATCTCGAGGGCCGCGCGCGGGGCGCCTTCGACCGGGTGCGCGACCTCAAGATCAAGGCCGCCACCCAGCGCGCCCGGCTCGACCCGCTGCTCGAGATCGCCGGCGGCGCGGCGGTGGCGGCCGTGCTGCTGCTCATCGGTGTGCGCATCGGCCGCGGCGAGACGACGATCGGCGACTTCACCGGCTTCGTCACCGCACTCCTGATGGCGGCGCAGCCGATCCGGGCGCTGGGCAACCTCAACGCCATCGTGCAGGAGGCCATCGCCGCCCTGCACCGGCACTGGGCGCTCCTCGACGAGGTGCCGCGCATCGCCGACGCGCCCGGCGCCGTGCCGCTCATGGTGGGCGCCGGCGAGGTGCGGTTCGCGGACGTGCGCTTCCGCTACCGCCCGGACGCGCCGGCGCTGGAGGGGATCGACCTCACGGTGCGCGGCGGCGGGGCGACGGCGCTCGTCGGCCGCTCGGGCTCGGGCAAGTCGACCCTCGTCGCGATGGTGCCGCGGCTCTACGATCCCACCGAGGGCGCCGTCCTCGTCGACGGGCAGGACCTGCGCGGCGTCACGCTGGAGAGCCTGCGCGGGGCGATCTCGGTGGTGTCGCAGGATTCGGTGCTGTTCGACGACACGATTCGCGCCAACATCGCATTCGGCCGGCCCGGCGCTAGCGAGGCCGAGATCGCCGCCGCCGCCGAGGCGGCCGCGGCGCACGACTTCATCACCGCCCTGCCCGACGGCTGGGACACCCGCGTCGGCCCCGCCGGCGGGCGCCTCTCGGGCGGCGAGCGCCAGCGTGTGGCGCTCGCCCGCGCCTTCCTCAAGGACGCGCCGATCCTGCTCCTCGACGAGCCCACCTCGGCGCTGGATTCCCAGTCCGAGCGGCTGGTCCAGGACGCGCTCGCACGCCTGATGGCGGGGCGCACCACGCTGGTCGTGGCCCACCGCCTGTCCACCGTGCGCGAGGCCGACGAGATCGTCGTGATGGAAGCCGGCCGCATCGTCGAGCGCGGCACCCACGCGGAGCTCGTGGCCCGCGGCGGCGCCTATGCGCGGCTCGAGCGCCTGCAGCGCTCGGATGCACCGGAAACCGCCGAAGGTTGAGGAAAACCGCGGACGCATCACCGATTTCGGGTTGGACAGACAGCACCTGAGGTTTCGCAGCCGGGCAAGTCACGCTATCCCTGCTCGACGCAACGGGAGGCGGGCATGCTGGATCAGCTGACCTACGAGGACTTCAAGGACGAGACCGGCAAGACCTTCGTGCTCGAAGGCACGGGCGGGCGCGTGGAGATGGAGCTGATCGGGGCGCGGCTGTCGCCCTATCCGGGCCTGCCGGCGCGCCGGCGCGCCTTCGCCATCCTGTTCATCACGCCGCCGACGCCGATCCTCGACAACCAGATGTACAACATCCGGCATCCCAAGAAGGGGCTGATGGAGGGTGTCTTCATCACTCCCGTCGTCCCCGCGATGCAGGACGTCGGCAAGCTGAACGGCAAGCGGGTCTACGAGGCCGTGTTCAACTGATCCCGCGCGATGCCGGTGTCGCCGCGCACGCCCGTGCTCACTCGATCGGCGCCGGCGGGAGGCCCTCGGCCATGCGAACGGCCTCCTGCGGGCGTTCAGGCGGCAGAGGCTGCGAAACGGGCGCCGCGGCGGACGGGCCGGGCTCCGGCTCGGCGTGGTCCGCGCCCGCCCGGGCGCGCAGCCAGGCGGCGCGGCTGGCCTCGCGGACGGTCAGGCCGAGACGGTCGTCGATCTTGCGGCGCAGCGCCGAGCCGGCGGCGCGGCTCTCGCGGAAGTCCACGAGCCGCCCGCCGTCGAAGACGAGCGCGCCCGTGGCGGTGACCACCACGTCGCCCCGCCGCAGCGTCGCGTCGCCCTCGGCCCAGCGTGCGGCCGGGACCTCCATCATGCCGCAGCCGCACTCGGGCACGCGCTCGCGCCGATGCAGGAAGGCGGTCGCCAGCGCGCGGTAGGGCGTGCCGTCGTCCAGTGAGCGAGCGGCGGCGAAGCCGGCGTTGCGGGAGCCGACGAACAACGCCGTCGGCGCGCCCGGGCAGGCGGCGGCGCAGGCGCGGCGATGCAGGTCCGCGTCGCGTCGTCCGCGCAGCGTCCCGAGGGGAAAGGCATAGCCGTCGCAGGTGCGCACGCAGAAGCTCGTGCCGACCCCCGGCGCGGCGAGGACACTCGTGGAATCGGCCGCGGGAGGCGTGATTTGCACGGGAGCGGGTGCGGCTCGAACCGGCGCCGCGTTCCGGGGCTCCGGCTGCGGCCGCAGCGCGCCGTCGCGCCCGAAGAGGAACTCGATGAAGCCGCCGCCGAGCTCGGCCGTGACCATCGGCGCGGCCTCGATCTCCGCCGCAGGCGAGGCCGCTGCCGGCGACATCGCGGCGAGCGCCGGCAGCGCGAGCGCGGTCGCGAGCCGCACGAGGCCCCTCGCATACCCACGCCGTCCGCCCCGAGCCCGCATCGATCCGCCCCCGTCTCATCCAGGACGCGGGGACGATGCGGGACGGGAGATTGCCGCTTGGTGAGTCGCGCAGGCCCGCGCGGGATTTCGCACGGCCTTCGTCGAATCATTATCAACGGCCGCTTAAGCGATGCGGTTAACGGTGAGGACGTCCGCTATTCCGCCGCCTCGCGCGCCGCGCCGGCCATGGCGCGATCGTCCCAGCCGGCCTCCTCCAGCGCCCGCGGCAACGGCCCGCCGCCGGCCCAGTCGAGCAGCTCGGCGGTGTGGACGATGGGGATGTCGGTGCCCTTGCCGATCTGGGTCATGCAGCCGATGTTGCCGGTGGCGATCAGGTCGGGCCTCGTCTTCTCGATGTTGGCCACCTTGCGGGCGCGCAGCTGCCCGGCGATCTCGGGCTGGAGCAGATTGTAGGTGCCGGCCGAGCCGCAGCAGATGTGGCCCTCCGGAACGTCCTTCACGGTGAAGCCCGCCTTCTTGAGCAGCGTCTTCGGCTCGATGCGGATCTGCTGGCCGTGCTGCATCGAGCAGGCGGAATGATAGGCCACCGTGAGGCCCGACACGTCCCGCGCCGGCGCGACGACCTTCAGCGTGGTGACGTATTCCGTCACGTCCTTCGCCAGCTCCGAGACCCGCTTCGCCTTGTCGGCATAGGCGGCGTTCTCGCGCAGCATGAAGCCGTAATCCTTGATCGTGGTGCCGCAGCCCGACGCCGTGATCACGATCGCGTCGAGCCCCTCGCCCTCGATCTCGCGGGTCCAGACGTCGATGGCGCGCTCGGCGAAGCCGTGGCCCGCGTGCTCGCGGCCCATGTGGTGGACGAGCGCACCGCAGCAGCCCTCGCCCTTCGCCTGCACCACCTCGATGCCGTTCCTCGTCAGCAGCCGGATCGTGGCCTCGTTGATGCCCGGATCGAGCACCCGCTGGGCGCAGCCCTGCAGCAGCGCCACCCGCCCGCGCCGCGCGCCCTCCGCGGGAAACACCTGCGGCCCGTCGATCGCCGAGCGCGACGGCAGGCGCTTCGGCGCGAGATCCAGCATGCCGGCGAGGCGGGGGCCGACGAGCGGGATCGCCCGCGCCACGGACTTGAACGGCGCGCCGAGCTTCGCGCCGATCAGCGCCAGCCGGAAGCGGTGCGGGTAGGGCAGGATCGCGGCGAGGACGCTCCGCAGCAGCCGGTCGTGCCAGGGCCGCTGGTAGGTTTGCTCGATATAGGCGCGGGCGTGATCGACGAGGTGCATGTAGTGCACCCCCGACGGGCAGGTGGTCATGCAGGAGAGGCAGGACAGGCAGCGGTCGATGTGCTTCACCACCTCCGCATTGGCCGGCTTGCCGTTCTCCAGCATGTCCTTCATCAGGTAGATGCGGCCACGCGGGCTGTCGAGCTCGTCGCCGAGCAGGAGATAGGTCGGGCAGGTCGCGGTGCAGAACCCGCAATGCACGCAGGTGCGCAGGATCTTCTCGGACTCGCGGGTCGCGGGGTCGCGGAGCTGCTCTTGTGTGAAGTTGGTCTGCATACGCCTGCTCTCGCGTCTCTCGCCATCGATGAAGTCCGCCGCGCCGACACCTCCCCGACGGGGAGGTCGTCCGCGCAGCGGACGGGTGGGGGCGATCGGTCGAGCGCCGCCCACGTCCGCTCACCCTCAACCGCTCGCCCCCACCCGGCGCCCTTCGGGCGCCGACCTCCCCTGAGGGGCGGTTTCGGGCACCATCCTCAAACCCCCGCGTACATCCGCCCCGGCTCGAAGATGCCCTTCGGGTCGAAGCTCGCCTTCAGGCCCTTCGTCAGCGTCATCATCGGCGCGGTGAGCGGCTCGAACACGTCGACCGCCGCGCGCAGGTCCGCCGGGGCGCGCACCAGCGTCGCGTGGCCCTGGTGCGCCACCGTCGCCGCGCGGACCGCCCGCGCCGCCGCCTCGTCGGCCGGGGTGGCGACCCAGACGAGCCCGCCGCCCCAATCGTAGAGCCAGCGCGCCTCGGTCTGCGCCCCGATCGCGGCGGCGAGCGCCGGGCCGCGGGAGGGCGCCGTCGAGATCTTCCACACCGCGCGCTCGGGCGGCGTGACCAGCGGCGCCACGTCGCGCACACCACGCCACAGCGCCTCGCCGTCGACGTCCTCGACGAGCGCCGGGTCGCCCCAATCCGAGAGCAGCGCGCGCAGCTCGCCCAGGCGGTAGCGCACCGACGCCTCGAAGCCCTCGATGCGCACCAGCGTCCCCGCCCCGCCGCCGTCGCCCGGCACGTGCGCGGCACCCGTCACCTCGAAGGGCGAGCCCAGCGCCGCGGACAGCGCCGCGATCGCGCGGGCGTCGTCGAGGCCGGAATAGACCAGCGTCGCCGTCCGCTCCGGGATCGGCAGGACCTTGAAGGTCACCTCGGTGAGCACCGCGAGCGTGCCC
The DNA here is from genome assembly GCA_051117315.1 of Salinarimonas sp. Lineage (GTDB taxonomy): Bacteria > Pseudomonadota > Alphaproteobacteria > Rhizobiales > Beijerinckiaceae > Salinarimonas. The sequence goes on along the minus strand of JBNPEA010000045.1, from coordinate 28,744 downwards.
CAGGAACCGCTGAGCGTCTTCACCAGGTCGAGCCCGGTGACGTTCTTCATCACCCGCCCGCCGTTCTTCACCGCCTCGCCGCGGCCGTTGACGAAGCGCACGCCGATGAGCGCATCGCGCGCCGCGCCGACCATGATCCGCCGGGGGCCCGACACGTTGGCAGCCGCCACGGCGCCGATCGTCGGCTCGCCCTCGGTTCCCAGCAGCGCCCGCCAGTCCGCCGGCTCGAAGGCGAGGCGCTGGCCCTTCTGCGCCAGCGTCGCCTCGACCTCGGCGAGCGGCGTGCCGGCGCGGGCGGCGATGACCAGCTCCGAAGGCTCGTAGAGCGTCACGCCGGACAGGCCGCGCGTGGAGAGCGTCGACTGCGTCTGCGCCGGGCGGCCGACCGCCGCCTTGGTGGCGCCGCCGGCGATGGCGAGCGGCGTCGCGCCGGCGGCGGCGTCGGCGACGAGGGCGCGGACCTCGTCCTCGCTCGCGGGGCTATGGGTCGTCACGCCGCTTCCCGCCCGTCGAGATCGCGGCCCTCCAGCGGGAACACCTTCGCCGGGTTCAGCAGCCAGAGCGGATCGAACACGCCGCGCACGCGCAGCTGCTGCCGGAGGTCCTCGCCATTGTACTGCGTCGTCATCAGGTCGCGCTTCTCGATGCCGACCCCGTGCTCGCCGGTGAGGCAGCCGCCGAGCTCGACGCACAGGCGCAGGATGTCCTCGCCCGCGGCCTCCGCCTTCTCCATCTCGCCCGGCTTGTTGGTGTCGAACATCACCAGCGGATGGAGGTTGCCGTCGCCGGCGTGGAAGACGTTGGCGACCCCGAGCCCGTAGCCCTCGACGATCTCGTCGATGCGCCGGAGCGCCACCGGCAGCTGCCCGGTGGGGATGGTGCCGTCCATGCAAATGTAGTCGGCGACGCGGCCCGTGGCGCCGAAGGCGGACTTGCGGCCCTTCCAGATCGCCGCGGCCTCGGCCTCGGTCTGCGCCACCTTCAGCGTCCGCGGATGGAACGGCTCGGCGATGGCGACGATGCGCGCGAAGGCGTCCTCGATCTCCTCCTCGGAGCCCTCCACCTCGATGATCAGCATCGCCTCGACGTCGAGCGGATAGCCCGCATGCGCGAAGGCCTCGCAGATCTCGATCGCGGGCTTGTCCATGTATTCGAGCGCGACGGGGATGATGCCCGCGCCGATGATCGCCGCGACGCAGGCGCCGCACTCCTCGACCGACTCGAAGCCCATCAGCGCCGGGCGCGCGCCCTCCGCGGCGCGCAGGATGCGCACGGTCGCTTCCGTCACGATGCCGAGCTGGCCCTCCGAGCCCGTCATCAGGCCGAGGAAGTCGTAGCCGGGCGCGTCCGGCATGTCCCCGCCGATCTCCACCACCGTGCCGTCCACCAGCACGACCGTGAGCCCGAGAAGGTTGTTCGTGGTCACGCCGTACTTCAGGCAATGCGCTCCGCCGGAATTCATCGCGACGTTGCCGGCGATGGTGCAGGCGAGCTGGCTCGACGGGTCGGGGGCGTAGAAGAAGCCCTCGTGCGCCACGGCCTGCGAGATCGCGAGGTTGGTGATGCCGGACTGGACCCGCATGGTGCGGTCGGCGAAGCTCGTGTCCAGCACGCGGTTGAGCTTCGAGACGCCGATGACGATGGCGTCCTCCTGCGGGATCGCGCCGCCGGCGAGCGAGGTGCCCGCGCCGCGGGCCACCACCTTCACCCCGTTCTCGCTGCAGAACCGCATCACGGCCGAGACCTCCTCGGTGGAAGACGGCAGCACCACCGCCATCGGCAGGCGGCGATAGGCGGTGAGGGCGTCGGTCTCGAAGGCGCGGCGCTCGTCCTCGGTGACGATCAGCGCGTCGGGCGCGACCAGCGGCGCGAGCCCCGCGAGGATGGCGTCGCGCCGCGCCAGGATGGCGGCGTCGGGGGCCGGGAAGGCGATCGTCATGGCGCGTCCTCCTCGTCGTGGCGTTTCTCGTCTCGTGTGGACGAGTTCCTTTTGCGCACCATAGGCCGAACACGCGGCGCTTAACAGAGGCGTCGCCTGCGCTAGATTGTTTCCCCCTGTGACACAATCGAGGCCGAGAATGGACCGCCTGGGTGATCTCGACATCTTCGCGCGCATCGTCGCGGCGCGCTCCATGTCGGCTGCGGGGCGCGAGCTCGGGCTCTCGCCGGCCGTGGTCTCCAAGCGCATCCGCCGGCTGGAGGAGCGGCTCGGCGTGCGGCTCCTGCAGCGCACGACACGAAGCCTGGCGCTGACCGAGGCGGGGCGCGGCTTCCACGAGCGCGTGGTGGCGATCCTCGCCTCGGTGGAGGAGGCGGAGGCGTGGGCGATGTCGGGCGCGGCGGAGGCGCGCGGCCTGCTGCGGGTCTCGGCGCCGACCTCCTTCGGGCGCATGCACGTGGCGCCGCACCTCAAGCGCTTCCTCGACGCCAACCCGCAGGTGACGGTGGATCTCGCGCTCTCGGACGGCTTCGTCGACGTCGTCGCCGAGGGGCTCGACCTCGCCATCCGAATCGCCGACCTCTCGGACTCGAGCCTCATCGCCAAGAAGCTCGCGCCGAGCCACCGGGTGCTCGTGGCGACGCCGGGCTACCTCGCCGAGCGCGGCACGCCCGCCGACCTCGCGACGCTCGCCCATCACACGCTCCTCGTCCACGGCACGCCGGAATGGCGGCTCGACGGGCCGGGCGGGCCGCAGACGGTGCGCATCGCCTCGCCGCTGCGCACCAACTCGAGCGAGGTGGTGCGCGAGGCGGTGCTCTCGGGCGCCGGCATCGCCCTGCGCTCGACCTGGGACGTGGGGCCGGAGCTGAAGTCCGGCGCGCTGGTGCGCGTGCTCCCCGCCTGGCGCTCCTCCGCCCGCGTCGCCATCCACGCCGTCTACCCGAGCCGGCGGCACCTCGAGCAGAAGACGCGGGCGTTCATCGATTACCTGGAGGGGCTCTACGGGCCGACGCCGTATTGGGATGCGGGGTTGAGTTTGTGAACGCGGCGCCGCGCCCCGTACCGGCGCATGTCAGCCTCCCACGTCCCGCAAGGCTCCAGCCTCGACCGGCTCGCGCGGAACGCGTAAGAGCGCCGGGCCGAAGGCGCGAGCGGTGCCGGCGGTACCAACCCGATCGCAGGAGCCCGCCCATGCATCGCCTCAACGGCAAGGTCGCCCTCGTCACCGGTGCCGCGCGGGGGATCGGCGCGGCGATCGCCCGGGCCTTCGCCACGCAGGGCGCCTTCGTGCTCGTCACCGACATCGACGAGGCCGGCGCCGCCGCCCAGGCCGAGCAGCTCGGCCCCTGCGCCGCGCACACGAGGCTCGACGTGCGCGACGAGGCGGACTGGATCGCGGCGGTCGACAACCTCGTCGCCGCGCGCGGCAAGCTCGACGTGCTCGTCAACAACGCCGGCATCACCGGATTCGAGAACGGCATGGTGCCGCACGATCCCGAGCACGCGTCGCTGGCGGACTGGCGGGCGGTGCACGCGGTCGATCTCGACGGCGTGTTCCTCGGCTGCAAGCACGCGATCCGCGCCATGCGCCCGGCGGGGGCGGGCTCGATCGTCAACATCGCGTCGCGCTCGGGGATGGTCGGCGTGCCCGGCGCGGCCGCCTACGCCTCCGCCAAGGCGGCCGTGCGCAACCACACCAAGAGCGTGGCGCTCTACTGCGCCGGCCAGGGCCTCGCCATCCGCGCCAACGCGATCTGCCCCGCCGCGATCATGACCCCGATGTGGGAGGCGGTGCTCGGCGCCGGTCCCGAGCGCGCCGCCCGCGAGGCCGCGGCGCTGGCGGACTGCCCGATGAAGCGCTTCGGCCGCCCCGAGGAGGTCGCGGCGCTCGCGGTCATGCTCGCCTCCGACGAGGCGACCTACATGACGGGCGCCGAGCTCGTCCTCGACGGCGGCATCCTCGCCGGTGGCGCCGCGCCCGCGCCGGCGGAGGGGTGAACGCCGCGGGCGTGCACGAGCAGGCTCCTTCCCCATCGGGGGAGAACCGGCGTCCCACCGCGGCGGGAATGCGGGTAGTCTTCTACCGAGACGGGGCACGCACCACGCCCAGCGCGACCGCCGCGGCGGCGTAGGCGGCGGCGCCGGTCGTGCAGGCGAGGGCGAGGCGCGCCGTGTCGCCGAGGCTCTCGGTCCAGCCGTCGACGAGCGCGAGCCACAGCGCCATCGCCGCGCATGCGGCGGCGATGCGTGCCAGCGTCGAGGCGAGGCGGGCATCGGGGCGCCAGCCCTCGGCACGCGCGGCGATCGCCGCGAGCACCAGGGCGTGGGCGAGGAGCCCCGCCGCGACGCCGAGCCCCAGCCCCAGCGGACCCAGCGCGGCGACGAGGGGGGTCCCGGCCGCGAGCGTGGCGCAGATTCCGGCCAGGGTGGCGGCGAGGCCCGGGCGGGCGCGCTCGCGGGCGAACGCGCCCTGCTGCAGGATCTTGCCCGCGGCCGCCGGCGGCAGGCCGAGCGCGAGGCCGGCGAGCACGGCGGCGGTGGCCGCGACGTCGGCGGCGTCGAAGGCGCCGCGGGCGAAGAGCACGGCGACGATGGGCTCGGCCAGGATCACCAGCGCCGTCGCGGCGGGCAGGGCCACGAGGAGCGCGGCCTCGAGCGCCCGGTTCTGCGCCTTCGCGAGGGCCGGGCCGAGCCCGGCGGTGTCGCCGGCGCGAACCCGCGCGGCGAGCCGCGGCAGCAGCACCGCGGTCGCGGCGGTGGCGATCAGGCCGAGCGGCAGCTGCACCAGCCGCTCGGCGTAGTAGAGCCGGGCGACGAGCCCCGGCGTGAAGGAAGCGACCTGCGTGCCCGCGAGCAGGATCAGCTCGACGCTCGCCACCGTCACCAGCGCCGGCCCGGCGAGCGCCAGCGCCGCGCGGATCTCCGGGCCGAGCCGCGGCCAGGCGGCGACGATCACGCCCGCCCGCCGGGCCGCGACGGCGACGATCGCGAGCTGCACGAGCCCGGCGAGGCCGACGCTCGCCGCCAGCACCGCCGCGAGGCGCTCCGGATCGGGGATGCGCGCGGGCGCGAGCAAGAGGGCCGCGATCAGCGTCGTGTTCGTGGCGAGCGGGGCGAGCGCCAGCGCCGTCACCCGGCCGCGGGCGGCGAGCATGGCGGCCAGCAGCCCGGCGCAGCCGAAGGCGACGATCGCCGGCAGCGCGAGCCGGGTCAGGTCCGCGGCGAGGACCCGCGCGGCGCCCTCCCCCGCGAGCCCGGCGGCCACCGCGAGCACGAGGGCGCCGGCGCCGATCATGCCGAGCGCGACGGCGCCGGCGAGGAGCAGCGCCAGCCCGGCGAATGCCTCTCCCCCGAGCCGCGCCGCGGCGGCCTCGCCGCGCCCGTCGCGCACCCGCGCCCAGATCGGCGCGAAGCCCGCCGTCAGCGCGCCCTCCGCCAACGCCCGGCGGGCGAGGTTCGGCAGGCGCAGGGCGACGAGGAAGGCGTCCGCCACCGGCCCCGCGCCGAGGGCGGCGGCGATCAGCACGTCGCGCACGAAGCCCAGCACGCGGGAGGCGAGGGCGGCGCCGGAGACGAGGAGCGTCGCCGAGACGGCTGAGGCGGCGCGCGCCATCGCGGCTCAGGCGCGCAGGTCGGCGACGATGCGCCGCTTGGTCGCGAGGTCGATGTAGCCCTCCCAGGCCCAGGGTCCGACGCAGGTCGCGGGCGTGGCGTCGAAGCCGAGCTGGCGCCCGGTGAGGAGGATGTCGGCGAGCGCCGGCGCGATTCCCGGCAGCGCGGCGGCGCGGCCCACCGCATCGACGTCGAGCCCCGCCTCCTCGACGACGGCGAGCGCGCGCGCCCCGTCGACGAGGCCGCGCGCGGCGAACAGCGCCGCGTGGACGCCGCGATAGGCGTCCGGTCCGGCATGGGCGAGGACGCCGAGCGCGATCGCCGCCGCCTCCCGCGAGGCGTCGGACAGGATCGGGTAGTTGGCCAGCAGCACGCCGACGCCGGGCATGGCGGAGAGCGCCTCGAGATGCCCGGCGGAGGCGCGGCACCAGGGGCAATTGTAGTCGAGGAACTCGACGAAGACGACGTCGCCGGAGACGTCCCCCACCGGCACCAGCGCCGGCAGGGTTCGCGCCCGCTCGGCGAGCTCGCCGGGGATGCGGCGGGGGGCGACGGTCTCCTGCGCCTGCGCCGGCGCGGCGCGGGTCGCGGCGATGCCGGCGAGAGGTGCGGCGAGGAGGCTCGCCAGGGCCGCGCGGCGGGTGGGCATGGTCATGCGTTTCCTTTCGTCGTGCCCCCCGGCCCCGTCCAAGACGCTGCTCAGCGCGCCAGCTCCTTGAGCCCCATGCGAATGAGCTGCGCCGTCGTCGCGCCCTCGCCCGCCGATCTCGAGACGGTCGCGATCGCGGCGGCGGCCTGCGACTGGCCGTAGCCGAGATTGACCAGCGCCGAGACCGCATCCTGCGCCGGGCCGGGCTCCGCCGCGCCCTCGCCGCCGGAGAGGCCCGCCATGACCGGGTCGATCGGCGCGAAGGCGGGGGCCTTGTCCTTCATCTCCGCGACGATGCGGGCGGCGAGCTTGGGCCCCACGCCCGGCGCGCGGGCGACGGCCGCCTTGTCGCCCGAGGCGATGGCGGTGGCGAGCGCGGTCGGCTCCAGCACCGAGAGGATGCCCAGCGCGACCCGCGCGCCGACGCCCTGGACGAGCTGGAGCAGCCGGAACCACTCGCGCTCGGGATCCGAGCGGAAGCCGTAGAGGCGGATCATGTCCTCGCGCACCACGGTCTCGATCGAGAGAACGGCGGCCTCGCCCACCGGGGGGAGCCGCTGCAGCGTGCGCGCCGAGCAGTGCGCCACGTAGCCCACGCCCTGCACGTCGAGGACGACGAAGTCCTCGCCGTAGGAATCGACCACGCCCTTGAGCTTGCCGATCATCGTCTCACGCCCCGGCCATCAACGTCGCAGTGAGCGCGCGCGCTTTCCGATGGTGCGCGTGCGCGATGGCGATGGCGAGCGCGTCGGCGGCGTCGGCGGTCTTGGGGTTCGCCCTGGGCAGCAGCACCCGCACCATGGCGGCGACCTGCGCCTTCTCGGCGTGGCCGACGCCGACCACCGTCTTCTTGACCTGGTTCGCCCCGTACTCCGCCACCGGCAGCCCCGCCAGGGCGGGCACCAAGAGCGCCATCGCCCGGGCGTGGCCGAGCTTGAGCGTGGCCTGCGCGTCCTTGTTGACGAACGTCTCCTCGACGGAGACCTCGTCGGGCGCGTGCTCGCGGACGACGGCGACGAGCCCGTCGTGGAGCTGGACGAGGCGCAGCGCGAGGTCGAGATCGCCGTCGGACTGGATCACGCCCGAGGCGACGTAGGACAGCCGCGTGCCCTGGGCCACGACGAGGCCCCAGCCCATCTTGCGCAGGCCGGGGTCGATGCCGAGAATACGGATGGAGTCCATCGTCGGGTCGGGCCGATTCGCTGGCAGCGCGGGAACGTCGCGCGAACGACAGGAGTCGCGCGTGACCGACGTGCTTGTCAATATCGGCGTGCCGGCGCAGGTGCTCGGCTTTCCGCTCTGGTTCGCCGCCGGCGCGGCGCTGCTGGCCGGCTGCGCCCGCGGCTTCTCGGGCTTCGGCGCCGGGCTGATCTTCATGCCCCTCGCCTCCTCGACGCTCGGGCCGCAGGTGGCGGCGCCGGTCTTGCTCCTGATCGACACGGTGCTGATCGCGCCCTTCGTGCCCGCCGCCTGGCACACCTGCGACAAGCGGGCGGTGTCGTGGATGGCGCTCGGCGCCTATGCCGGCGTGCCGGCGGGGGCGGCGGCACTGGTCCTCGTCGAGGAGACCACGATGCGCTGGCTGCTGGTGGCGCTGATCGCCGCCCTGCTCGCGCTCCTCGTCTCCGGCTGGCGCTACGGCGGGCGCCCGCGCGCGCCGCTGACGCTCGGGGTCGGGATGGTGTCGGGCCTGCTCTCCGCGGCGGCGCAGGTGGGCGGGCCGCCGGCCATCGCCTACTGGCTCGGCTCGCGGGCGAAAGCGGCGGAGGTGCGGGCGAACCTCGTCGTCTTCATCGTCCTCGCGGCGCTGGGCGCGGCGGTGGCCTACCTCGTCGGCGGCCTGCTGACGCCGCCGATCCTCGCCCTGGCGCTCGTGATCGGACCGTTCTACGGGCTCGGCCTCTTCCTGGGCTCGCGCGCGTTCGGGCTCGCCGGCGAGGTGGTGTTCCGGCGCATCTGCTACGGCCTGATCGCGCTCGCCGCGATCGTCTCGCTGCCGGCGCTCGACGGGGTGCTGCGCTGAGGCCGCGTTGGCCTTCCCCATGGGGCGTCGCCCTTGTCCTGCCGCCGGCTTCGGCTAACTTGCGCTGAGAACACCGCGAATCGAGCGCCCCCGCGGGCGCGTCTCCCAGACGAGGTTTCCATGGCAGAGCCGCTGAAGATCGAGTTCCAGTCCCCCGCCCTGCCGCAGAGCGGCGACCTCGTCGTGCTGGTCGGCCCCGACCTCGCGCCGGGCGCCGTGGCGCTGGACCTCCTGGGCGAGGCGGCGGGGCTGATCGCACGCGCGGCCAAGGCGGAGCGCTTCAAGGGCAAGGCCAAGAGCGCGATGGTGCTGCCCGCCCCCGCCGGCCTCGCCGCGGACCGCCTCGTCGTCGTCGGGATCGGCGGCGCGGGCGACGAGGAGCCGCTCGATCTCGTGGCGCTCGGCGCCGTCGTCGCCGGGCGCACGGCCGGCCGCGAGGCCACGGTGATCTGCGACTTCCCCGGGCGCGAGATCGGCGTCGAGGACATCGCCGAGATGACGCTCGGCGCGCGGCTGCGCGCCTACGCCTTCGATCGCTACAAGTCGAAGAAGGGCAAGAAGGCGAAGGAGTCCAAGGGGTCGAAGGACGACGGCAACGGCGGCGACGACAACGGCGAGGAGAAGACCGGCGGGCGGCTGGTGCTCGGCTGCGCCGATCCCGCCGCCACCAAGAAGGCGGCGAAGCTGCGCGAGGGGCTGGCCGAGGGCGTCGTGATCGCCCGCGACCTCGTCAACGAGCCCGCGGACGTGCTCGGGCCCGTGGAGTTCGCCGAGGCGGCGCAGGCGCCGGAGAAGCCCGGCGTCGAGGTCGAGATCCTCGACGAGAAGCAGCTCGCCAAGATCGGCATGCGCGCGCTCCTCGGCGTGGCGCAGGGCTCCGAGCGCCCGGCGCGGGTGGCGATCATGCGCTGGAACGGCGGGGGCAAGAAGGACAAGCCCGTCGCCTTCATCGGCAAGGGCGTGGTGTTCGACACCGGCGGCATCTCGATCAAGCCGGCCGGCGGCATGGAGGACATGAAGGGCGACATGGCCGGCGCGGCCTGCGTCGTGGGCCTCATGCACGCGCTCGCCTCCCGCAAGGCCAAGGCCAACATCGTCGGCGCCATCGGCCTCGTCGAGAACATGCCCGACGGGCGCGCCCAGCGCCCGGGCGACATCGTCGAGACGCTCTCGGGCCAGACGGTCGAGGTGATCAACACCGACGCCGAGGGCCGGCTCGTGCTGGCCGACGTGATGACCTACGTGCGCGATCGCTTCGAGCCGGTCTTCATGATCGACCTCGCCACGCTGACCGGGGCGATCCTGGTGGCGCTCGGCAACGAGCACGCCGGCCTGTTCTCCAACGACGACACGCTCGCCGCGCGGCTCGCCGAGGCGGGCGAGGCGACCGGCGAGAAGGTCTGGCGCATGCCGCTCGGCCCGGCCTACGACAAGATGATCGACTCGAAGTTCGCCGACATGAAGAACGTCGGCGGCGGGCGCCATGCCGGCTCGATCACCGCGGCGCAGTTCCTCAAGCGCTTCGTGGAGGACACCCCGTGGGCGCATCTCGACATCGCCGGCACCGGCATGGGCGCGCCGCAGAGCGACATCGTGCGCACCTTCGCCTCCGGCTGGGGCGTGCGCCTGCTCGACCGGCTGGTGCGCGATCACTACGAGGGGCGCGGGTGACGCGTCCGCACGGACCCGCCGAGGCGGTCGCATGAGCGACGTCTGGTTCTACCACCTGCAGCGGGCGAGCCTGGCGGAGACACTGCCCAGGCTCGTCGTCAAGGCGCGCGGCGCCGGCTGGCGCGTCGCGATCCGTACCACCGGCGAGGAGCGGCGCGACGCGCTCGACGACCTGCTCTGGACCTTCGAGGACGAGAGCTTCCTGCCCCACGTGCCGGAGACCGATCCGCAGGCGGGCGAGGAGACGGTGGTGATCCAGGCGGGCGAGGCGGACCTGAACGCGCCCGACGCGATCCTCCTCGTCGACGGCGCGCCGCTGCCCGCCGATCTCGGCCGCTACCAGCGCGTGATCCTGATCTTCGACGGCGGCGACGACGAGGCCGTGGCCGAGGCGCGGGTGCGCTGGAAGACCGTGACGGCCGCCGGGCACGGGGCCTCCTACTGGGCGCAGGACGAGGACGGGCGCTGGGTGAAGAAGGCCTCGAAGGATCCGGGGGCCGCGTGAGCGCGCGCCGGCCGGCGTTTCTCACCCCAACGCGGTGTCGAGGAAGGTCATCACGGCGAGGCCGATCATCAGCCCGGCGCTGGCGAGGCGCTGGTGGCCCGAGCGGTGGGTCTCGGGGATGATCTCGTGGGAGATCACGAACAGCATCGCGCCGGCCGCGAAGCCGAGGCCGACGGGCAGCAGCGGCTCGGAGAGGGTGACCACGGTGACGCCGAGGAGGCCGGTGACGCCCTCCACCGCGCCGGTGGCGGTGGCGATGGCCAGCGCCGTGGTACGGGAATAGCCGAGCCCGGCGAGGGCGAGGGCGACCGACAGACCCTCCGGCGCGTTCTGGAGACCGATGGCGATGGCGAGCGGCACGCCCTCCGCCACCGTGTCGCCGCCGAAGGCGACGCCGACGGCGAGGCCCTCCGGCAGGTTGTGCAGCGCGATCGCCACGACGAACAGCCAGATCCGCGCCCGCTTGTCCCGCGTTCCCGGATCGTCCCCGCCCGGCCCCTCGCGCCCGCCGACGAAGTGCTCGTGCGGGGCGCGACGGTTGATGACGTCGAGCGCCCAGCCGCCGGCGAGGACGGAGGCGACGACGATCCCCGCCGCCGCCGGCGCGCCCACGCCGAAGATCGACTGCCCGTAGGTGATGCCCGGCCCGATGAGCGAGAAGAACGAGGCGGCCAGCATCACGCCGGCGGCGAAACCCAGCGCCGTGTCCTCCAGGCGCTTGGGCAGGCGCTTGACGAACAGGACCGGCAGGGCGCCGACGCCGGTGACGAGACCCGCGCCGAGGCTCGCGAGAAAGCCGATGAGGATGATGGACCCGTCCACGATGTCGCGCTCCGCCGTTCGACCCGACCGACAACGGCGCGGGGGCGCGGCCGTTCGCGGCCGGATCGCCGCCCCGGGGGCCGGGCGCGTCCGAGGCGATCAGCCATAGGCGCCGCGCACCGCCTCGGCCACCGCGCGGACCGCGCGGCCGGGACGGGACGATACCAGCAGCGCCAGGGCGCAGGCGGGCAGTTCCGGCAGGCACGCGCGCACCGGCGCGAGCTCGGCGTGGCCGGCCGCGACCGCCTCCGGCAGCGGCGCGACGGCGAGGCCGATCCGGGCCGCCGCGAGCTGGCCGGCGGCGGAGGGGCTCGTGCAGACGATCCGCCAGGGGATCTTCGCGGCCGAGAGGATGGCGAGCGCCCGCGCACGCCAGGGGCAGCCCTCCGCCGCCACCGCGAGCGGCAGCGGGCCCGTGGGTAGGGTGGCGTCCCGGCGGCCGAACCAGGTCATCGGCTCCGGCCGCAGGCGGCGCGCCGCCGCGGGAAAGGGCGGGCCGCCGTCGGAGAGGATCGCGAGATCGAGCTTGCCCGCCTCGGCGAGGGCGAGGAGCTCGGAGGAGGAGGCGACCGTCAGCTCAACCGCCACGTCCGGCGCCGCCGCGGCGGCCTGCGCCAGCGCCGCCGGCAGCCGCACGAGGCCGACGTCGTCGGCGACGCCCAGGCGCACCCGCGGCGAGGCGAAATCCGTCTCGAAGCGCTCGCCCACCTCGGCGACGAGCGCCAGGAAGCGCCGCGCGTAGCTCGCCAGCGCCAGGCCCTCGCCATTGGGCCGCACGCCGTCGCGCGAGCGCACGAACAGCGTGCGGCCGAGCTGGCGCTCGATGCGCACGAGCTGCTTGCTGACCGCCGACGGCGTCATCGACAGGGCCGAGGCGGCGCGACGCACCGAGCCGAGCTCGACCACGGCCAGCGCCACGCGCATCGCGTCCGAGCGCAGGATCTGCCTCACGGCGGAGGAGGGCTCCGCGTTGCCCATTCTCGCGTTTCCCTCCGGGGTACGCAGCGGTGACGAGGTTTCGCTACAGGGAAACGCGAGACGCGCATATGTGTCAATCATGAACGATGAATCGCGTCTCACGGGTAGCGATCCGCATTGGGCGCGACCGCGCCGGGGGATCGATCACGCCGGCGAGCGCGGCCGGATCGTGCATCGCGCAGGAGGGGGCCATGGACACGGTCGCGTCGGAGCTGGACATGCCGCACCGCTACGTGCACGAGGGCCGCCCGGTCGCCTGGGGCAGCGCCGGCGACGGCGCGGCGGGGGCGCCGCCCCTCGTCCTGGTGCACGGCACGCCGTTCTCGTCGCAGGTTTGGCGCCGCATCGTGCCCTGGATCGCGCGCGCGCGCCGGGTGTACTGGTTCGACCTCCTCGGCTACGGCCGCTCGGCCATGGTCCCGGGCGCGGACGTCTCGCTCGGGGTGCAGAACCGCCTGCTCGTCGCCCTCGTGCGGCACTGGGGGCTCGAGCGACCCGAGGTGCTCGCCCACGACTTCGGCGGCGCCACCGTGCTGCGCGCGATCCTGCTCGACGGGCTCACGGTCTCCCGCCTGACCCTCGTCGACCCGGTCGCCCTCGCGCCCTGGGGCTCGCCCTTCGTGCAGCACGTGCGATCCCATGAAGCGGCCTTCGCAGCCCTGCCGGATTATGCGCACGCGGCCATGCTGAGGGCGTATCTCGCGGGGGCGGCGCATCGGCCGCTGCCGGAGGAGGCGCTGGCCGTCCATGCGCGTCCCTGGCTGAGCGCGCCGGGCAAGGCCGCCTTCTATGCCCAGATCGCCCAGATGGACCAGCGCTTCACCGACGCCATCGAGCCCCGGCTCGGCGCGCTGGAGCCGCCCGTCACCCTGCTGTGGGGCGAGAGGGACGCCTGGATCCCGTTCTCCCAGGGGGAGCGGCTGGCGGGGATGATCCCCGGCGCGCGGCTCGTCCCGGTGCCCGACGCCGGCCACCTCGTGCAGGAGGACGCGCCGGAGAGCATCGTCGCCGCGATCCTCGGCGCACCGGCCTGAGGACGACGACGATGAGCACGGACGGCATCGATCACGGAGGTGGTGGTAGCGGCGGGCCGCGGGCGCACCCGCCCGACGCGGCGGCGGACCCGCTGCTGACGCCGGTGCGGGTGGGGCGGCTCGTCCTGCGCAACCGCATCCTCTCGACCGCCCACGCCCCCTCCTTCGCCGAGGGCGGGCACCCGCGGGAGCGCTACGCCGCCTACCATGCCGAGAAGGCGAAGGGCGGGCTCGCGCTGACCATGGTGGGCGGCTCCACCAACGTCTCGGTCGACAGCCCGTCGGTGTTCGGCCAGCTCTACGCGGGGGACGATTCGATCCTGCCCTGGTTCCGGGCGCTGACCGAGGGCGTGAAGGCGCACGGCGCGGCGATCATGTGCCAGCTCACGCACATGGGCCGGCGCACGCTGTGGGACGACGGCGCCTGGCTGCCCACGGTGGCACCCTCGCCGCTGCGCGAGCGCGCCCACCGCGCCATTCCCAAGGCGATCGAGCCCGCCGACATCCGCCGCATACGCGGCGACTTCGCCCGCGCCGCGCGGCGCTGCGTCGCCGCCGGCTTCGACGGCGTCGAGCTCCTCGTCCACGGCCACCTGCTGGGCCAGTTCCTGACGCCGCACGCCAACCGACGGGAGGATGCGCTCGGCGGGCCGCTGGAGCGCCGGCTCGCCGTCGTGCTCGACATCGTGCGCGCCGTGCGCGACGCGATCGGCCCGGAGCCGGCGCTCGGCCTGCGCATCGGCGGCGACGAGCACCGCGGCGGCGGGCTGACCGGGGACGCGTGCGTCGCGATCGCGCTGGCGCTGGCGCGGACCGGAGCGATCGATTTCCTCAACGTCGTCGCCGGCGCGCCCTACGACAATCTCGGCCTCGCCGAGTGGGTGCCGCCCATGGGCATGGGCGAGGTCGGGCATCTCGCCAGCGCCGGGCGCATCCGCGTCGCGGTGGGCCTGCCGGTCTTCGCGGCGGGGGGCGTCGCGGATCTCGCCACCGCGCGCTACGCCCTCAAGGAAGGCCTCGTCGACATGGTCGGCATGACCCGCGCGCACATGGCGGACCCGCACCTCGTGGCCAAGCTCGCCCGCGGGGAGGAGGAGCGCATCCGCCCGTGCGTCGGGCTCGGCTACTGCGTCGACCGGGTGAACCAGGGCAAGGCGGCGGTGTGCGGCCACAACGTCGCCACCGGCCGCGAGACCACGCTGCCGCACGTGATCGCGCCGACGGACGGGGCGCGCAAGCGCGTCCTCGTCGTCGGCGGCGGGCCGGGCGGGCTCGAGGCGGCGCGGGTCGCGGCCCTGCGCGGGCATTCCGTGACGCTGCACGAGGCCGCCCCGCGGCTCGGCGGCCAGCTGTTGCTGGCGGGCGCCGGCACGGTGCGGCGCCAGACGCTCGGCGTCGTCGAATGGCTCGTCGAAGAGGTCGTGCGGGCGGGGGTCGACGTGCGGCTCAACGCCTATGTCGAGGCGCCGGACGTGCTGGCGGCGGAGGCGGACGCCGTCGTCCTCGCCACCGGCGGCCTGCCGGCGCTGCCGGACGTGCCCGGCGCGGACCGGATCGAGACGGTGTGGGACCTGCTCGGCGGCGGGGTGCGCCCGGAGGGCCGGGTCGTGGTCTACGACGAGATCGGCGGTCACGCCGCCGCGACCGCGGCGGAGGTCGCGGCGCGCCGGGGGGCCCAGGTGATCTTCGTCACGCCCGACGAGATGCCGCTGCAGGAGCTCGGCCCCACCACCCGCGCGGTGGCGCTGCGCGCGCTCTTCAGGCTGGGCGTCCGCATCGTGCCGAACCGGACGCTCGAAGGCGTCGAGCCGCGCGGCAACGGCGTGGCGGTGCGGCTGGCGAACACGCTCACCGGCGAGCCGGACGTGATCGAGGCCGACACGCTCGTCGCCGAGAACGGCACCGTTGCGCTCGACGAGATCTACCACGCGCTGGTGCCGCACGCCTCGAACGCCGGCGTGCTCGGGCTCGACCGCATCGCGCAGGACCGCTTCGACTACCCCGGAGAGAACCCGCAGGGCCGCTTCGTCCTCGCCCGCATCGGCGACGCCGTGGCCTCGCGCAACATGCACGCGGCGATGCTGGAGGGGATGCGGGTGGCGCTGAGCCTGTAGTGCGCGTCCGAGCCCGCGCCTATCGGGCCGCGCGCGCCGGCGACGGCGGCGGGATCAGTCCCTCCTCGGCGAGAAGGTCGGGAATCGCCTTGCGGAAGGCGAAGAAGCCGCGGGTGGCGTGCGGCCAGGCGCGGGCGTCGAGGGAGCGGCGCAGGCGCAGCAGCGCGACGCCGGCGTCCGCCAGCGAGGCCTGCGCCCGGACGAGAGCGTCCGCCGCCGGCCCGACGGGGGCGAAGCCCGTCGCCAGTGCGCCGACGCGCAGCGCCCGCGCCGCATCGGTGAGCGCCTGCGGCGCCAGCGCCACCAGGTGGGCCGGGACGCCGAAATGCTCCGAGGCGCGCATCGCCGCGTCCGCCGCCGCGCCATCGGCGAAGCCGAGGACCATCGGAGAGGTCGCGAGGGGCGAGCGCGCCGCCGTGGCATGGGCCACCAGCACCGCCTTGGGCCTGATCGGGCCGATGTCCCAGTGCTCGGGCGTCATGTCCTCCTCGGTGACGAGGAGGGCGGCATCGAGCGGACGCGGCGTGTCGGCCGGCGGGACGCCCCGGGGCGTCGGCGGCGGCGCCTCCACGAGCGGCTCGGCGCTGTGCGAGAGGCCGTCGGGCACGTAGCGCCCGCCGGTGAAACGGGCGATGTTGTCGGCGCGGGCGAGATAGGTCTTGCCCGGGGTCTGCAACCCCGCCGTCCAGCGCCAGGAGAGCGTATTCGAGGCCGGATCGCCGTCGATGAGGTGACGCAGGAAGAAATCCGCGCCCAACGCCCAGGGAAGGCGCAGGGTGAAGATCCAGATCGAGGAAAACCACATCCGTGCATGGTTGTGGAGATACCCCGTCTCGGCGAGCTCGTGCGCCCAGTCGTCGAAGCCGGCGATGCCGGTGCGCCCGGCCGTCGCCTCCTCCACGCGCCGGCGCAGGGACAGGTCCGTCTCGAGCGCCCGCAGGTCCGCGCCGCGCCGGGCGAGGTAGCGGTCCCACACGCCCGGGCGCTGCTCCAGCCAGCCCTTCCAGTAGGTGCGCCAGAGCACCTCCTGCACGAACTTCTCGGCGTCCTCGAGCCGGTGCCCGGCCAGCACGGCGGCCAGGACCTCGCGCTCGGTCACGAGGCGATGGCGGATCCAGGGCGAGAGCGTCGAGACGTTGGCCCGGTCGCGCGGGCCGCGATCCTCGTTGCGGCTCTCGGCATAGGCCTGCCCGGCTCGCGGCACGAAGCGGGCGAGGCGGGCGAGGCCTTCGGCACGGGTCGGGGGCGCGAACATGCTATCCTCCTGAGTGCGGCACGCGCGGCTCCGGAAGGTCATCATAGGTCGGAGCCGCCGGATGATGCGGCGCGGCGGATCGCCGCGAGCCCGCGCCGCCCCGAGGGGACCGAGAGGCTCAGCCGCGCCCGACGAACGGCATCTTCGTCGCCATCACCGTCATGAACAGCACGTTCGCGTCGAGCGGCAGGCTCGCCATGTGGGCGACGGCGCGGGCTGCGTGGGCGACGTCCATGGTCGGCTGCGGCGGCGGCGCGCCGGGCTCGCCGGCACGGGCTGCGTTGAGCGCACGCACCATCTCGGTCTCGGCGTTGCCGATGTCGATCTGGCCCACCGCGATGTCGTGCGCCCGCCCGTCGAGGGCGAGCGCCTTGGTGAGCCCGGTGATCGCGTGCTTGGTCGCGGTATAGGGCGCCGAGTTCGAGCGCGGCGTGTGGGCGGAGATCGAGCCGTTGTTGACGATGCGCCCGCCCTTCGGGTCCTGGCGCTTCATCAAGCCGTAGGCGGCCCGCGCGCACAGGAAGGCGCCGGTGAGGTTGACGTCGACGGAACGGCGCCATTCCTCGACGGGCAGCGCGTCGATCTCGACGCCGCGCGCGAACAGGCCGGCATTGTTGAACAGGAGGTCGAGCCGGCCGAAGCGCGCGACGATCGCCGCGAACAGAGCCTCGACCTGCGCCTCGTCGGCGACGTCGGTGGGGACGCAGAGCGCCTCGCGGCCGACGGCCCGCACCGCATCGGCGACGTCCTCCAGCGGCTGCGGCCGGCGCCCGGCGAGCACGAGATCGAACCCGCCCCGCGCCAGCTCCAATGCCGCCGCCGCCCCGATCCCGGACCCGGCCCCCGTCACCAGCGCGATTTTCGGCATGTCCGTCGTCCTCCAAGCCTTCAGTCGACAATTCTATCGACCGCGCGCCGGTCTTTCCAGCGGCGTTCGCGCCGCGCGCTGGACACACCAAGCACTGCCCCGAACCGGCAATTGCCGACGTATCGAAAGCTGCATATACGTCGTCTAATGAGCATAACGCCGCGCTTCGAATGGCACGCGACGAAGGCGGCCGCGAACCTCGCCAAGCACGGCATCTCGTTCGAAATCGCGACCGAAGTGTTCATGGATCCTCGGCGGACCGACGTCGCCGATGATAGACCCGGCTACGACGAGCCGCGCTGGATCGCGTTCGGGCGGGTTAGAGGTGTGGTCCTCGCCGTGGTATACACCGTACGCGCCGATGCGCGCCGGATCATCTCCGCGCGCAAGGCGAGCCAGAAGGAGAGGCGCCTCCATGGCGATCGTCCATAAGACCCTCGACGAGATCCGCGCCCAGGCGCGGCGCGACGATCCGGCTCTGCGTGCGCGGCTGGAGGCGATCGACGAGGAGGCGATCGCCGCGGGCGCCGCCGCGGATCCGGACAACCCGCTCCTGTCGGACGCCATGCTCGCCCGCCTCGAAGCCACGTCGCTCCTGCGCACGGCGCGCGCGCGCACAGGCCTGAGCGCGGACGCGCTCGCCCGTCGCTTTCGGCTCGACCCCGCTCGTCTCGGCGAGATCGATGCGGGCCGGGGGGCGCCCGATACGACCCTGCTCGCCTACCTGCGGGTGATCGCCTCCGACCCGCAGGCCATCGAGCGCCTGCTGCACGAAGGGGCGTGAGCGGACCGCGATCCTGCACGCCACCCCACCCACTTGCCCCCGCGCGCTCCCTCCGTCACAAGGCTCGCCAGCGCAATCACCAACCGGACGGCACGCCATGGCGACGCACAAGCTCCTTCTCCTCCCCGGCGACGGGATCGGCCCCGAGGTGATGGGGGAGGTCGAGAAGATCGTCTCCTGGCTGACCAAGGCGGGCGTCGCCGCGTTCGAGACGCAGACCGACCTCGTCGGCGGCGCCGCCTACGACGCGCACGGCAAGGCGATCTCGGAGGACGCGATGCGCCTCGCCGACGCCGCGGACGCGGTGCTGTTCGGCGCGGTCGGCGGACCGAAATGGGCCGGCGTGCCCTACGAGCACCGCCCCGAGGCGGGGCTCCTGCGCCTGCGCAAGGACTTGGGGCTCTTCGCCAACCTCCGCCCGGCGATCTGCTACCCGGCGCTCGCGAGCGCCTCCTCGCTCAAGCCGGAGCTCGTCGAGGGGCTCGACATCGTCATCGTGCGCGAGCTCACCGGCGGCGTCTATTTCGGCGAGCCCAAGGAGATCGTCACGCTCGAGAACGGCGAGAAGCGCGCCGTCGACACGCAGCTCTACACGACGGGCGAGATCGACCGCATCGCCCGCGTCGCCTTCGAGCTGGCGCGCAAGCGCCGCAACAAGGTCTCCTCCGCCGAGAAGCACAACGTCATGCGCACGGGCGTGCTCTGGAAGGAGGTCGTCACCCGCATCCACGCGCAGGACTACGCGGACGTGACGCTCGAGCACGTGCTCGCCGACAATTGCGCCATGCAGCTCGTGCGCTTCCCCAAGCAGTACGACGTCATCGTCTGCGACAACCTCTTCGGCGACATCCTCTCCGACGTCGCCGCCATGCTGACGGGCTCGCTCGGCATGCTGCCGTCGGCGTCGCTCGGCGCCGAGGACCCGCAGACCGGCGAGCGCAAGGCGCTCTACGAGCCGGTGCACGGCTCGGCGCCGGACATCGCCGGGCGCGGGCTCGCGAACCCGATCGCGATGATCGGCTCGCTCGCCATGTGCCTGCGCTACTCGTTCGGTCTCGTGGAGGCGGCGGACCGGCTCGAGGCCGCGATCACCGCGGCGCTGGCGTCGGGCGCGCGTACCAAGGACATCGCCGGCGAGGGCGCGAACGCGGTCTCCACCGGCGAGATGGGCGACGCCATCGTCGCCGCGCTCGAGCGGGGCTGAGGCTCTCAGGCCGCGATCGGCGTGCGCATGCCCGTGCCGATCCCCTCGAGGAAGGCCGCCGCCTCCTCGAAGGCGAGGGGCGGGGCGAAGAGGTAGCCCTGGCCGAAGGGGCAGCCGAGCGCCTCGAGGAGGTCGAGCTGCTCGCGCGTCTCGATCCCCTCGGCGATGAGGTCGATCTCGAGCCGGGCAGCGAGCTCGATCAGCCCGGAGACGATGGCGTGGCTCGCCGGGTCCTCGCAAATCCGCGCGACGAAGGTGCGATCGACCTTGATCGTGTCGAGCGGGAAGGTCCGCAGATGCGTGAGCGAGGCGAAGCCGGTGCCGAAATCGTCGAGGGAAATACGCACGCCGCGCTCGCGCAGACGCGCCGCCGTGCGGGCGATGCAGCCGGTGTCGCCGTCCAGGAAGACGCGCTCGGTGACCTCGACGACGAGCTTGTCCATCGGCACGCCCGCCTCGCCGAAGCTGCGCTCGATGCGGGCCTCGAGGTCGCCGCGCTCGAAATCGGCCAGCGTGACGTTGAGCCCGAGCTTGTCGAAGCGGAGCCCGCGCGCCGCGAAGCGGGCGAGGTCCGCCGCCGTGGCGTCGAGCATGCGCGTGGTCAGCGCGTGGCCGATGCGCGGATCGACCAGCGCCGCCGGGTAGCGTGCCGGCGACTGCGTCTCGCCGCCTGTCTCGAGCCGCGCCAGGGCTTCGAAGCCGCCCAGATGGCGGTCGCGAAGGCGCACCACCGGCATGCAGCGGGGGCTGACCCGCCCCGCCGCCAGGATCTCGGACGCCGTGCGCACCTGCTCCAGCCGCCCGAGGATGGCCGAGCGGATCGTCGGGCGGTAGGCCGCGTAGCGGCCGCGGCCGGTCTCCTTGGCGTGGTAGAGCGCGATGTCGGCGTTGCCGCGCAGGACCTCCGCGCCGATTCCGTCGCACGCCCGCGCGCCGCCGATCGAGACGGAGGGCATGATCGTGTGGCCCTCGGCCACGATCGGCTCGGCGCAGGCGACGAGGATGCGCGTCGCGGTGCCCGCGAGCATGGCCGCGTCGGCGCGGGCGATGACGACGGCGAATTCGTCGCCCCCGAGCCTGGCGGCCTCCTGGTCGCCCACGAGCGCGCTGCGGATGCGCGCGGCGACCCCGCGGATGAGCGCGTCGCCGACGCCGTGACCGAGCGTGTCGTTCACGTCCTTGAGCTTGTCCACGTCGATGATGAGGAGGCCCGCGCCGGGATCGGCGACGGCCGCCTCCAGCAGCTCGACGAAGCGCTTCCGGTTCCAGAGGCCGGTCAGGTCGTCGACGTTGGCGAGCGTCCAGAGCGCCCGCTCCTGCCCGCGGCGCCGACTGACGTCCTGCACGAAGCCGAGAACGGCCGCGCCTGATCGGGCGGCGCCGTCGCGCCGCGCACTGACGTGGACGGTCCGCTCGGCGAGCGCGATCTCGACCGAGCAGGCGCCGGCGACCCCGCACGTCGCCGTGCGGCAGCCCGCGAGGACGCCCGCGAGGCGGGTGCGCTCACCCACGGGAAAGGCCGCGAGGAAGGTCGCCAGCGGCACGACCCCGGGCGGCCCCAGCCGGAGCAGCGTCGCGGCCTCGGGCGTGAGCGTGACCTCGCCGTCGGCGAAGAGGAAGCCGCCGATCTCCGCCATGCCGGCGGCCCGCGCCTGTAACGCCTGCGCCACGGCCGGCGCGATCCCGTCCTCCGTCGGTGGTGTACGATCGCGGCGGGACCGGATCGGTGTGTCCATGATCTCGTGCTCGATCGATCTCTCGAAGCGGCGACATTGTCCCGCCAGCGCCTAAGGTCCGGTGAACGACCGCGATGCGCGCGCGCGTTTTCAACGTGGCGACGTCGTGCTAGAACGAAGCATGATCAGCCTCGCGCAAGCCCCCCGCCCCGACGGGCGCCAGTCACCGACCGCCATCGCCATCCAGCGGGGCGTGCGCCGGCTGTTCGCCGCGCTCGACTGCGGCACCCTGTGCGAGTTCACCCTGCGCTCCGGCCGACGCGCGGACGTGATCGCGCTGTCGCGCGACGGCGGCGTCTCGATCGTGGAGATCAAGTCGAGCGTGCGGGATTTCCGCGCCGATCGGAAATGGCCGGACTACCGGGACTTCTGCGACAGGCTCTACTTCGCCGTCGACGCGGGGACGCCCATCGACATCCTGCCGATCGAGACGGGGCTGATCCTGGCGGACGGGTTCGGCGCCGAGATCCTGCGCGATCCGCCGCACCATCCGCTGGCGCCGGCGCGGCGCAAGGCACTGACCCTGCGCTTCGCCCGCCAGGCGGCGGCGGGGCTGCACGCGGTGAGCGATCCCGAGGCGCGCGCCTATCTCGGCGGGCTCTCGGAAGCCTGAGCGGACGCCTCGCGGGCGCCTTCCAGCAGCGCCGCGCGCAGGGTGCGCAGGTCGCGCCAGGCGAGGCGCTTCTGCAGCGGCTGGCGCAGCAGGTAGGCCGGGTGGAGCATCGGCAGGGCGCGGATCGTGCGCCGGCCGGTGTCGTAGTCGAGCCAGCGCCCGCGCACCCGTGTGATTCCCTCGCGCAGCCCGAGCAGGTGCTGCGTCGCCGGCGCGCCCATGCACACGAGGATGTCCGGGTCGGCGAGCGCGATCTGGCGACGGGTGAAGGGCAGGCAGGCGGCGACTTCCTGCGGCGTCGGCGTGCGGTTGCCCGGCGGGCGCCAGGGCACGACGTTGGCGATGTAGACGTCTGCGCGGGTGAGCGCGATGGCGGCGAGCATGCGGTCGAGCAGCTGCCCCGCGCGCCCGACGAAGGGCATTCCCGTCCGGTCCTCGTCGGCGCCCGGGGCCTCCCCCACGATCATCACCCGCGCGCCCGGCGTGCCGTCCGCGAAGACGAGGCTGCGGGCCGAGGCCTTGAGGGCGCACCCCTCGAAGCCGGCGAGCGCGCGCTCGAGCGCCGCGAGGTCCGCGGCGCCCTCCGCCAGCGCCCGCGCGCTCGCCACCGCGCCCTCTGGATCGAGGGCGCCGGGGGGGACGGCGGGACGGGGCGGAGCCGACTCGGCCGTCGGCGCGGCGGGGTGGCGCGGCGGCTCGCGGCGGGGCGGCTCGCCGCGGGGCTCCGGCGCGACGGCCTGGGGACGGGCCGCGCGCGCCTCCTCTCGCCGCGCCGCCTCGTCGGCGAAGCGGTCGTGCGGCGTCTCGTCCAGCGCGCAGTCCACCCCGCCCGCGACGTCGAGATCGATCAGGGCGATCAGGGCGTCGCGCAGGGCGTCGTCGTCGAGCGGGCTCTCATCGTCGAAGGCGGCCATGGGCGATCTCCAGCACCGATGTCTAGGCCATCGCGGACGCGCTGGCGAGCCTCGCGGCGAGGTCGACGCGACCGTGGGCGCGCCTCCTCAATACGCGCATGGCGAGCGTCTACGTCAGCTTGCGCAGGGAGGGGATCGCGGTCTTCACCGTCGGCGTCTCGGTGTCGGACGCGACCGCGCGCCGGCCCCTCGCCGATTGCGCCTCCTCGCCGCGCCACGCCTTCACCTCCGAGATCGCCACGCTCGTCACCCACTACGAATCGATCGCCCGCGACATCTACGAGCGCCGCGTGTCTCTCACGCACTGATCGACGGACGGCTCGCATTCGACGCATCGTCTCCAATCGATGGTAAGACGGCGCGGGCAGGCTCTCGCCTCGATCGGCGCCCGCGGGCGCTTCTGCGATCCGGACGAGGTGGAGCATGCCCACGACGCATCTGCGATCCTTCGCGGGGGACAGCCGCGGCGCGGTCGCCGTCGCCTTCGCGCTGAGCCTCCTGCCGGTGCTCGGCGTGACGGGCGCCGGCGTCGACTACGCCAGGACCGCCACGGTCGAGGCCGCGCTGCAGGCGGAGGCCGACGCCTTCGCGCTCCACAGCCACGACGCCGCCGACCAGGACGCGGTCAGCGCGGCGGCGAAGCAGGCGATCCTGGCGCGGCACGGCGCGGACGTCCGCGACCTCGCCGTCGCCACCCGCGCGGTGCCGCGACCCGGAGGCGGGACCGACTACGAGGTGAGGGTGAGCGCCGCGGTGCCGCTGCGGATCGTCTCGGCGGTGCCGGGCATGCCCGACACCCTGCGCGTCGAGGTCGTCGCCGTGGCGCGCGGGCTGACGCGCGTGGTGACGCCCGAGCCGCCCCTCGTCCAGCTCAGCCACGAGGCGGCGGACTACAACCAGATCTTCGCCTATTGCTTCGACCCGGATCGCAACGGCCTCGGCAACGGCGTCGGGGCCGAGGGCCAGCGCTCGCAGATGACGCTCGTCGCCGACAACGGCGGCTCTGACATCACGTATCGCATCCCGGTCTGCGCGGCCGGCGAGAGCCTCAGCCTGCGCCTGCGCAACGTGCGCAACGCCCGCACCAGGCCGCACCTGTGGAACGCCCCCAACGCCGAGCAGTACGACTATTATTCCGACACGACGATCACGCCCGGCAACGCCATGAAGCTGAACTTCCCCAAGGACGCCGACGTCGCGGAGACCGTGATCTGCGAGACGCTCGACGTCTGCCACGACGGCGAGGGCGGGGTGCTGCCGAGCGGCAAGCACCGCAACCCGCACGCGGCGAACAAGCCCTGCCGCGAGGGCGCCTTCATCTTCTACGGCTTCGAGGACCGGCCGGGACCGCGCCACAAGGGCGACCGCGACTTCGACGACATCCGCATCATCCTCGGCTGCTCGGTGACGACCGAGGAGGCCGAGCTCGTGCTCGTGCGCTGATCCCCGCGCTACGGCGGGCGCGCGCCCGGAACCGCCGCGCTCCCACCCGCGTTCGCCCGCGCGGACAGCGAGCCGGGAGAGGATCGTCGTGGAGCGGATCGCCGCGCTCGCCCGCGAGGCGGGCGGGATCGTCGCGGGCCTGCCGGACTGGGCGGAGGCCGTGCTCGTGCTCGGCCTGTTCGCGCTCGCCGCGCTGCTGGCCCACGCGCTGATCGTGCGCGCCGTCCGCGCCACGGTCGGGCGGCGTGTCGGCGAGGTCGGCCGCGGCATCCTCGAGCGCATCCGGCGCCCGACGCGCCTCGCCCTCGTCCTCCTCGTCGTCGCCGGCGCGCTGCCGGCAGTGCCGCTCTCCGCCGCGGTGCGGGGCTGGATCGCCTACCTGATCCTGCTCGCCGTCATCGTCGTCCTCGGCTGGGCCGTGATCGTGGTGGTGAACGTCGCCGCCGAGGTCTACCTGCGCCGGCTGCCCGAGGAATCCGAGGATGCGAGCCTCACCCGCAAGGCGACGACGCAGGTGCGGCTCCTGCGCCGCATCGCGGTGATCCTGGTCGTCTTCCTCACGGTCGCGGCGCTGATGACCACGAGCCCGGTGGCGCGGCAGTACGGCACCAGCCTGTTCGCCTCCGCGGGCGTGGCGGGCCTCGTGATCGGGCTCGCGGCGCAGCCGGTGCTGTCCAACATCATCGCCGGCCTGCAGATCGCCATCACCCAGCCGATGCGGCTCGAGGACGCCGTGATCGTCGAGGGCGAGTTCGGCTTCATCGAGGACATCCGCACGAGCTACGTCGTCGTGCGGCTGTGGGACCTGCGCCGGCTGATCGTGCCGCTCAAGCGCTTCATCGAGCAGCCCTTCCAGAACTGGACTCGCGACGAGCACACGCTGATCGGCTCGGTGCTGCTGCATCTCGACTACGGCGCGCCGATCCCGGCGATCCGCACGCGCTTCGAGGCGCTGGTGCGGGCGCACCCGCTGTTCGACGGGGAGACGGTCGGGCTGCAGGTGATCGACGCCGGGCGCGACACGATCATCGTGCGCGGCCTGATGAGCGCGCGCGCCCCGGGCGAAGCCTGGGACCTGCGCTGCGCCGTGCGCGAGGATCTCGTGGCCTGGCTGCAGGCGGAGCATCCGCGCGCGCTGCCGCAGGTGCGCACGCGCACCGTCGCGAGCGCGGATCGGGCCGGCGGGGACCGGGCCGGCGCCGCGGCGGCGGAGGCGGGCGACGCCGCCGCCGAGGCGAGCGGCGAGGCCTCGGATCTGGGCTGACGAAGGGGACCTGGGGTTGAGGCCGAATCAGGCGGAGAGCTTCTCCATCAGCGCCTCGGACAGCTCGAAATTGGCGTAGACGTTCTGGACGTCGTCGTGGTCCTCGAGAGTCTCCATCAGCCTCATCAGCTTCTCGCCGGCCTCGTCGTCGACGGCGACCGCGGTCTGCGCCTTCCAGATCAGGGCCGAGCGGCGGGCCTCGCCGAAGCGCTCCTCGAGCGCCTTCGTCACCTCGCCGAGCGCCGTGTCGGCACAGTAGACCTCGTGGCCGGCCTCGGAGGAGACCACGTCGTCGGCGCCGGCCTCGATGGCGGCCTCGAGCATGGCGTCGGCGTCGCCGACCTCCGGCCCGTACTCGACGATGCCGACCCGGTCGAACATGAAGGCGACGGCGCCCGTCTCCGCGAGGTTGCCGCCGGCCTTGGTGAAGGTCGAGCGGATGTCGGAGGCGGTGCGGTTGCGGTTGTCGGTCATCGCCTCGATGATCACCGCGGCGCCGCCGGGGCCGTAGCCCTCGTAGCGGATCTCCTCGTAGCTCTCCGCGTCGCCACCCTGGGACTTCTTGATCGCGCGCTCGATGTTGTCCTTGGGCATCGACTGCGCCTTCGCCGCCAGGATCGCCGCGCGCAGGCGCGGGTTCATCGCCGGGTCCGGCATGCCCATCTTGGCCGCGACCGTGATCTCGCGGGCGAGCTTGGAGAAGAGCTTGGAGCGCTGCGCATCGACGCGCCCCTTGCGGTGCATGATGTTCTTGAACTGGCTGTGCCCGGCCATGCGGTGTTCCGTCCTCGCGCGGCGCCTCCCCGAGAGGCGGCGGTGTCTGGGTGATCGTCCGTGTCGCTGAGGGCGTGATATAGGCGGGGAAGGCGGGGGTTGCCAAGCCGGATGGCTCGTCCCTCACATCCCCACCGCCCTCTGCGCGGCGAACAGCGCCACCCCGACGAGCGCCCAGGACAGCCCGATCGTGTAGGCCATGCCGGCGAGGCCGAGCAGGCCGCCGATGCCGAGCATCACGCCGTCCTCCTGCATGATGGCGATGGCCAGCACGACGAGCGCGATCGAGGGCACGAAGTTGGTGCCCGGCAGCGGGATGATCACGCACACGGCGAGCAGGATGGCGAAGACGCCGATCAGGCGGTCGCCGCGGGGCCCGAACAGCGCCTCGTAGCGCGGGCGGCAGAGGTTCTCCACCCAGCGCAGGCGCGGCTCGGCGACGTCGATGATGCGCCGGAAGGTGGCGACCGCGAAGGTCTTGTCCATCAGCCAGCGCGGGAGCCAGGGCCGGCGCTTGCCCATCGCCATCTGCACGGCGAAGAGCACCACCGGCAGGCCGAAGATCGAGTTCATGCCCGGCGGCGCCGGGATGCAGTTCGGCAGCGAGAACAGGATGATGACGAAGCCGAACGCGCGCTCGCCGAAGGCCTCGACGATCTCGCGGATGGAGATGCGCTCGGCCTCCGCGGTGTCGATCACCGCGCGCAGCACGAGCGAGATGCGCTTGTGCTCCATCGCCTCGTGGATGGCGCGGGCGCGCCGCGCCTGCGGGGTCTCGTCCTCGGCGGCGATGCGGGCGGCCCTGGCGGCGCGCCGCTCGGCCCGGCGCTGCTGCAGGCGCTCGATCGCCTCGCGCACGCGCCGCTTGCGCTCGGCAGCCTGCGCCTCCGCGGCGGGCTCCTCCCCCGGCGGGTCGATGCGCTCCTTCGCGCGGTCGGGCGGGTCGTGCGCGTTCATCGGGTCCACGCGGGTCAATCCCAGAAGGCCGGCCTGGTTTCGTCGAGATGCGGGCCGATCCGCACCGCGGCGACGCGGGTCGCGAGGCCCGTGCGCGAGTCGGTCTCGACGGCGACGCCGGAGATCGCGCCGCGGCCGGACGCCGTCTCCAGCCGCGAGCCGGGGGTCTTCTGCAGGAAGCGCCGCAGCGGCTCGTCCTTGGCCATGCCGAGCACGGAATCGTAATCGCCGCACATGCCCGCGTCCGACATGTAGGCGGTGCCGCCGGGCATGATGCGATGGTCGGCGGTGGGGACGTGGGTGTGGGTGCCCACGACGAGGCTCGCGCGCCCGTCGCAGAACACGCCCATGGCCTGCTTCTCGCTCGTCGCCTCGGCGTGCATGTCGACCACGATGGCGTCCGCCGCGGCGCCGAGCGGGCAGTCGGAGAGGGCGCGCTCCACGGCGGCGAAGGGGTCGTCCATCGCGTCCATGTAGATCCGCCCCATGGCGCTGACGACGAGGACGCGGGCGCCGTCGGCGGTCTCGACGAGGGTGGCGCCGCGGCCGGGCGTGCCGGCGGGGTAGTTCGCCGGGCGCACCAGCCGGTCCTGCCGCTCGATGAAGACGAGGGCCTCGCGCTGGTCGAAGGAATGGTTGCCGAGCGTGATCGCGTCGGCGCCCGCGCCGATGAGCTCCTCGCAGATCGCCTCGGTGATGCCGAAGCCGCCCGCCGCGTTCTCGCCGTTGATCACCACGCAGTCGAGCTTCCAGCGCGCGCGCAGGCGCGGCAGCTCCTCGGTCACCGCCTGGCGCCCGGGCCGGCCGACCACGTCGCCGAGGAAGAGGATGCGCATGCGCTCAGGCCTCCCGCGCCGCGGCCGCCCCGTGCGGCGCGCGGACGATCTCCGCCTCGGTCACGACCATGTCGAGACGCCGGTCGTGATCCTCGGCGGGAATGGTGTGCGCTTCCTGAACGGAAAAGGCCACCCCGATCGCCAGCACCGGCCCGGCGCCCTCGAGCGCGGCGAGCGCCCGGTCGTAGTGGCCCTTGCCGTAGCCGATGCGGTGGCGGGCCCGGTCGAAGCGCGCGAGCGGCACGAGCAGCGCCCGCGGCCGCAGCACCTCGGCCTCCGGCCCCGGCGCCTCGACGCCGAAGGGCCCGCGCACGAGCGGCGTGCCGGGCGTCCAGGCGCGGAAGACGAGGGAGGGCTCGGTGACGACGGGCAGCGCGATGCGGTGGCCGCGCTCGGCGAGCGCCACCAGCGCCGGGCGCGGGTCGAGCTCGGAGCGCAGCGGCCAGTACCCCGCGATGGTGCCGATGCCGGCGAGCTCCGGCAGCGCCATGAGCGTATGCGCCAGCCCCCGCGCCGCCTCGGCGCGGAAGGCGGGATCGAGCGCATCGCGCCGCGCGAGACCCTCCGCCCGCAGCGCGGGCTTGTCGCGAGCCTCTCCGTCGGAGGTCTCCCCCTGGGGGGGCAAGCTGTCAGGGGAGTTGGGCGTCATGCGATGCTCAGGTGCGGAGCCGCGCAATCCGTTGGAGTGTCGGTCCCGGAATACCTACGCAGTAGGTGGTCGCCATATGCTCCGGTCAGCGGCCCGG
>JBNPEA010000011.1:0-15427 GCA_051117315.1 Salinarimonas sp. | reverse complement strand
GGCCAAGGTCTCGGGCATCGACGTCACGCGCGTGCGCCTCCTCGTCTTCGTGATCTCCGGCGCGCTCGCCGGGCTCGCGGGGATGATGCTCGCCGCGCGCACCGGGTCGGCGCTCCCGCAGGCCGGAGTCGCCTACGAGCTCGACGCGATCGCCGCGGTCGTGATCGGGGGCACCAGCCTGTCGGGCGGCGTGGGGCGCGTCACCGGCACGCTCATCGGCGCTCTTCTGATCGGCGTCGTCAACAACGGCCTCGATCTGATGGGTGTCCAATCCTACTACCAGTTGGTGATCAAGGGCATGCTGATCGTGGCCGCCGTGATGCTCGATCAGTCCAGGAACAAGCGGGACTGACCGCTTGGGAGGACGGTGCCGCGCCGTCGGCGCGCATCGACGACAACGAAACGAAACGAGGGAGAAACACCATGAAACGGCACCTTCTCGCGATCGCTGCAGCGGCGAGCCTGGCCTCCGGCGCCGCGGTCGCCCAGGACGAGCCGCTCAAGATCGGCGCCGCCGTCTACGGCCTGCAGGCCGAGTTCATGCAGATCTGGTCGGCGGCTCTCGAAGAGCATCCGGCGGTGACGGAGGGCATGGTCGACCTGACGATCTTCGACGGCCGCTACGACGCCCTGGTCCAGCAGGAGCAGTTCGAGACGATGATCACGCAGGGCTTCGACGCGATCATCTTCGTGCCGATCGACATCGAGGCCGGCGCCACCGCCGTGCAGGCCGCAGCCGACGCCGGCATTCCCGTGATCGGCTCCAACACCCGTGTGAACTCGGACCAGCTCACCGCCTATGTCGGGTCCGACGACGTGCGCTCCGGCTACATGGAGGCGAAGATCGTCCTCGATGCCATCGGCTGCGAGGGCAACGTGGTCGTCATCGAGGGGCCGATCGGCCAGTCCGCGCAGATCCAACGTCTCGAGGGCAACGAGATGGCGCTCGCGGAGTGCCCCAACGTCGCCGTGCTCGAGCAGCAGACCGCGAACTGGTCGCGCGCCGAGGCGCAGACCCTCATGGAGAACTGGATCACCGCCCATCCCGGCGAGATCGACGGCGTCATCGGCCAGAACGACGAGATGGCGCTGGGCGCCATCGAGGCGATCAAGGCCGCCGGCCTCGACGTGAACGACTTCGCCATCGCCGGCATCGACGGCGTCACCGACGCCCTCATGGCGGTGAAGCGCAACGAGATGAGCTCGATCCTGCAGGACGCGCGCGCCCAGGCGCAGGGCGCGCTCGACCTCGCCATCCAGGCGGCGACCGAAGCCGACTACGAGCCGATGTCCGACATCTGGGAGCAGTACCCGGACATGGCCTGGTCCGGCGGCACGCAGGCGGAGTACAACGTGCCCTGGACGCCGGTGACGATGGAGAACGTCGACGAGCTGCTCGCGCGTCGTCAGTGACATCCGCGACCTGACAGGCGCGGGCCCGGCGCTCCGGGCCCGCGCCGCACAGCCGACATCCGCATCCGACAGGTATCCGCATGAGCGCCGCCGCCCCCGCCTCCATCGATCTCTCCTTCCCGCTGACCGGTAAGGTCGCCCTCGTCACCGGCGCCGCCTCCGGCATCGGGGCGGCGATCGCCGACGCCTTCGCCGCCAAGGGCGCGCGCGTCGCCGTCGTCGATCTCGACGAGCGGGCCGCCGACGCGAAGGCCGCCGCGCTCTCCGGCGCGCGGGCCTACCGCGCCGACGTCGCCGACGAGGCGAGCGTCGAGACCGCGGTCGCGGTCGTCGCAGCCGACTTCGGGCGCATCGACATCCTGGTGAACTCCGCCGGGATCGTCGATCTCGCGCCGGCGGAGGAGATCTCCCTCGCCGCCTGGCGGCGCACGCTCGACATCAATCTCACCGGCTCCTTCATCGTCGCCCAGGCGGTGGCCAGGCGCATGATCGCGCAGGGGGGCGGGCGGATCGTCAACCTCGCCTCGCAGGCGGGCTCGGTCGCGATCGAGGGCCACGTGGCCTATTGCGCCTCGAAGTTCGCGGTCGTCGGCATGACGAAGACGATGGCGCTCGAATGGGGCCGGCACGGCATCACCGCCAACACGATCTCGCCGACCGTCGTGCTCACCGAGCTCGGCAAGAAGGCCTGGGCCGGCGAGAAGGGGGAGGCGATGAAGGCGCTGATCCCGTCGGGCCGCTTCGCCGAGCCCGCCGAGATCGCGGCGGCCGCCGTGTTCCTGGCCTCCGACGGGGCCGCGATGATCAACGGGGCGGACCTCGTGATCGACGGCGGCTATACGGTGAGGTGAGCGACCCGCGAGAGGCCGCCGAACGGAAACTCCGAGGAGACGTGATGCAGCGCTTCGTCAACAACCCCGACGACATCGTGGACGAGACCGTCCGCGGCTTCGTGCGCGCCCATGCCGACATGGTCCGGGTCGATCCCGCCAATCCGCGCGTCGTGGTCTCCACCGCGGCCCCGGTGAAGGGCAAGGTCGGCATCGTCACGGGCGGCGGCTCGGGGCACGAGCCGGCCTTCATCGGCTATGCGGGCCGGAACATGGTGGACGCAGTCGCCGTGGGCGAGCTGTTCTCCTCGCCCACCGCGAAGAGCTTTCTCGACGCGATGAAGGCCGCCGACGGCGGGGCGGGCGTGGCCGTCCTCTACGGCAACTACGCCGGCGACAACATGAACGTGAAGATGGCGCAGACGCTCGCCGCCAAGGCGGGGATCGAGGTCGTCACCGTCGTGGCCAACGACGACGTGTCCTCCGCACCGAAGAACGAGCAAGAGAAGCGCCGGGGCGTCGCGGGCGAGATCTTCATGTGGAAGATCGGCGGCGCCAAGGCCGCCTCCGGCGCCTCCCTGGCCGAGGTTCGCGACGCCGCGCAGAAGGCGATCGACGCCTGCCGCTCCGTGGGCGTCGGCCTCGCGCCCTGCACGCTGCCCACCGTGGGCCATCCGAACTTCACGATCGAGCCCGGCACGATGGAGGTCGGCATCGGCCATCACGGCGAGCCGGGCGTGTCCGTGAGCGACCTGAAGCCCGCGAACGACGTCGCCGACGAGATGGTGCGCATCGTCCTCGACGATCACGACCTGCCCGCCGGCACGCGCGTCGCGGTCCTCGTCTCGGGGCTCGGCGCGACGCCGAGGAACGAGCTGTACGTGCTCTACGATCGCATGGCGTCGCAGATCGAGGCGCGCGGGCTCGTCGTGGCGAAGTCCTATGTCGGGGACTACTTCACCTCCCTCGAGATGGTCGGCGCGACGCTCACGGTCATGGCCCTCGACGAGGAGCGCGAGGCGTTGCTTTCCGTCGCGACCGCCTGCCCCGGGTTCTGAGGAGACAACATGGCGACGCTACGCAATGCCGGATCCGGCGCGATCGTGGCCGAGATCGCCGCCGTCATCGTCGAGAACCGCGCCTATCTCAGCGAGATCGACGGCAAGATCGGCGACGGCGACCACGGCGTGAACATGGCCAAGGGCTTCTCCCGCGCCGCCGAGCGTCTGGCGAGCCGCGAGAGCTCGCTGGCCGAGGCCCTCGACGCGCTGGGCCAGGTCCTGATGTCGGAAATCGGCGGGTCCATGGGGCCGCTCTACGGCATGATGTTCACCGAGATGGCCGAGGCCATCGAGAACAAGGAGAGCCTCGATGCCGAGGCCTACGCCGCCATGCTGCGCGCGGGTCTCTCCGGCGTCGAGGCGATCGGCTCCGCCAAGGTCGGCGACAAGACCATGCTCGATTCCCTCGTTCCCGCCGTCGAGGCGGCGGAGGCGGCCGTCGCCGAGGGCAGCGGCTTTCCGGCGGCGCTCACGCGCAGCAAGGAGGCCGCCGCCGACGGTCGCGAGCGCACCCGCGACCTCGTCGCGCGCATCGGCCGCGCGAGCCGGCTGGGCGAGCGCTCGAAGGGCGTGCTCGATGCGGGCGCGACCTCGTGCAGCCTCATCGTCGCCGCGCTCGCAGACGGCATCGCCGCACGTCTCGCCGCATGAGCCTCGCTTTTGGAACGCCGCTGGAGGAGGCGCTCGCGGGTGACGATCCCGTCGCCCGCACGCTGCGCGCCATCGCCGACGCCTGTGCGCGCCTCGCACACATCGTCGCCCGCGGCCCGTTGCAGGGCTCGCTCGCGGAGACGGTCTCGGAGCGCGTCGGCAGCGCGGACGCGCAGACCCGTCTCGATGTCGTCGCCGACCGCCTGATGCAAGAGGCTCTCGAACATGCGCCGGTCCGCTGGCTCGCCTCCGAAGAACGCGCGGGGGTCGCGGCTCTCGTGGCCGGCGCTCCACTCGCCGTCGCCCTGGATCCGCTCGACGGCTCCTCGAACATCGCCGCCAACGCGCCGCTCGGCACGATCTTCTCCATCCGCGCTGCTGGCGAGGACGCGCTTTCGACCTTTCTGGCACCAGGGCGCGAGCAGCTCGCGGCGGGCTTCGCGATATACGGGCCGCTCACCGCCCTGGTCCTCACGTTCGGCGCCGGCGTCGACGTGTTCGTGCGCGATCCCGACGACGGGATTTTCCGCCTCGCCCGCTCCGGGATCCGTATTCCCGAGGATACCCGAGAATTCGCCATCAACGCATCGAA
Organism: Salinarimonas sp.; assembly: GCA_051117315.1. Lineage (GTDB taxonomy): Bacteria > Pseudomonadota > Alphaproteobacteria > Rhizobiales > Beijerinckiaceae > Salinarimonas. Next base: position 10,880 of record JBNPEA010000011.1, on the reverse strand, counting down.
CCGCCGCCACTGGTCGTCCGGCCTCCAGAGCTGGTTCGACGAGCGCCTCGCAGGAGAGGCGGGACCCGCCGCGCGGGACTTCAACATGCGCTGGATCGCCTCGCTCGTGGCTGAGGCTTACCGCATCCTGGAGCGCGGCGGCATCTTCCTCTATCCCGCCGACGCGCGCCCCGGCTACTCTCGGGGCCGCTTGCGCCTCGTTTACGAAGCAGCGCCCATCGCGTTGCTCGTCGAGCGCGCAGGCGGCCTGGCAGTCACCGGTGATGGAATGCGCCTGCTCGATGTGACGGGACACGACATCCACGAGCGCATCCCGTTGATCTTCGGTTCTCGCGATGCAGGAGCGGAGTTCGATCTCCTCAGCTTCCCTGCGAGCGATCCGCCGGCTGGGACCGGTCCGCATCTGCGCTGAATGGACCGCCGCCGACACGAGCGGGGGTTTCGTCCGGCGCAGTCCCGAGCAGAGCCGGTCTTCGTCGCATGCATGCGCGACGGTATCCATGCCGCACAGGAACAGATCTCGATCGTCCAACGCCGATTCGGTGACGCGCGAGACGGCGCGCCGTCGCGGCGCCGATCCCGCGCGCACCTCTCGTGATGACGATCCGCAAGGCATCGACCGAAATCGGGGTCATGCTTGGTCTCCTCGGGCTGGCGGTCGGGATCGAGCGCTCGCGAGACGCTCGCGAAGGTAGGCCTCCGCACCCGCGAGCGTGGTCAGACGCCCGGTTTCCGTGTCCGGGATGTCGATGCGCAGGCGTTCGTGGAGGGCGGCCACGAGGTTCAGGAGGTCCATCGAGTCGATGTCGACCGCCTCGCGGAGGTCCTCGTCCGGGCGGACGCCGGTCAGGTCGGCGTCGGGGGCGATGCGCAGGAGTTCCTCCTCGAAGACGGCGCGGGGATCGGGCGTGCTCATAGGCGATCGGGCTCCTGCAGGAGGCGGGCGATCTCGGCGAGGAAGAGCGCGCCGCGGTGGCCGTCGCCGGCGCGGTGATCCGCGGCGAGGGTGAGGATCGCGATCGGCCGCGGGACGACGACGCCGTCGACCACCGCGGGACGCTCGCGCGGGGTCCCGAAGCCGACGAGCGCGACCTGGGGCGGGTAGATCACGCCGGTGAGCGCGTCGACGCCGCGCTCGCCCAGGCTCGAGACGGTGATCGTCGCGTCCGTCAGCTCGGAGGAGCGCAGCCGCCCGGCGCGGGCTCTGGCGACGAGGTCGCGCAACGCGGCCATCAGCTGGGGTAGCGGGCGCGAATCCGCGTCGTGCAGAGCCGGCGCGACGAGCCCGCCGCCGCGGATCGACACCGCGACCCCGATGTGCACCGCCTCTGCTGGGCGAAAGGCGCCATCGACGTGGAAACCGTTCAGCTCGGGGTAGCGTCCTGCGGCGCGGGCGACGGCGCGCAGCAACAAGAGGCCGAGGAGATAGCGCTCGACCGGCGGCAGGTCGGCGTTGCGGGCGCCCACCCAGTCCCGCGCCGCGCCGACGTCGACCTCGTGGGCGAGGTAGTAGTGCGGAATCTCGCGCTTCGAACGCGCCATGGCGGCGGCGATCGCCTTGCGCATCGCGGCGAGGTCGAGCCCGGGGGCGCGACGCGCAGCAGGCGGCGCGCGGCCGGCGACGGCCGCCTCTACGTCGGCGAGCGCGATCGCGCCGTCGGCGCCGGACCCGGTCAGCGCCGCGATGTCGACCCCGTGCGCTTCGGCGAGACGTCGCGCGGCGGGCGAGGCGCGGGGGCGGCCAGGGGCGGGAGCCGGGGCGCGAACGGGCTGCGGCGCCGGCGCGCGCTCCGGCGGCGGGGCGGGCGCAATGGCCTCGGCGGGCTCCACGCGCGCTTCCTCTGCGGCAGCCGCTTCTCCCGGGACGCGGATCTCCGCGAGCGGCGCGCCGACGGGCACCGTCTCGCCGACCGCGACCAGGCGGCGCGTCAGCACGCCCGTCTCGAAGATCTCGATCTCGATCGCGCCCTTCTGCGTCTCCACCACGGCGACGACGTCGCCACGCGCCACCCCGGCACCCGGCTCGACCAGCCATTCGACGAGCGTCCCCGCCTCCATGTCGGCGCCCAGCGAGGGCATGCGGTACAGGCCCATGGCCGGCCCTCACCCGTGCCCCATCGTCGCCCGCGCGGCGGCGACGATGGCGGGGACCTGCGGCAGCGCCGCCTCCTCCAGGTGCGCGGCGTAGGGGATCGGCACTTCCGCCGCGCAGACGCGGGCGAGCGGGGCGTCGAGGTCGTAGAAGGCCTGCTCGACGAGCCGCATCCCGATCTCCGCGGAGAGGCTCCCGGATCGCCAGCCCTCGTCGACGAGCACCGCGCGGCGGGTCCGCCGGACGGAGGCGACGAGGGTCTCGTCGTCGAGCGGGCGCAGGACCCGCAGGTCGATCACCTCCGCCTCGATCCCCTCCCCCGCCAGCGCCTCCGCCGCCTCGAGCGCCTTCCACAGCGTGCCGCCATAGGCGACGAGCGTCACGTCGCGGCCGGGGCGGCGGATCGCGGCGTGGTCGATGTCGACGGGGCCGGCGTCGGGCGAGAGCGGGCCCTTGCGGTTGTAGAGCATGACGTGCTCGAAGATCAGCACGGGGTCGGGCTCCTGCAGCGCCGTCCAGAGCATGCCCCGCGCGTCCTCGAGCGTCGCCGGGGCCAGCACCCGCAGGCCCGGGATGTGGGCGTACCAGCCCTCCAGGCTGTGCGAGTGCTGCGCAGCGAGCTGGCGCCCCGCGCCCGTCGCCATGCGGATCACCACCGGCGCCCCGAACTGGTCGCCGGACATGTGCCGCAGCGTGGCGGCGTTGTTGAGGATCTGGTCGAGGGCGAGCAGAGAGAAGTTCACCGTCATGATCTCGACGATCGGCCGCATGCCGGCCATGGCCGCGCCGATCCCCGCGCCGGTGAAGCCGAGTTCGCAGAGCGGCGTGTCGCGCACGCGCTCCTCGCCGAACTCGTCGAGCATGCCCTTGGTCACGGCGTAGCAGCCGCCGTAGCGCCCCACGTCCTCGCCCATCAGGAACACGCGCTCGTCGCGGGAGAGCGCGTCGCGGATGCCCTGCTTGACCGCCTCGCGATAGGTCGTCTCGACCGGAGCCGCCGGCTCGCGCGCGGGCGGCGGCGGCGGCGCGGGCCGCTCGTCGGCGGTGACGAAGCGCGCGAGCTCCGAGACGGGCTCCAAGGTCCCCGCCTCGGCGGCGGCGCGGGCCTCGGCGATCTCGGCCGCGATCTCCTCCTCGATGCGGGCGCGGTCGGTCTCGTGCAGGACGCCCGTTTCCGTGAGCCAGGCTTCGAAGCGCACGATCGGACCCTTCACCCGCCAGGTCTCGATCTCCTCCTTCTCGCGGTAGAGCTGCGCATCGAACATGGAATGCGCACGGAAGCGATAGGTGCGCGCCTCCAGGAAGGCCGGACCGCCGCCCTCGCGGATGGCGGCGAGCGCCCGGCGGCTCGCCGCCTCGACGGCGACGACGTCCATGCCGTCGAGCGCCTCCGCAGGCATTCCGTAGCCCGCCGCCTTCGCCGCGATGTCGGGCTGCGCCTCCGAGCGGGCGAGCGCGGTGCCCATGGCGTAGAGGTTGTTCTCGCAGACGAACAGGACGGGGAGCCGCCAGAGCGCCGCGAGGTTGAGGCTCTCGTGGAACGCGCCTTCGGCCGCCGCACCCTCGCCGAAAACGCACACTGTCACCGCCCCGCGGCCCTGCATCGCGTCGCCCAGTGCGAGGCCCACGGCCAGCGGCAGCCCGCCGCCGACGATGGCGTTGCCGCCGTGAAAATTCCGCGCCCGATCGAACAGATGCATCGAGCCGCCCCGCCCCCGGCAGCAGCCCTCGACCTTGCCCGTCATCTCGGCGAAGAGCGAGGCCATCGGCACGCCCCGGGCGAGCGCGTGGCCGTGCTCGCGATAGGTGGCGACGACCCGGTCCTCGGGACGCAAGCCGGCCGATACCCCAACCGCGATCGCCTCCTCGCCGTCGTAGAGATGGAGGAAGCCGCGGATCGTCTCGCGCGTGTAGAGCTCGGCGCAGGCTTCCTCGAAGCGCCGGATGCGGATCATGCCGGCGAGGAGGGCGAGCTCGTGCTCGCGCGTCAGCCGCGGCTTGTCGGCGGCGCTCATCGCTCCTCGCTCTCCAGGGTCGAGAGGTCGCCCTCCGGGAGCCCCAGCGCACGGGCCTTGAGCAGCCGGCGCATGATCTTGCCCGAGCGCGTCTTCGGCAGGTTCTGGCGAAACACGATCCGGCGCGGCGCCACCGCCGGGCCGAGCCGCTTGCGGGCGTGCGCCGAGAGATCGCGCTCGAGCGCGTCGTCGCCCGAGTGGCCGGGCTTGAGCGCGACGTAGGCGACGACCACCTCGCCCGCGACGGGGTCCGGCAGGCCGATCACCCCGGCCTCGGCCACCGCCGGGTGCTCGAGGAGCGCGCTCTCCACCTCGAACGGCCCGATCAGGTGGCCGGCGGACTTGATCATGTCGTCGGCGCGGCCGAGGAACCAGAAATACCCGTCGGCGTCGCGCATGGCGAGGTCGCCGGAGAGATACCAGCCGCCTGCGAAGGCCTTGGCGTAGCGCGCCTCCTCGTGCAGGTAGCCGCGCATCATCGAGGGCCAGCCGGGCGCGAGCGCGAGCTCGCCGGGGCGCAGCGGCTCCTCCACCACAGCGACGTCGTCGCCGCGGCGCTCGACGACGGCTGCCTCGATGCCGGGAAGCGGCTTGCCCATCGAGCCGGGGCGAATTTCCATCGCCGCCGTGTTGGCGATCATGATGCCGCCAGTCTCGGTCTGCCACCAATTGTCGTGGAAGGGCCGGCCGTAGGTCTCGCTCGACCAGACCACCGCCTCGGGATTGAGCGGCTCGCCCACGCTCGCGAGGAAGCGCAGGGAGGACAGGTCGTGCGCGCGGGCGAGCTCGGCGCCGGCCTTCATCAGCATGCGGATGGCGGTGGGCGCGGTGTACCAGACGCCGACGCGCTCGGCTTCGATGATGCCGTACCAGCGCTCGGCGTCGAACTCGGCCTCGTCGACGACGAGGCGCGCGCGGTTCGCCAGCGGCGAGAGGATGCCGTAGGAGGTGCCCGTCACCCAGCCGGGGTCGGCGGTGCACCAGTAGACCTCGCCGGCGTGCAGATCGAGGGCGTAGCGGCCCGTCACGACGTGGGCGAGGATCGCCTCGTGCACGTGGATGGCGCCCTTCGGACGGCCGGTGGTACCGCTAGTGAAGTGGAGGAGCGCCATGTCCTCCGGGCGCGTGCGCACGGTCTCGAAATCGGGCGACGCTTCTCCCATCAGCGCCGCGAGCGAGGCGGTCCCCTCCGCACCGTCGCTGTCGGCGTCGACGAGGAGGACGTGCTTCAGCGAGGGCAGCGCGTCGCGCCAGGGCGCGACCTTGCGGCGATAGTGCCGCTCGGTGGTGACGAGGACGGAGGCCTCGCCGATCGTCATGCGCGCCTGGACGGGCTCCGGGCCGAAGGCGGCGAAGAGCGGCGAGAGCACGCAGCCGGCCTTCAGCGTCCCGAGCACCGCCGTGTAGAGCGAAGGCCCGCGGCCGAGCAGCGTGTAGACCCGCTCTCCGGGCGCGACGCCGAGCCCGCGCAGCACGTTGGCGAATCGGGCGGTCTCCCGGGCGAGATCGGTGTAGGTCTGGTCCCGCCGCGTCCCGTCGGCGACGACGAAGCGCAGTGCGCGCGCGTCGCCGTGCCCGGCCGCGACGTGCCGGTCCACCGCCTCGTGCGCCATGTTGAGGGCTCCGCCCGGCAGGCCGTCGAGCACCGCCCGGGCGGACTCCCACGAGAAGGTCGCGCGCGCGGCGTCGACGTCTCGCAGGTTCGCGGTCGCCGTGTCGGCTGGGCTCTTCTCGATCGGCGCGAAGCGCGACGGAGACGTCGAGAGGGAGGTCATGGCGCGGGCTCCAAGGTCGCCGCGAGTATCCATGCCGCCGGCCTGAGCGGGATTGAGGATTGTCAATCCGCGGACCGGCGGCGGCGACCGCGGCCGGGCCGGGCGAGCCTTCGGCGGAGCGTTCTCGGCATCCTGGCGGCGTGGGTTTGCCCGCCTCGAGGCCCGCCCCCTCAGCGCATTCCTGCTGAGCTTGTTTTCCCGTGCACATCGGTCCTCGGAGCGTCGTCTCTTGCTCGCGCGTCAGGCCGTCGGCTACCGTGCCTCGCGTCCGGCCCAGGACAGGCTCGCGGCCGGACGGAACCTGCAACCGGACAGGGATGGCGACATGCGCGCGTTTCTGGAGCGCTCGGCCCTGTTCACGGGGCTCTGGATCGTGTTGACCGGCGGCGCCGGAAAGCCCTGGCTCGCGTTCGTTGCGATACTCTGCGCCGCGCTCGTGAGCCTGCGGCTGCTGCCGCCCCGGGACCGGCGCCTGGCGCCGCTCGCGGCGGGGCGATTCCTCGCGGGCTTTCTCGCGCGCTCGGTCGCGGGCGGCGTCGACGTCGCCTGGCGGGCCTTCCATCCGCGCATGCCGCTCGCACCGGGCTGGCGCGTCCTGCCGACGGGCCTGCCCGACGGCGGGGCGCGCGTCGCCTTCGAGACCGAGCTCTCGCTTCTCCCGGGCACGCTGAGCGCCGGCAGCGCCGGAGATGCGATCCTCGTCCACTGCCTCGACGTGCGCGGGGACGTTGCCGGCGCGGTGCGGGCCGAGGAGGCGCGCCTCGCCGCGGCCCTGCGCACGGACGAGGAGCGGCGCGGATGAGCGCGGCCTTCCTCGCCTTCGCCGCGATCCTGCTCCTCACCGTGGCGGGTGCGTTCGTGCGGGTCCTGCGCGGGCCGACGCCCGCCGACCGGATGATGGGCGCACAGCTCGTCGGCACCGGCGGCGTCGCCGTCACCCTCCTGCTCGCCGCGGCGACGGGCGAGACCGCGGCGATCGACGTCGCCCTCGTCCTCGCGCTGCTCGCGGCCTTCGCCACGGTCGCCTTCGTCAAGAGCGCCAGCCACGACGGCCTGGGCGATCCCGAGGAGGAGGAGGCCGAGATCGGCGCGGGCACGGAGGCGACGGGCCGATGAGCGCGCTCGACCTCTTCAGCCTCGCCGCCGTGACCGTCGGCGTCGGCTTCTTCGTCGCGGGCACCGTCGGGCTCCTGCGCTTTCCCGACCTGCACACGCGCCTGCACGCGCTGACCAAGGCCGACAATCTCGGGCTCGGCTTCGTCGTGCTCGGCGTGATGCCGCATCTCGGCGGGCTCCTGCCGGCGCTGAAGGTCGTCGGTGTGTGGGCGCTCGCCATGCTCGCGGCGGGCACCGCGGCGCAGCTCGTGGCACGCGCGGCGCTGCCCCGGCGCCCACCCCCGGAGGAGCGATGACGAGCGGCGTCGCATCCGTCGCGGGGCTCGCCTTCGATCTCGCGCTCGGCGGTCTCCTGCTGGCGACGGCGCTCGCGGCGGTCGCCGGGCGCGACCTCTTCGGAGGCGTCGTGGCGTTCGTCGTCTACGGCCTCCTCGCCTCCCTCGCCTGGGTGCGGCTCGGAGCGATCGACGTCGCGCTCGCGGAGGCGGCGATCGGCGCGGGGCTGACGGGCGTCCTCCTCGTCGGCGCCGTCGCGCGGCTGGCGCGGATCGGCGCGGTCGAGCCCGCCCCGACGCCGCCCGTCGGGACGGCGCTGGCGGCGCTCGGCGCGGGAGGCGTCGCCGGGGCGATCGCGCTCGCGGTCCTGGCGCTGCCGGAAGACCGGCCGGGGCTCGGCCCGGAGGTCGCGCGCAACCTGGCGGCGAGCGGGGTCGAGAACCCGGTCACCGCCGTCCTCATCGTGTTTCGCGGCTACGACACGCTGATCGAGTCGATCGTCCTCCTCGCCGCCCTGGTCGGCGTCTGGGCCGCGAGCCTGGAGCGGGACTGGGGCGGGCTCCCGGGCCTGCGCCAGCACGCACGCCCCGGCGGCGTGATGGCGACCTTCGCGCGCCTCGTCCCCTCGATCGGGATCGTCATCGGGATCTACGTCGTCCATGCCGGCGCCTACGCGCCCGGCGGCGCCTTCCAGGGCGGCACGATCCTCGCCGCGGTCTACCTCCTCGCGGCCATGGCGGGGCTGGTCGAGCCCCCGGCCGTGTCGCGCCTGCCCGTGCGCCTCGCGCTGGCGCTCGGGCCGGCCGTGTTCCTGGGGCTCGGCGTCGTCGGCGCGCTCGGCGGGACCTTCCTCGCCTTCCCGGAGGCCGTCGCCGGGACGCTCGTCCTCGTCGTCGAGACCGCGCTCACGGTCTCGATCGCCGCGACGCTGGCGCTCCTCGTGCTCGGCCCGCCGGCGCGCCCCTCGCCCGGAGGCGCGCCGTGAGCCCCGATCTCGCGCCGCACGCCATGCTCTACGCGCTCGTCGGCGCCGCGCTCGTCGGGCTCGGCCTCTACGGCCTCGTCGCGCGACGTCATCCGCTGCGCCGCCTCGTCGGCTTCAACATCATGGGATCGGGCCTCTTCATCGTCTTCGGCGCCGCCGGCATGCGCCCGCTCGGCCCGGACCCGGTGCCGCAGGCGCTGATCATCACCGGCATCGTGGTCGCCTTCTCCGCCACCGCGCTCATCACGGCACTCGCCGGACGCTACGCCGCGCTCACGGGCCGGGCGGGGTTGCCGGAGGAGACGCCGCCGCCGGAGGGCGGCGAGGCGGGGCGGCCCGAGGCGTCATGACGGAGCCGCTCGACCCGTCCGCCTTCGCCGCGGCGCTCGCCGTGGCGCTGCCGCTCGCCGGCGCCCTCGCCGCGCTCGTGATGGGACGGCGCGCGGGCGACCTGATCGTCGTCACCGGGCCCGCCATGGCGCTCGTCGCGGCCGCGCTGGTCGCCGGCGTCGCCGAGAACGGACCCGCGCGGATCGCCGTCGGCGGCTTCGCGCCCCCGCTCGGGATCGCGCTCGTCGCCGACGGCCTCGCGGCGACCTTCGTGGCGACGACGCTCGTCGTCATGGTCGCGGCGCTCGCCTTCGCCCGCGGCGGCCTCGTCGCGCGCCTGCGCGAGACGCGGCGCGGCTACGCCTTCGTCGCGCTCGCGCATCTCGCCTGGGGCGCGCTGAACGCCGTCTTCCTCGCAGGCGACCTGTTCAACCTCTACGTCGCGCTCGAGCTCTTGAGCCTCGCCGCGATCGGGCTCGTCGCCCTGGAGGGCAAGGCCGAGACGCTCGCGGCCGCGATCCGCTACGCGTTCTTCGCGCTGACCGGCTCGCTCCTCTACCTCGCCGGCGCGGTCCTGCTCTACTCCACGAGCGGCACGCTCGACATCGCGCTCCTCGGCGCCCGCGCCCCGGAGGGCACGCCGACGCTCGTCGCCGGCGCGCTGATGACGGCCGGCCTGTGCGCCAAGACGGCGCTCTTCCCGCTGCACGCCTGGCTGCCGCCGGCGCATGCCGGCGCGCCGGCTCCCGCCTCCGCGATCCTGTCCGGCCTCGTTCCGAAGGCGTCCTTCGTCGTCCTCGCGCGGCTGTGGCTCGAGGCGCTGCCCGGCGCCGCGGGGCCGGCGCTCGGGCCCCTGCTCGGCGGCCTCGGCGCGGCGGCGATCCTCTACGGATCGGTGCTCGCGCTCCGGCAGGAGCGGCTCAAGCTGCTCGTCGCCTATTCCACCATCGCCCAGATCGGCTACCTGTTCCTGCTGTTCCCGCTCGCCGGCGGCGCGCTCTCGGCGCAGCCCTGGGCCGCCGGCGCCTGGAGCGGGGCGCTGTTGCACGGCGTCTCGCACGCGCTGGCGAAGGCGGCGCTGTTCCTCGCCGCCGGCCTCGTCCTCGAACGGCTCGGCCACGACCGGATCGCCGGCCTCTCGGGGCTCGCGAGGGCGATGCCGATGACCGCCTTCGCCATCGGGCTCTCCGCGGTGACCCTGATGGGACTGCCGCCGAGCGGCGGCTTCATCGCCAAGTACCTGCTTCTCGTCGCGGCCTTCGCCTCAGGCGAGTGGGCCTGGGGCGTGGTCCTCCTCGGCGGCGGGCTCCTCTCGGCGCTCTACCTCTTCCCGGTCCTCGGCCGGCTGTTCGCCAGAGAGGGTGCGGGGGAGGAGGGCGCGCCGAAGGCCGAGCCGACGGGCTCGCCGCCCTCCCGGGCGCGCGAGGCGATCCCGCTCCTCCTCGCCGGGCTCGCCATCGCGCTCGGCTTCGCCTCGGCCTGGCCGACGGCGCTGCTCGCCATCGGACGTCCCGGCGCCGCAACGGTGGGGCTCGAATGAACGGGCTCCTTCCCGTCCTCATCATCGCGACCTCGCTCGCGCCGGCGCTCGCGACCTTCTTCCTGCAGGACGACCAGGCGGGCTGGCGCAACGGGCTCAACCTCGGCGGGGCGGTCCTGAAGATCGCGCTCGTCGGCTTCATGCTGGTCGAGGTCGCGGACGGCGCGATCTACGATACCCGTTTCGACCTCGCGCCGGGCCTCGCCCTCGTGCTGCGCGTCGACGCGTTGTCGCTCCTCTTCGTCACGCTCTCGGCGGCGCTGTGGCTGCTCACGACGATCTATGCCATCGCCTATCTCGAGGGGACGCGCGACCTCTCGCGCTTCTTCGGCTTCTTCTCGCTGTGCGTCGCGGCGACGACCGGGATCGCCTTCTCCGGCACGCTGGTGACGTTCTTCGTCTTCTACGAGCTCCTCACCCTCTCGACCTGGCCGCTCGTCGTGCACAAGGGGGATGCGGCCTCGCTGTCGGCGGGCCGGCGCTACCTCGCCTACACGATGCCGGGCAGCGCGGCGCTGCTCGCCGCCATCGTCCGGCTCGAGAGCGCGGTCGGCCCGGTCGCCTTCGCCGAGCCGGCGGCGCTCGACGCCGTGGACGAGACGACGCTGCGCCTCGTCTTCGCCCTCTTCGTCTTCGGCATCGGCGTGAAGGCGGCTCTCGTGCCGCTGCACGGCTGGCTGCCGGCGGCGATGGCCGCGCCGGCGCCCGTCTCGGCGCTCCTCCACGCCGTCGCCGTGGTGAAGGCGGGCGC
>JBNPEA010000052.1:0-74243 GCA_051117315.1 Salinarimonas sp. | reverse complement strand
CGCTCGTTGGGGTCGAGGATGGCCTTGCGCAGGCGGATGTTCTTGGGCGTCACCTCGACGAGCTCGTCGTCCTGGATCCAGGCCAGCGAGCGCTCGAGCGTCATGCGGATCGGCGGGGTGAGGCGCCCCGCCTCGTCCTTGCCGGTGGATCGCACGTTGGAGAGCTTCTTGCCCTTGAGGACATTGACCTCGAGGTCGTTGTCGCGGGTGTGGATGCCGATGATCATGCCCTGGTAGACCTTGGCGCCGGGCTCGATCACCATCGGGCCGCGATCCTCCAGGTTCCACATGGCGAAGGCCACCGCCTCGCCCATCTCGTTGGAGATGAGCACGCCGTTGGTGCGCCCGGCCATCTCGCCCTTGTAGGGCTCGTAGGCCTTGAACAGCCGGTTCATGATCGCGGTGCCGCGCGTGTCGGTGAGCAGCTCGGACTGGTAGCCGATCAGACCGCGGGTCGGGGCGTAGAACACGAGCCGCTGGCGGTTGCCGCCCGACGGCTTCATCTCGATCATGTCGCCCTTGCGCTCCGACATCTTCTGCACGACGACGCCAGCGTGCTCCTCGTCGACGTCGATCACGACCTCCTCGACCGGCTCCAGCGTCTCGCCGGTCGCCTCGTCCTTCATGAAGACGACGCGCGGGCGCGACACGGCGAGCTCGAAGCCCTCGCGGCGCATGGTCTCGATCAGGATCGCGAGCTGCAGCTCGCCGCGGCCCGACACGTAGAACGAGTCCTTGTCCGCCGATTCCTCGATCTTGAGCGTGACGTTGCCCTCGGCCTCCTTCATCAGGCGGTCGCGGATCATGCGGCTCGTGACCTTGTCGCCCTCGGTGCCCGCGAGCGGGCTGTCGTTGACGATGAAGGACATGGTGACGGTCGGCGGGTCGATCGGCTGCGCCTGGATCGGCGTCTCGACGGAGAGATCGCAGAACGTGTCGGCCACCGAGCCCTTCGAGAGGCCGGCGATGGAGACGATGTCGCCCGCCTCGCCCTGCTCGATCGGCTGGCGCTCGATGCCGCGGAAGGCGAGGATCTTCGAGACGCGGCCCTGCTCGACGATGCCGCCCTTGCGGTCGAGCACCTTGATGGTCTGGTTGGGCTTCACCACGCCCGAGGCGATGCGCCCCGTGACGATACGCCCCAGGAAGGGGTTCGCCTCGAGCAGCGTACCGAGCATGCGGAACGGGCCGGGATCGGTGTCCGCCGGCGGCACGTGGTCGAGCACGAGGTCGAACAGCGGTCCGAGGCCCTGGTCCTGCGGCCCCTCCGGCGCGGTGGCCATCCAGCCGTCGCGGCCCGAGCCGTAGAGGATCGGGAAGTCGAGCTGCTCGTCGGTGGCGTCGAGCGCGGCGAAGAGGTCGAAGACCTCGTTGATCACCTCGACGTGGCGCGCGTCGGGACGGTCGATCTTGTTGATCGCCACGATCGGCTTCAGCCCGATCTTGAGCGCCTTCGAGACCACGAACTTGGTCTGCGGCATCGGCCCCTCGGCCGCGTCGACCAACACGATGGCGCCGTCCACCATGGAGAGGATGCGCTCCACCTCGCCGCCGAAGTCGGCGTGGCCCGGCGTGTCGACGATGTTGATGCGCACGTCCTTCCAGACGACCGAGGTCGCCTTGGCGAGGATGGTGATGCCGCGCTCCTTCTCCAGGTCGTTCGAATCCATCACGCGCTCGGCGACGCGCTGGTTCTCGCGAAACGCCCCCGACTGCGAGAGGAGCTTGTCGACGAGCGTGGTCTTGCCGTGGTCGACATGCGCGATGATCGCGATGTTGCGCAGCTGCATGGTCTCTTCCGAACGGGAGCCGCCTTCCGGGCGCGCCTTTTGGTGTGGCGGCGCGACCATGACCGCGTGATGACGCTGGCGCTGGGGCGGGGATTGTCCGGTCGGACATAGTGGGATTGATGATGCGATGCAAGGGCGCCGGCGATGACGGCCGCCCCACGATGCCGTGGCCACGCCGAGCAGAGTGCGACGTGAAGACGGCGAGCAATGATCAGATCGTTTCTCGTTCCTGCCGCTCCCGCCTCTCTGCAACGAACTCGATCGATACGGGATCGAGCTCGCAGGTCGTGAGCTTCGCATTGACACGGCGCGCAGCGCAGCCCGCGCGGAGCCACTTCTCGATGTTTTCCATGTCGAACCGTGGGCGCCGTCTCCCCGGCTCCGGTTTCGTCGCATCGCTCAAGGCGACGGCGATCTCGTCGATCCGGTAGAGACCGCCGATGCTCGGTGGCGGCATCCTTCGCTGTTGTAGCGCCTGCCGCTTGACGTTCAGCTTCTCGGCGACGTCCGCCAGGCTCACGAGGTCGGGCCGCACCTCGCGCAATCTCGTTCCCGGCGGCAGCGTCTTCATCACGGCGCGTGCGGCCCCCAGGATCACGCTCTCGGCGTCGTCGCCCTCCGCTTCGAGCTCGACGCCGAGAAGGCCCGGGACCCCTGTACCGACCAGAGACTCTTCGAAGCCCGCGTCGAAGACGGCATTCGAGAGCGTAAACGGATCATGATCGCCATCCGGGAGGGCGAAAACGAGCTCGAACTCAAATTGCTGTGCCACGGTCGTCATCGTCCTTGTCGATCTTGATGCACGCCAGAGCTTTCTGCCGCAGCTTCTTCGCATGCCGCTCGGGGTCCTCGGGAGTCGACCAGACCGACATCTGGCAGAACTCGCCGCACCGGCAGTCCGTGCTGTTGGCCGGGCATCGCAGCAGACCCCACGCGTGCCCTCGCCCTTCCACGACGACCCACCCGAGAGCCTCCAGCTCCCGGAGCACCGCCTCGATCTCTTTCGACGTGTGCTTCTTGCGCGACAAGCTAGGCCCCCATCGCTATCTTGTCAATTGACAAATTATATCGTCTTCGTCCGTTGCGATCCATCGCTCCCGGATTGCCGGTCCCCCCCGGCGATCGCGAGGCCGCGAGCCGACCCCCGCCTCACCTCTTCTCCATGTACGCCTTGAACGCCTCCCCCCAGTCCGGATGCCAGCGCGAGAGCGCCGGGCGGTTCTCGACGATGTCGCCGGCGGCCCAGAGGATGCGCTTCTCGTCGATGGCGCGGGTCACCTCGTTGTCCGGGCACAGGACGTAGAAGTCGCCCGCCTCGACGCGCTCCAGCATGAAGCCGACGGTCTCCTCCGGCGTCCAGGCGCCGGCGGGCTTCTCGGTGCGGCCGCGCGCCGTCAGCCCGGTGAAGACGAAGCCGGGGATGAGCAGATGCGCGGAGATGGGGCAGCCCGGGTCCTGGCGCAGGTCGTGGGCGAGCGCCTCGGTGAGCGCCTTCACGCCCGCCTTCGAGACGTTGTAGGCCGGGTCGCCCGGCGGGGTGGTGATGCCCTGCTTCGAGCCGGTGTTGATCACGAGCCCGGGCCGGCCGCGCTCTTTCATCCCCGGCACGATCGCCTGGACGCCGTTGATCACGCCCCAAAGGTTCACGGCGATCACGCGCTCCCAGGCGTCGCGGGGGCCGTAGAGGGCGCTGCCCGGCTGGATGCCGGCATTGTTCATGAGCACGTCCGTCCCGCCGAACCGGTCCGCGACCTCCGCCTCGAGGGCGACGAGCGCGTCGAGGCGCGAGACGTCGCAGGCGCGGGCGAGCACCGCCTGCCCGCCCCGCGGCGCGACGGCCGCGAGCGCGTCTGCCGCCTGCGCGAGACGGTCCTCGCCGAGATCGGCGACGACGATGTTGAGGTCCATCTCGGCGAAGCGCCTCGCGGCGGCGAGGCCGATCCCGGCGGCGCCGCCGGTGACGACGGCGGTGGCGCCGGGCTGAAGGGCGGGATGGGGCATGGCGGTATCTCCGGCTCGTGCGTGTGGATGCCCCTGCATAACGCCGACGGCGGGCCGATGGGAGGCTGCGTCAGCGCACCTCCTTCAGGAGCCGCCGCCAGGCCTCGTAGAAGCGCGGCGCCGCGACCGCCATTTCGTTCTGGCTCTCGCCGTCGGGATAGCTCGCCGACATCAAGCCGAGCACGACGAAGCCGTCCCCTTCGGGGCGGAAAATCGGCGAGCCGGAATCGCCGTCGATCGCGTCGCAATCGTGGAAGAACGTGCCGTCGTCGAACAGCCGGGTGATGGCGCAGCCTTCGTGGGCCGTGAGCTTCAGGTGGCTGTCGGCACTGTAGCCCGCCTGCGTCACGGCGGCGAGCAGGCCCTCCTCGAAGTGGCGCGCGAGGTCCGCCGCCGCGCCCGGATCGATCCGCATGAAGCCGGCGACGTCGCCGATCGGATCGGCGAGGACGAGGAAGGCCCAGTCGAGCCCGTCGATGTCGCTCGTGTCCGCATGACGCGCGTTGTCGAACCCGTCCGCCAGGATCTCCCGCACCACGGCGCTGCGGGCCACCGCGCGCGGCCCGTCCAGCCCGGCGACGAACTCGACCGCGGGGTCGCGGACGTTCGAGGTCTCCGCCTCGAACAGGCAATGGGCGGCCGTCAGCACCAGCCGCGGGCCGACGAGCACGCCCGTGCAATGGCCGTTCTCGGTCTCGAGCCGGCCGATGCTGCTCCAGGGCGGGCGCGTCGCGTCGACGAAGACGCGATCGTCCCGGCCGGAGAAGACCGGGCTCGGACGGCCGCGGCAATCCTTCGTGTCCGTGCCCGGCGGGCACAGGCCGGTGCCGGTGCCGGGCTCGTCGCACTCCCCGTCGCGCGCGTAGTAGCAGGCGTTCGCCGAGAGCGGACCCTCGCGCCGGCAATCCCAGGCGTCGGTGCCCGCCGCGCAGACGCCGGTGCCGATCCCCGGCTCGTCGCATTCCCCGTCGACCGTGTACGCGCAGGCCGCGGCTTGCCCGCCCTCGAGCCCGGTTTCCTGCCCGATCGCCGGCCCGAGGCCGCCCGACGCGCCGAGCAGCAGGGCAGCGAGCCCCGCGACGGCGAGGCGCATCGCGCGCGCGCCCGTCCAGCCCCCGTCCAGAACCATGCTCGTCGTCCCCCGAAATGCCGCCCAGGCAGGCTAGCGCGACAGGCCGGGTGCGTCCACACCGTGGCCGGAGGCGTCGCCGAGGGGTCGAGCGGCGCGCCCGGAGCCTCGAAGCCGGCTCACCCGTAGGTGTGGTCCTTCCAGGACGCCTGGCTCCGCGGGGCGTGCAGCGGCCAGTCCGGGCGGGCCTGGCGGACCATCATCACCTCGGCGAGATTCTCGCGGGTGAGCAGCCCCACCAGCTTGCCGGCGGCGTCGAGCACGAACAGCGCCGGCGCGCGCGAGGCGGAGAGGACGCGCATCCCCTCCGACAGCGGCGCATCGGCGGCGATCTCGGGAATCTCGCGGGTCATCACGTCGAGGACGGGGCTGTCGGGCGTGCCGTGGCGCAGGGCGGGAATCAGCGCGTCACGGGTGAGGAGCCCGCGCGGGCGCCCGGCGCCGTCGAGCACCGGGAACTCCTTCTGCGAGGTGCGGATCAGGCATTCCACGGCGTCGTCGAGCGTGGCGCCGGGCGAGAGCGTCTCGACCACGCTGACCATGGCCTCGCCCACCGTCGCGTCCCGCGTCGCGTCCTTGGTCTGCGCCTGCTCCACCTCGGCGGAGGCGGCGAGATAGACGAAGATGGCGATGACGAGCAGGATCGGGTTGTAGAACAGGCCGATCACGGCGAAGGCGACGGCCGCCGCCTGCCCGATCCGCCCGGCGATGGCGGTGGCGCGCGGGTGCGGCATGCGCATGGCGAGCAGCGCCCGCAGCACCCGCCCGCCGTCCATCGGGAAGGCGGGGATGAGGTTGAACACGACGAGGATGACGTTCACCGCCGCGAGCCGGGCGACGAGGGAGAGGCCCGGGTTCTCGATCTCCATGAAGTTCGTCGTATCCAGCGTCGCACCCAGGATCAGGAACAGCACGACGGCGATGACGACGTTCACCGCCGGCCCGGCGACGGCGACGATCAGCTCCTGGCGCGGGTCCTCGGGGATGCGCTCGAGGCTCGCGATTCCGCCGATCGGCGAGAGGATCACCGAGGGTGTCCGGATGCCGTAGCGGCGCGCGGCCAGGATGTGGCCGAACTCGTGCGCCAGCACGCATGCGAACAGAAGCAGAACGAAGACGGTCGTCGCCACCGCCGCCTCGAGCCCACCCGCCCGCCAGGTCGCTCCGGCGATCCAGACGAGGAACAGGACGAAGGTGACGTGAATCTTGACGACGGTGCCGGCGATGACGCCGATGGGAAAGGACCAGATCATGGACAGCGCTCCTGCGCACGGCCGCTCCGGACCCGAGCCGCACCGCACCTGAACGCGATCGTAGCAGCCCCGGTTCGCGGGCGCGACGGCACAGCGCGGCCGGCGCGAAATGCCGCTTGCGAGCCGCCGCCGGCGCCGCTATCTATGGGGCCGTCGCGGGCGTAGTTCAGTGGTAGAACGTCAGCTTCCCAAGCTGAATGTCGTCGGTTCGATCCCGATCGCCCGCTCCACTCTCCCGTCACCGAGCCGTTCAGAACTCATGCCCGGGCTCGTCCTGCGCGTGACGCGTCGCGGCGCGGCCTGGAACCTGAAAACGAAGAAGTCCACGGTCTGCCTCGGCACGGCCGATAGCCTCACGGTCTGGCGGGCGCGCACGGCAGGCGGCCGGGCGCGGGGCGACCTTGAGTGCGGGGGCCCCCGACCGCCGGCGTGGAGGTTCTCAACCTCACGGTTGCCTCCGAGATGGAGGATCCCGCGTGCACGGCCCGGGGGCCGGCACCCGCTGAGCTGGTCCCCAATTCCCTTGCACCGGTGACGCGCGGTCTCGTGATGACGTTCTCCGCGCCGATCCCGGCGGCGGGCGTGACGCCGCAACATCGGACGCCGGCGCGCATGGTGCAAGCTCTTCCAGCCGTATTGTGCACGCCGATACAGAATACCGGGCGCTGCCGCGCTCCCCCCTTTCGGCACTGAATCTCAGATGGCTGAGAACAGCTTCTTCACGACAGGGCTGTTGTCGGCTCGACTTCTTACCATGAGTGTCTGAATTTCGTACGGTTCGTTTTCTATCTCGAGGCAGACGCATCCGTTCGCCTGATTGACGAAGTTTCGCCTGATGTTGATCGTGACTCCGATGCCTGCGGCGACCAGGCCCAGTATTGCGCTGCTGTCCCTCGCTTCCTGCACCGTTCGAGGCAGGAAGCCGTGCCCGAAGCAAAGCTTGGTGATATGGGCGAGGAAGTGGGCCCAGGCGCGCGCTTCACCGAAGACGAAGTCCTCGTCGCGGAGTGCTTCTATCGAAACCGACGAGCGCGAGGCCAGATAATGCGAGTCAGGCGCTATGACGACGAGGCGGTCCGTCTGCACGACGCGAGCGTCGAGTTCGGGGTTTCGAAGGGGCCCGGTCAGAAAACCGACATCGATCTGACCGAGCCTCAACGCATCGATCTGTTCGCTCGTGAAGAGCGGAACGAACTGAAGAGAAATCCCCGGCAGGCGTGAACGCAATTGCTTGACGATTGCCGGCAGGGCGCCTGCGATGGCGAAGTCGGTATACGCGATGCGCAGAACACCGACGTCCCCCTTGTCGGCGAGAACGGTCCGAACCGCGAGGTCGACCGCGTCCTTCCTGAGGCGTCGCGCGCCCTCAGCCAGAGCAGCCCCCGCCTGCGTCGGGACGACTCCACTGCGCGATCGCTCGAGCAGGCTCACATCGAGCGCCGTCTCCAGGGCGCGCACGTTCCGGCTGAGCGCCGGTTGCGCTACGTTGAGCACCCGCGCCGCTCCCCGGAAGCTGCCCTCGTCGACGACCGCGAGAAATTGATCCAGCCGTTTGCTATCGAGCGGGTTGGCGCCATTCGCCGATCGCGCTCGATCCTGGATCTCTTCTGCCATCGGTCGCTCCGCCTAGTTTCGATGGAGAACTTCACGCGATGCCGTGCAGGCATCACATGATGCCAAGATGATATTATGTGCGTTTCGCAGCGCTTGCTACTCTAATCTCGAAAGTCACGACGGGAGGATCAATATGACCTACGATCGGTTGAAATCCACTTCGTTCGCAATTGTCCTGGGCAGCATCCTGTCAGCGGGCCTATTTTCTTCCGCACATGCCCAGACGATCATGAATCTCGGTTGGGCGACGCCCATGGAGTCCAACAACGGGGTCTTCGCGCAGAAATTCGCCGAGCGCGTCGCTGACCTGACCAACGGCGCCATCGAAGTCCGCTTGCGGCCGTCGGCGCAAGTCGCCACGGAGGACGACGCCGTCAAGGCGCTCCAGCTCGGGACCGTGGACGGATACCTCGTATCGGTGAACAACATATCTCCCCATTTCGGCTTGATGGACGTATTCGTTCTGCCCTACATCTTTCGCGACAGAGACCACGCGCTCGCGGTTGTCGATGGCGACGTCGGAAAGTTCGTGCGAGAGGAATTTCTTGCGCAGGCCGGCGTCCACCTCGTCAGCTACAACAACATTGAAGTGCGAGATTTTTACAATACGGTCCGGCCTATCAACACGATCGAAGACCTTGCAGGATTGAAGGTAAGAGTTCCCCGAAACGAAGTCATGATAGCCACGTTCAGAGCGTTCGGCGCGGAGCCGGTGCCGATGGCCTGGTCGGAGACGCCCACTGCCCTTCAGACCGGCACGATCGACGGCGGAGACAACGGAACAAGCGTTGTTCTCGACATGCGGTTCTACGAGTTCGCGGACAATCTTGCGATTCTCGAACATTTCACCGGGTTCACGCCTCTGCTGGCAAGCGACAGCTTCATGTCGAGACTGCCGGACGGTCAAGCTGACCTGGTGCGGCAGGCGGCCATCGAAGCGCAGGCGCATCAACGCGACGTCATGCAGGCGCAGCTCGATGAGATCCGGGCCGAGCTCGAGCGCAACGGGATGGAGCTGACCTATCCCGAGCGCGAGGCGTTCATCGCCGCGGCCCAGACGGTGCAAGACGAGTTCGCGACGGACAAGGGCGAAGACTTCCGGTCGCTGGTCGAGAAGATCCGCGCCGTGGGCATGTGAGGCGGCGCGGACGACGGATTCTGCGAGACCACGATGACCGTCCCTATCGCCGTCCTGCGCGCAATCCACGTTGTCGAAGACGTCCTGTCTCGGCTTGCGCTCGCAATCGTGGCGATCTGCGTCTTCGCGCAGGTCGTCAGCCGCTACGTCTTTTCGTCCGCGATCACCTGGACGGAGGAGCTGTCGACGACCGCCTTGGTCTGGGCCGTCTACTTCGGAGCGGCGATCGGCATTCGAAAAAGGTTTCACATTCGAATTCTCGTCCTCGTGCGGCTGCTGCCGCGCCCGCTCGCCCTCGGCGCCGTCATGCTGGGAGACCTCCTGTTCCTGCTCTTCTGCGGAATGATGTTGTGGTTCGGCTACCAGTATCTCTCGCTACTCTGGCGGCGTGAATTCGTATCGCCGTCGTTGGGCATCGATCAATTCTACCCGCATTCGATCATCGCGATCGCCTACGTGCTGATCGTGCTCCACACGATCGTCAATTATTGGATCTGGGTCCGCGATGGCTGCAACGGCCTTCCGGGCATCGACGAGGTCGAGGGCGCGACCGCCAACCTCGCAGGGGAGTCTCCTCCGGCATGAACGCGGTCATCGTCACCTTCGGCTTCGTCGCCTTCATGATCCTCGGGATGCCGCTGTTCGCCGCGGTCGGCCTCACCGCCGCCCTGGCGCTGTTCCTGATCGACATTCCCCTCACCCTTCTCGTTCAGACCGGGATCTCCTCTCTGCAGCCGTTCCCGCTGCTCACCATTCCCCTGTTCATCTTGGCTGGCCGCCTGATGGAGAAAGGCGGGATGGCCGAGACCATGATCGCGATCGCGAAGACGCTCGTGGGCAGCTATCGGGGCAGCATGGCCCTCGTGACGATTTTCGGCTGCACGCTCTTCGCGGCCCTCTCGGGATCGAGCCCAGCCACGACCGCGGCTATCGGAAGCGTCACGATTCCCGAGATGAAGCGTCAGGGGTATCCTCTGCCCTTCGCTGCAGGTGTCGCGGCGTCCGCGGGCGCGCTCGGGAGCATTATCCCGCCGAGCAACCTGCTGATCATCTATTGCCTCGTCGCGAACGAGTCGATCCCGCGCATCTTTCTCGCCGGCATCATACCGGGCCTCCTGGTCGCGCTGATCATGGCCGGCGTGGCATTCACCATCTGCGCGCGCCGAGAGTACGGCGAGGTCACTGGCGAGCCCTTCACGTTTCGCCCTCTGCTCCGCGCCACCTGGCAGGGCCGCTGGTCGGTGATGGCCCCGGTCATCGTGCTCGGGGGGATCTACGGCGGCGTGTTCACGCCGACGGAGGCGGCAGCGGTGGCGGTGTTCTACGCGCTCTTCGTCGGCACCGTCATCCATCGCAAGCTGACGATCGCCGGCGTTCTCGAGGCGCTTCGCTTCACCGCGCTCATGGCCGGCATCCTGATCATCATCGCCCCGGCCTATGCATTCGGCCAGGTTCTGGCGTTCTACGATCTCCCTGACGCGGTCGAAACGTTCCTGACGGCGGTGTGGAGCCAGCCCTTGTTCGTAATGCTGATGATCGGCATCTTCCTGATCGCAGTCGGCACCTTCATGGAGTCGCTGGCGACGATCGTGCTCTTCGCGCCGATCTTCCTTCCCAGCAGCGTGTCGATGGGCGTCGACCCGCTCGTATTCGGTATTTTCCTCATCCTCAGCTGCGAGGTGGGACTCCTGACGCCGCCGATGGGCGGCAACCTCAACATCGCCGCGCGTCTGTCGAACCTGACCGTGGAACGGGTCTCGGTGGGCGCGTTGCCCTTCATCCTGCCGTACATACTGGGGATGGCGATCGTCGTGCTGTTCCCAGCGACGGTCACTTACCTCCCGGACCTCGTCTACGGCGCACGTTGATAAACCGCAATGGAGACCCGATGTTCGATACGATTCTAAGAAATGGTCTGATCATCGACGGTACCGGGCGCGCCGCATACGGCGGCGATATCGGCGTGACCGGGGATTCGATCGCCGCCATCGGAGATCTCTCAGACGCCGACGCCGCCGAAGTCATCGACGTCGCCGGGTTCGTCGTGGCGCCGGGCTTCATCGACATTCATACCCATTCCGATGCGGTGCTGCTCGCGGACGGGAGAGCTGACAGCCAAGTACTGCAAGGCGTGACCAGCGAACTGGGCGGGCAATGCGGGTTCAGCTTCGCTCCGGTGCGCGATGCATCCGCGATGGAGCGCTGGATGATCGGGCGCCTCCCGGGCGTGAACGTGGCCTGGAGCAGCTTCGGAGAGTACCTCGACGTCTTGGAACGCCAGGATCTGGGCGTCAACTTCCTCGCCCATGTCGGCCACGGCGCCTTGCGCGCCGCCGTGATGGGCGACGAGAAGCGAGCAATCCGCAGCGACGAGATCGCCGCCATGGAGAGGCTTCTCGACGCCTCACTGGATGAAGGCGCGTGGGGCATGTCGACCGGGCTCGAATATTGGCCGGGTCTCGGCGCGACGACAGACGAGTTGGCCCAGCTCTGTGCGATCGTCTCGGCTTACGGGGCGATGCATGCGACGCATGTCCGCAACCGGGATCGCTTCTACGACCTCGGGTTCGGCGAGGCCCTCGCCATCGGCCGAGTTGCAAACGTTCGCACGCAGATCTCGCACATACAGCCGAAATACGGCCGGCCGGCGCACGCGATGGCGCACACGCTCGGCATGATCGACCATGCGCGCTCCATTGGCGTGGACGTCGCGTTCGACATTATCCCTCACGACTGGTCGCATACGGGCGTGGCGTCGATGCTGCCGTCATGGGCAAGGGAAGGCGGCGTCGAGAAACTTCTGCATCGTTTGGGCGACCCCGGCATGCGGTTGCGCCTCAGGGACAACCCGACCCCGATGTGGCGCATCGTCCTGGATGAGCATTGGGACAAGGTCTACTTTTTGCGCGCAAGCAACAAGCAAATCATCGGTCGGAGTGTCGCCGAGATCGCGAGCGAGCGCGACCGCGACGCATGGGACACGATCTTCGACCTGCTGCTCGAGGAGGGCGAGGATGCGCTGCACATGTTGTGGACCTCGCAGAGCTTTTTCGAAGAAGATCTCGAAATGGCGCTTCGGCACGATCAGTGTGCGGTGATGTCCGACACAATGGCGCTCGGTGTATCCGGTCCAACGGTGGACCTGATCGGGTCGCTTTCCGGCTTCGACTGGACGGTGCGGTTCCTGAAGACCTACGTGCAGGACAAGGCGCTTCTCAGCATCGAAGACGGGATCCGCAGGATCACGGGACTTCCCGCGGAACGGATCGGATTGAAGGATCGAGGACGGCTCGGCGTCGGCATGAAAGCAGACCTCGTCGTGCTGGATCTGGCGTCGCTCGGCCTGAAGGGCTCCATTGCCGAACCCAAGCGGCATCCCAGCGGGGTTCGCCACGTCGTACTGAACGGCATGCTGGCGGTTCGCGATGGTGAACGCTGCAACGTCAGTTCAGGCCGCATCCTGCGACGCGGCGCTTGAGACCGGTCCAGCTGCGCGATGGCCAGCGGCTATCTGGCGGGCTGGCGACGACGAGGGCGGATTGATGGTATGGCAGTGGTATAGCTCGTCGCGCATCAGACATGAAACCCATGCTGGGCAAAGCTTCCACGTCGGTCGAAGTGGAACTTCCAAAGCTGAATGTCGTCGGTTCGATCCCGATCGCCCGCTCCACTCTCACTCGATGATTTCGTCGGAAACCAATTCCTGCGGACCCGCCCGGGTCAGGGACTGCTTCGTCGTGCCTTGCGGATCGGAAGGCTGGTATCGCGCCGGCGCGTACGAGCCGGGGCTTGCGAGCGCGAGCGCACCCGGATCGCCGCTTCCGTCGTCGACCGCGCGGAGCGCCTCGTAGCCGAGCGCGCCTTCCCGGCCCGCGACCTCGACATCTCCCATGAGGCACACCGCCGCCGCCGAGTTTGCCGGAAGACGCATGAAAGCGCTTGCATAACACGAGCTGGCTGTCCGATCCTGCGCCGTCGCGCTCGCGAATGGAACAGCCGCGGAGACCGTCATGACCAGGCCTCGCTTCACCGGCAGCTTCACCCAGCAGGAGCCGATCCCCGAGGAGGGGATCACTGCCGCTGTCGAGGTCCTGCGCAGCGGCAGGCTGCACCGCTACAACACCGCACCCGGAGAGGAGTCCGAGGCGGCGAAGCTCGAGCGGGACTACGCCGCCTGGCAGGGCTCACGCTATTGCCTCGCCGTCGCCTCGGGCGGGCAGGCGATGCAGATCGCCCTGCGCGCCGCCGGCGTGCGCCCGGGCGACCGCATCCTGACGAACGCCTTCACCCTCGCCCCCGTCCCCGGCGCGATCGCGGCCGTCGGTGCCGAGCCCGTTCTCGTCGAGATCACGGAGAGCCTCGTCCTCGATCTCGACGACCTCGCGGCGAAGGCGCGCGCCAGCGGCGCGACGGTCCTGCTGCTGTCGCACATGCGCGGGCATCTCTGCGACATGGACCGCCTCGCCGCCCTCGCCGAGGAGACGGGCCTGACGATGATCGAGGACTGCGCGCACACGATGGGGGCACAGTGGAACGGACGAAGATCGGGCAGCTTCGGCCTCGCGGGCTGCTTCTCGACGCAGACCTACAAGCACCTCAACGCCGGGGAGGGCGGCCTCCTCACCTCCGACGACCCGGCCTTCATGGCGCGGGCGATCATGCTGTCGGGGAGCTACATGCTCTACGAGCGCCACGGCGCGGGTCCCGCGCCGGAGGCCTATGCCGACATCCGGCTCGACACGCCGAACATGTCGGCGCGCATGGACAATCTGCGCGCGGCGATCCTGCGCCCGCAGCTCGCACGCATCGACGACGCCATCCGCCGCTGGAACGAGCGCTACGACCGCGTGGCCGCGAGGCTCGCGGGGCACGACGCGATCCGCCTGCCGGAACGCCCGCCGCAGGAGCTCTATGTCGGCTCCTCGATCCAGTTCCTGGTGCCCGGCCTGTCGGCGCAGGCGGCCCGCGCCTTCGTCGCCGACTGCGCGACGCGCGGGGTCGAGCTGAAGTGGTTCGGCGCGGCAGAGCCGGTCGGCTTCACCTCTGCGCACCGAAGCTGGCGCTATGTACCCGCGCAGAGCGTGCCCGCAACAGACAGCATCCTCTCGGGCCTGTTCGATATGCGCCTGCCGCTGACCTTCGGCCTGGACGATTGCGACGTCGTCGCGCAGCACATCCTCGACGCCGCGGCGGCGCTGCGTTCCTAGCGCGCCGTGCCGCCGGTCGGCGGACGCCAGCTGCTGCGGCGCACGACGAGCCGCGTCCCGAGCCGGATCGGGGCGACGGGGCGATCCTCGCGGATCGCCGCGATGAGCTCGGCGGCGGCGCGCCGGCCCATCTCCTCGGCGGGGATGCGGACCGTGGTGAGCGGAGGATCGACCTCCGCCGAGATCGGAAGGTCGTCGACCCCGGTGATCGCGACGTCGTCGGGAACGCGGCGGCCGGCGGCGCGAGCCGCGGAGAGCGCGCCGAAGGCGATGACGTCGTTGCCGCAGACGAGCGCGTCCGGCCGGAGCGTCAGCAGCTCGCGCGCGGCCTCCTTGGCCCGACGGATCGAGTAGCGCGTCTCCGCCACGGCGATCGGCGCGAGGCCGTGCTCGCCCAGCCGCCGGACCGTTCCGTCCAGGCGGGCTCGGGCACGATCGTTCCCCGCGAGAACGCCGGCGAGAACCGCCACGCGCCGGCGCCCGCTGCCGACGAGGTGATCCACCACCGGCGCCATCGCCTCCGCATTGTCGAAGCCGACGTTCGCGATCGTCGCGGCCTCGTCGTAGGCCCAGGCACAGGCGCAGCGAAGGCCCGTCGCGGCCAGCATGGCGCGGCTGTCCTCGGCGCGGTCGTTGCCGACGAGCAGGAGGCCGTCCACCCCCCGCTCCACCATCTGGCGGATCAGGAAGCCCTCCTGCACCGGATCGTAGTTCGAGACGGCGATGAACAGCGCGTGCCCCCGGGCGCGCGCCTCCTCCTCGAAGGCGTTCACGCCCGTGGCGAAGATCGCGTTGGTCAGGGTGGGGATGATCGCGCCCAGTGTCCGCGACCGGCGCATCGCCAGGGACCGCGCCGCCTCGTGCGGCAGGTAGGCGAGATCGCGGATGGCCGCCTCGACCTTCTCCCGCGCGGTCGCGCTGACGAGCGGCGATCCGTTGAGCACCCGGCTGACGGTGGCGGTCGAGACGCCCGCGCGGCGGGCCACGTCGATCTGCGTGGTCGAGCCGAGCCGCGGAGCTCCCTCAGATTCGCGCTTGATCTCAGTCATTGTAAGCGTATACACTTCATTGAAAGCGCAAACAATCGCGAGGGATCGGCATCGGTCCATGGGAGGGGACGATGGCTATGACGGTCGTGGAGCAGCCCCCGGCGAAACGCGTTCGGCCGAAGCTGCGGGCGGGACGATCGGTGGTGACGGGCGTCCTCACCGTGGTCGTCCTCCTGGTCGTCTGGTGGCTGTCGACGAGCGTGCTCGGTCTCGTCGGCCCGGCGCGCTTCCCCTCGCCGGGAGCGTTCCTGGCGGCTCTCGAGCGCATCTGGACCGACGGGTATGCCGGCGGAACGCTCGTCGAGCACGTCGTGCAGAGCATCCGGCTGGTGCTGATCGGGTTCTTCACGGCCGTCTGCGTCGGCGTGCCGCTCGGCTTCGTGATGGGGTACGACCGTCGCGTCGAGGCCTTCGTCAATCCGATCTTCCTCGTCCTGCGGCCGATACCGCCGCTCGCGTGGATCCCGCTCGCCATCGTCTGGTTCGGCCTCGGTGACGCCTCGAAGGTGTTCGTGATCTTCGTATCCGCCTTCGTGCCGTCCGTCATCAACACTTACACCGGCGTGCGCAACGTGCGCCGCCATCTGATCGAGGCCGCGCTGGTCCACGGCGCCACGCCCTCGAGGGTGGTGCGCGAGGTCTACCTCCCCGACGCCTCGCCGATGATCTTCACCGGCCTGCGGCTGTCTCTCCAGGCGAGCTGGACGACGCTGGTCGCGGCCGAGCTGGTCGGCGCCTTCCTGGGGCTCGGCCGGGCGCTGCAGACCGCCTATCGCGACGTCAACACGCCGATGATCCTGGTCGCCATGGTGGCCATCGCGATCGCGGGCGCGGCCACCACCATCCTGCTGACGAAGCTCGAGAAGCGCTTGATCCGCTGGAGGGCAGAGCCGTGACGCGCGAGATCCCTCTGTGGACCTACGGGGTCGCCGGCCTCGCTCTCTTCCTGGGCGTCTGGCAGGGCGTCACGGCAGCCGGCCTCGTCTCGGCGTTCGTTCTGCCGTCGCCGCTGTCGGTCGTCGAGCGCGCGATATCGATGATGCAGCGGCCCTTCGCCGGGGCGCTCCTGTGGGAGCACGCCTTCTCGTCCTTCCTGCGCTTTCTCGGCGGCTTCGGCCTCGCCACGGCGATCGGCGTCCCGCTCGGCCTGATGATGGGCCGCTTCCGGCTGCTGGAGGACATCGTCACGCCGGTCTTCGAAGCCTATCGCTACGTCGCACCTCTCGCCTGGGTGCCGTTCGCGGCCCTCTGGTTCGGCACCGGGGTCGGTGGCGCCATCATGGTGATCTTCACCGGCGCCTTCGCGCCGTGCGTGATCAACGCCTATCGCGGGGCGCGCCTCGTCGACAAGCACCTGATCGAGGCGGCGCAGACCCACGGCGCGTCCGAGCTGCGGATCGCGACCGAGGTGCTCCTGCCGGGAGCCCTGCCTTCGATCGTCGCCGGCCTGCGCGTCTCGGCGGGCCTCGGCTGGCAATCGCTGATCGGGGCCGAGCTGATCGTGGTGAGCTCCGGCATCGGCTACGTCATGATCCAGGGCCAATCGAACCTCAGCCCGCAGACCGTGATCACCGCCATGCTGGTGATCGGCCTGATCGGTCTCCTCATCGACGTGGGGCTGCGCTCCGTCGAGACGGCGGTACGCCGGAAGTGGGAAGGACAATGAGCGAGATCGTCATCGACAAGGCGTCCAAGATCTTCGGCGAGGGCGGCGCCAAGCCCTTCCTCGCGATCGACGCGGTGGACCTGCACGTCGCCGACCGCGAGTTCATCTCGGTCGTCGGACCATCCGGCTGCGGCAAGACCACGCTGATGCGCATGGTCGCCGGACTCGAATCGGTCAGCCGCGGGGAGATCCGCGTGGCCGGCAAGGCGGTCAAGGGGCCGGGCCCCGATCGTGCGGTCGTCTTCCAGCAGTTCGCGCTGTTCCCGTGGAAGACGGTCCGCGAGAACATCGTCTTCGGCATGCGGTCGCGCGGCGCCTCGAAGAGCGAGCGCGAGCAGGCCGTCGAATACTATCTTCAGCTGATGAAGATGGAGGGGACGGCGGACAAGTACCCCCATCAGCTGTCGGGTGGCATGCAGCAACGCGTGGCGATCGCCCGCAGCTACGCGACGGATCCGGGCGTGCTCCTGATGGACGAGCCCTTCGGTGCGCTCGACGCGCAGACGCGCACCATCATGCAGGAGGAGCTGGTGCGCGTCTCCAAGGGGAATCCGCGCACCGTCATGTTCATCACCCACTCGGTCGAGGAGGCGGTCTACCTCGCCGACCGCGTGGTGGTGATGGGCCGCAATCCCGGCCACATCCGCGAGGTGATCGACGTCGCCTCCACGCGGCAGGCCGAGACGTGGTCCGAAGAGCCCATCGACGATGTCATGGAGAAGCCGAGCTTCACGCACCTGCGCGGGCAGGTCTGGCGTCTCCTGCGCGAGCAGATGGGCACCGACGTCTGAAAACAAGAGGGGAACCGATCAAATGGCCATCAAGCGGACGACCACCTTGCTCTTCGCCGCGGCACTGGCGCTTCCGGGCGCCGCGGCCGCCCAGGACGCCGTCACCGAGATCCAGGTGTCCTACCAGCCGGCACTCTACTGGGCGCTGCCCTACTACATCGCCGATCAGAAGGGCTGGTGGGCGGAGCTCGGGCTCTCCCCGAGCTACTCCACGTTCCCCTCGGGGGCGCCGCAGGTCGCGGCGGCCGCCGCCGGCGACTGGGACGTCGGCGGCACCGGCTCCGCGCCGGCCGTGCTGGGCGCCGCACGCTTCGACATCGTCACGATCGGCATCACCAACAACGAGAGCGCCACCAACGCGATGATGGTGCGCGGCGACGAGGCGGAGGCGATCCGCGCCGATCCCGCCGGCCAGCTGCGCGGCCAGCGGCTGCTCGTCACCACGAACTCGACGGGCGAGTACGCGTCCGCGGCCTGCATCGAGAGCTTCGGGCTGAGCTATCCCGAGGACGTGGAGGTGGTGAACCTGAACCAGGGCGAGATCATCAGCGCCTTCGCCAGCGGCACCGGCAAGATGGCCGGCCTGTGGGCGCCCAACATCTACACCCTGCAGGACCGCGCCGGCGCGGAGCTGCTCTGCTCGGGCCAGGACGCGGGCGCCATCGTGCCCGGCGCCCTGATCGCGCGGCGCGACTACGCCGAGGCCAATCCCGAGCTCGTCGCGCGCTACCTCGCGGTCTTCCTGCGCGGTGTCGACTACATCCGCGACAACAACGACGAGGCGGTCGCGATGATGGCCGACTTCTACGCGCTCACCGGCGTCGAGCTCCCGGAGGAGTTCCTGCGCCAGGAGATCGCGCTGCGGCCGATGTTCACCCTCGACGAGCAGCTCGAGATCATGGAGGGCGACGCCCCGACGGCGGTCGAGTGGTTCAACGGGCTCGGCGGCTACATGACCTCGACGGGCACGCTGGAGAGCGAGCTCGACGCCGCGACCTTCGTCGATCCCACCTACATGCGGCTCGTCGCCGACACGCCCGAGCTCGCGGCCTTCGCCCGCGGCGAGTGACGTTTCGAACCGACTGGAGACGAGAATGGAATACCTGAAGACGGCGCGCAAGACGGCAGCGACGGACGAGCGGAGCGTCCGCGATACGGTACAATCCATCCTCGACGCCATCGAGGCGGGCGGCGACGACGTCGCCCGCCGCTACGCCCGGGAGCTCGACGGCTACGACGGCGAGATCGTCGTCTCAGACGCGGAGCGGGCCGCGGCCGCGGACGAGGTCGCCCAGAAGCTCAAGGACGACATCCGCTTCGCCCGCGACAACGTTCGGCGCTTCGCCGAGCGCCAGCGCGCGAGCCTGCAGGACGTCGAGTACGAGGTCGTGCCCGGCCTCGTCGCCGGCCAGCGCCAGATCCCCGTCTCGGCGGTCGGCTGCTACGCGCCCGGCGGCCGCTACGCCCACGTGGCGAGCGCGATCATGACGGTGACGACCGCCAAGGTCGCCGGCGTCGGCCACATCGCCGCCTGCTCGCCGCCCAAGCCCGGCGTCGGCATGAACCCCGCCGTGCTCTATGCGCTCGACGTCTGCGGTGCGGACCGGATCCTCAACCTCGGCGGCGTGCAGGGCATCGCGGCGATGGCGTTCGGCCTGTTCGGCACGCCGCAGGCGCGTGTCCTCGCCGGGCCGGGCAACCAGTTCGTGGCGGAGGCCAAGCGCATCCTGTTCGGCCGCGTGGGCATCGACATGTTCGCCGGCCCGACCGAGAGCATGGTGATCGCCGACGAGACGGCCGATCCCGAGATCGTGGCCTGGGACCTCGTCGGCCAGGCCGAGCACGGCTACAACTCGCCGGTCTGGCTGATCGCCACCGACCGTGCCCTGGCTGAGGAGGTCGCGCGCCTCGTGCCGCGCTGCATCGCCGAGCTGCCCGATCTCAATCGCGAGAACGCGACCCGCGCCTGGGACGAGTACGGCGAGATCGTCCTCGCCGAGAGCCGCGAGGAAGCGGTGCGTATCAGCGACGGCTACGCCTCCGAGCATCTCCAGGTCCAGGCCCAGGACCTCGACTGGTGGCTCGCCAACCTGACGAACTACGGCTCGCTGTTCCTCGGCGAGGAGACGACGGTGGCCTACGGCGACAAGTGCGCGGGTCCCAACCACGTCCTGCCGACCAAGGGCGCGGCGCACTACACGGGCGGGCTCTCGGTCGGCAAGTTCATCAAGACGGTGACCTGGCAGCGGTCGACCCGCGAGGCGAACCGCGCGATCGGCCAGGCCTGCGCGCGCATCAGCCGGCTCGAGGGAATGGAGGGCCACGCCCGCACGGCCGACGTGCGCCTCGCCAAGTATTTCCCCGGCGAGAACTTCGACCTGAGCGCCACGCCGTGAACGGTCCTCAAGAGCGGCTGTTCGACGTCGCGGGGCGGATCGCCGTCGTCACCGGCGCCTCGTCGGGGATCGGCGGGCATCTCGCGCGCATGCTCGCCGCGCACGGCGCACGCGTTGTTGCGGTCGCCCGCCGCGCCGAGGCGCTCGACGGCCTCGGCGCGGGCATCGCCGCCTGCCCGGCGGATCTCGCGGCGATCGAGAACTGGGACGACTTCGCCCGCGCGCTCGCCGCGCCCTTCGGCGCGCCGCAGATCGTGCTCCACGCGGCGGGCGTGAACCTGCGCGAGCCGTGGGACGAGATCTCGGACCGGACTTGGGACGCGACGCTCGACCTGAACCTGAAGGTCCCCTTCTTCCTGTCGCGCGCGCTGGTGCCGGGCATGGGGGACTGGGGACGCATCGTCACCTTCGCCTCGCTGCAATCGTCGCGCGCCTTCGCGAACTCGATCCCCTACGGCGCCTCGAAGGGCGGCGTCGCGCAGCTGACCCGGGCGATGGCGGAGTCGTGGTCGGCGCGAGGGATCACGGCCAACGCCATCGCGCCGGGGTTCTTCCCGACCGAGCTGACCGGCCCGGTCTTCGCCGATCCCGAGCGGGCGGCTCGGAACGCGGCGCAGACCTGCATCGGCCGCAACGGCGCACTCTCCGATCTCGACGGCCCGACGCTCTTCCTGTGCTCGCCCGCCTCGGCCTACGTCACCGGCCAGGTTCTGCATGTCGACGGGGGGTTCACCGCGAAATGAAGGCGCTCGTCCAGACCGCACCCCACCGGCTCGAGATCCGGGACCTGCCCGCGCCCGACACCGACGTCGTCCGTGTGGCCTTCTGCGGCGTCTGCGGCTCGGACATGCACGCCTATGCCGGCCACGATCCGCGCCGGCCGACGCCGATCGTGCTCGGCCACGAGATCGTGGGCACCGACACGCAGGGGCGGGCGGTCGCGGTCAATCCGCTCGCGACCTGCGGAACCTGCGCGTATTGCACCTCGGGGCGCGACAATCTCTGCCCGGACCGCAGGATCCTCTCGATGCCCCCGCGCCCGGGCGGCTTCGCACAGGCCGTCTCGGCGCCCGAGCAGTACTGCGTCGCCATCCCCGACGGCGTGCCGCTCGCGGCGGCCGCGCTGGCCGAGCCGCTCGCCTGCGGCTGGCACGCCGTGCGGCTCGCACGCCGGATCGCGCCGCTCGGCCACGCACTCGTCCTGGGCGGCGGGGCGATCGGGACGGGCGCGGCGCTCGCCCTCGTGGCGCAGGGCGCGCAGAGCGTCACCGTGGTCGAGCCGAACCCGGCCCGCGCCGAGCGGCTCTCGGGCCTCGAGGGCGTCGTCGTGACGGATGCGCCCACGCCGGCGCAGACCGTGATCGACGCGGTGGGCATCGACGCGACCCGCGCCGCCGCCTTCGCCGCCGTGCGCCCGGGGGGCGTCATCGCGCATATCGGGCTCGGCGGCGGCGTCGGCGGCTTCGACCCGCGCACCGCGACGCTCCAGGAGGTGACGTTCTTCGGCACCTACACCTACACCGCCGAGGACTTCCGCGAGACGGCGGCCGCGATCTTCGACGGCCGCCTGCCCGTGACCCGCCATCTCGACGCGCTCGTCGAGATCAGGCCGCTCGCCGACGGCCCGGCGGTCTTCGCGGCACTCGCCGCCGGCAGCGTGGCGGCGCCGAAGGTGCTCCTCGTTCCGTAGGCGCCAGGATCGAGACGGCGGAGATTGACAGGCAGCGGCGCCGGTGCCTTGATCCCCGCGTTCTGAATCCAGAATGCGCAGATGACCACCGACGAGGATGTTCGCGATCACGATACCGCACGGCTGAAGGCTTCGCTCGAGGCTTGGCTCGCCGCGAAGCTTCCTCACGAGGCGGGGCTGTCCCTCGAGCGGATCGGCGGCGGGCAGTCGAACCCGACCTTCTTCATCGGCTGGGGTGGGACGCGGCTCGTGCTGCGCAAGAAGCCGGCGGGGCCGATCCTGCCGGGCGCCCACGCCGTCGAGCGCGAGTTCCGGGTACTGCGTGCGCTTCGTGCCACGGACGTGCCGGTCCCGCGGGCGCTGTGGCTGGAGGAGGACGAGAGCGTGCTCGGCACGCCGTTCTACGTCATGGAACGGCTCGACGGCCGCGTCTTCTCCGACGCCGCGCTGCCCGGCCTCGCGCCCGACGAGCGCCGCGCGACCTACCTCGCCATGGCCCGCACGCTGGCGCGCCTGCACGCGGTGCGGCCCGAAGAGGTGGGGCTCGCGGATTTCGGCCGCCCGGGCGACTATTTCGAGCGCCAGATCGGCCGATGGACGAAGCAGTACCGTGCCTCGTCGGGCCCGCGCATCCCCGCGCTCGACCGCCTCGTCGAATGGCTCCCCGCCAACCGGCCGCCGGACGACGGCGCTGTCTCGATCGCCCACGGCGACTTCCGCATCGGCAATCTGATGATCCACCCGACCGAGCCGCGGGTGATCGCCGTGCTCGACTGGGAGCTCGCGACGCTGGGCCATCCGCTCGCCGATCTCGGCTTCAGCGTCATGCCGTGGCACAGCGCGCCCGAGGAGTACGGCGGCATCCTCGGCACCGACTGGCGCGCCGCCGGAATCCCGGAGCGGGAGGCATTCCTCGCCGAATACGACGCCCATGCCCGCCCGACCGCGCCGCTCCGGCCCTTCCACGTGGCGTTCGCCCTGTTCCGCTTCGCTGTGATCTTCGTCGGCATCGCCGACAGGGCGCGGGCGGGCAACGCGGCGTCCGCGGAGGCTGCGACCCTGGCGCCGCTCGCCGAGCGCTTCGCCATCCGCGCGCTCGAGGCCGTCGAGAGCCCGGGCGCCCCTTGACCCCCACCGAGACCGAGGACCTCCGCGCATGACGCCGATCCACACCGCCACCGCGACCGCCCGGATCGTCGCAGCCGACGGCGGCGAGGAAGAATCGCGCTGAACGGCGGACCCGTCGCCCGACCACGGCATTGACCTTCCGGATGCCGCCGTGGCACGCCAGGCGGGTAGAGGGAGGAAAAAACCACATGAAGAACGCCAGAGAAGCAATCGTCGCGAGCGCTGCCGCGCTCGTGCTCGCGTCCGGCCTCGCGACGACGGACGCGGCGGCGCAGGATTTCGCCCTGCGCTTCCAGTCGTCCGACCCGGCCGGCAACCCCAACTTCGAGCTCAAGCAGGACTGGGCCGAGCGTGTCGCCGAGATGTCGGGCGGGCGCGTCACCATCGAGATGCTCCCGGTCGGCTCGATCGTTGAGCACACGGAGACGCAGGACGCGGTGGCCGCCGGCATCATCGACGGGCACGTCACCGACACGAGCTACTTCACCGGCAAGGACCCGGCCTTCGGCCTGATCGCCAATCCCGTCGGCGCCTGGAGCTCGCCCGACCAGATGCTGCAGTTCGTCGAGTACGGCGGCGGCAAGGAGCTGATGAACGAGCTCCTCAACCCCTACGGCCTTCAGTTCATCGGCGCGACCACGCCGGGCCTCGAGTCCTTCGTCTCGAAGGTGCCGCTCGAGGGAGTCGACGATCTCCAGGGCCTCAAGCTGCGCGCGCCCGAGGGGCTGGTGCAGAACGTCTTCGCCGCGGCCGGCGCGGCGCCGGTCAACCTGCCCGGCTCGGAAGTGTTCACCTCGCTCGACAAGGGCGTGATCGACGCGGCCGACTACACGGTGTTCTCGACGAACCAGGCGCAGGGCCTGCACGACGTGGCCAAGCACCCCGTCTATCCGGGCTTCCACTCGCTGCCGCTGATCGAGGTCTCCATGAACAAGGCGACCTGGGACTCGATGCCCGCGGACCTCCAGGCGATCCTGGAAGTCTCGGTGCGCGACTTCGCGCGGGACATGACCGCACGGCTCGCGCTCGAGGACCAGAAGGCCGTGGCCGAGGCCCGTGCCAACCCGGAGATCACGGTCCACGACTGGTCGGACGAGGAGCGCGCCAGGTTCCGCGCCATCGCCGTGAGCGAGTGGAGCAAGATCGCGGAGCAGTCGGACAACGCCCAGCGCGTCTTCGACACGCTCACCGCCCACCTCGCGGAGACGGGCCTGCTCGCCCCCGAGTGAGACCGGCCTTTCCGCCGCGGCGCGCCCTCGCGCGCCGCGGCACCGGCTGCCCACGACCCGCGAAAGGTGGCTTGCATGGACCAGCCCCCCTCGGCAGACGCGCCGCGCAAGGAGCCGACGGCGATCCCCGCCGCGGGGCCGCTCGGACGCGGCATCGACGCACTCTCGCCGCTGTTCTCCATCGCCATCGTGGCCTCGGCCGCGATCCTGATCCTGGAGATCGCGCTGCGCTACGTCTTCAACGCGCCCACCATCTGGGCCCACGAGACGGTGATCTTCCTCACGGCGATCACCTTCGTCTATGGCGGCCTGCTCGTCGCCGCGCGCGACCGCCACATCCGCGTCGTGCTGATCTACGACGCGCTGCCGCCGGGCGCGCGGCGGGTGGTGAACGTGGTGATCTCCATCGCCAACGCGCTCGCCTCGGCGACCTTCGCCTGGGCCGCCTGGCAGGTCGTGCGCCGCGCGATCTGGACACCGGCGGGGGCCTTCCGGCTGGAAACTTCGGGCTCGGCCTGGAACCCGCCGACCCCGGGGCTGCTGAAGCTCTTCCTCTTCGTCGTCCTGATCCTGATGGCGCTGCAATTCGCGGTTCTCGCGATCAACTACGCGCGGGGGCGGTGAGGCGTGGACCTGCTCGCGTTCCTGCCCGACTTCAAGGCGATGGGCATCGAGACGGCGACGCTGCTCATGTTCGGCACGCTGATGGCGCTTCTGCTCACGGGCATGCCGCTCGCCTTCGTGACGCTGCTCGTCGCGCTGCTCTTCGCGCTGGGCTGGTTCGGCCCGATGGCGGTGCCGCTGATCGCCAGCCGGATCTTCTCCTTCGTCAACAGCTTCGTCTTCGTCTCGGTGCCGATGTTCGTCCTGATGGCGGCGATCCTCGACCGCTCCGGCATCGCCCGCGACCTGTTCGACGCCATGCGCCTGATCGGCGGGCGGCTGCGCGGCGGCGTCGCCATCCAGACGCTCGTCGTCGCGGTGGTGCTCGCGGCGATGTCGGGGATCATCGGAGGCGAGGTGGTGCTGCTCGGCGTCATCGCCCTGCCGCAGATGCTCAGGCTCGGCTACGACCGCAGCCTCGCCATCGGCGTGTGCTGCGCCGGCGGGGCGCTCGGCACGATGGTGCCGCCCTCGATCGTGCTGATCATCTACGGGCTCTCGGCCAACGTCTCCATCGGCGGGCTGTTCACCGCCGCCTTCCTGCCGGGGCTGATGCTGGCCTCGTTCTACGTCGCCTACGTGCTCGTGCGCGCCTATCTCGACCCGTCGGTCGCGCCCGTGCCCGAGCCGGGCGAGGTGTCGAAGGCCGAGCGCAGGCGGCTGCTGATCGGCGTCTCGCTGCCGCTCCTCGTCGTCGTGATGGTGCTCGGCTCGATCTACGGCGGCTTCGCCAGCGTGACCGAAGCCTCCGCCATCGGCGTGCTCGGCGTGACGCTCGCCACCGTCGTGCGCGGCGAGTTCTCGCGCAAGCTGATCCTGGGCGCGGCGCAGCAGACGCTCGCCACGGTCGGCATGATCGTCTGGATCGGCATCGGCGCCTCCGCCCTCGTCGGCGTGTTCAACCTGATGGGGGGCCTGCGCTTCGTGCAGGGGCTGATCACCGGCATCTCGGAGGAGCCGATGGTGATCATCCTCTTCATGATGCTGATCCTGTTCGTGCTCGGCATGTTCCTGGACTGGGTCGGCATCGCGCTCCTCACGGTGCCGATCTTCGTGCCGATCGTGGTGGAGCTCGGCTACGACCCGATCTGGTTCGGGGTGCTGTTCGCCATGAACATGCAGGTGAGCTTCCTCTCGCCGCCCTTCGGACCCGCCGCCTTCTACCTCAAATCGGTGGCGCCGCCGGACATGACGCTCGGCGAGATCTTCCGCGCGCTCCTGCCCTTCATCGCCCTGCAGATCCTGGCGGTGGGCGTGCTCCTGGCCTTCCCGGGCATCACCGGGCGTTGAGCCTGGATCGACTCGCCCGATGCCGCTACGGTTACGCCGGCACGACGGAGATCTCATGACCGCGACCGACAGCGACCTCGCGTCCATCCTCGACTTCCTGGCGCTTGCGGAGCGCCTCAAGACCGAGCTGCGCCATTCCTGGCTCTCGGACGGGCGCCGCGAGAGCGTGGCCGAGCACACCTGGATGATGGCGCTGATGGCGTTCGCGCTCGGGCCGCGGCTCGAGCATCCGGTCGACGTCGCCCGCGCCATGGAGCTCGTCGTCGTCCACGACATCGCCGAGGTCGAGGTCGGCGACATCCCGTATTTCGAGACGAGCGCCCGCAAGGCGGCGAAGGCGCAGGCGGAGGCGGCGGCGATCGAGCGGATCCGCGCGCGCCTCCCCGCCGACCTCGGCGCGCGGATCGCCGCGGCCTGGCAGGAGTTCGAGGACGGCAAGACGCCAGAGGCGCGCTTCGCCCGTGCGCTCGATCATCTCGAGGTCCAGCTCCAGCACAACCTCGCGGCGCTCGAGACCTGGGAGCCCGTCGAGCTCGGCCTCGTCTACAGCAAGATGGACGGCCCCTGCGCCCACGACGCCACGCTGCGCGCGCTCGCCGGCGCGATCCGCGCCCGCGCCGAGGCGAAGCTCGCCGCCGCCGGGCACGACGTCGCGGCGCTGCGGGCCGAGCACGCAGCGGGCCGGCCGGCCTGATCTCCGCCGGTCCGACTGCCACTCTGCGCGAGGCTACTCGGCGGCCGCGGAGATACGGTCCGCGCGCGGCGGAAGCCCGAACAAGCGGCGATAGTCGCGGCTGAAGTGGGTGGGGCTCTCGTAGCCCGCAGCCAGTGCCGCGTCGGTGACCGCCGCGCCCGCCTGCACCCGCGCCCGCGCCTCGATCAGGCGGAGCCGCTTCTGGAACTGCAGCGGCGTCGTCGCCGTCACTGCCCGAAAATGCGCATGGAAGGCGGAGGCGCTCATCCCCGCCGCCCCGGCGAGGTCCGCCACCCGGAAGGCGCGCGCGGGGTCCGCCCGGATCAGCGCCACCGCCCGGGCGATCCGCGCCGCCGGGCCGTCGGCGCGGATCAGGCGCCGCAGCAGCGGCCCGTGCGGACCCTCCAGCATCCACCAGTGGATTTCGCGCAGGGTCAGCGGTGCCAGCGCCGCCTCCGCGCGCGGGGTCGGGGTCAGCGCCAGGAGCCGGCCCATGGCGCCGCGCAGCATCGCGTCCGCCTGCGCCGTCTCGAAGGACGCGCCGTCGCCCGGCGGCTCGGCGCTGCGCACCGCGGTCTCCGCGGCCAGCGCGCGCAGCAGGTCCATGTCCGGTCGCACCGACAGCGCGAGGTAGGGAGCCGCCGTATCGGCCCGCGTCACCCGCGCGGCGACGGCGAGGTCGACGCCGATCAGCAGCGATTGCCCACGCCCGAAGCCGAGCTGGCGCTCGCCGCTGCTGATCGACTTCTCGCCCTGGAGGACCAGGCTGAGCACCGGCTGGTAGACGCGATGCTCGGGCGGCGACGGCCGCGTGGCGCGATAGAGCGACAGGCCGCCCCGCCCCACCGGCCGGGAGCCTTCCTGTCCTGCGGCGGCCGCCTGCGCGGCGATCACGAGGGCGTCGATGTCCATCGCCGCAGAGTGCCGCCTCGCGTCCCTGCCGGCAACGGCCGATGCGCGGTCTCGGAGGATCGGGCAGGTCTTCCGGAGGAGCCGGCAGGCGCCCCCCCGCGCACCGGCCTAGACCTCGCATCCAGCAACGGAGGCACCCACATGACCATCGCCCTGATCACCGGCGGCAGCCGCGGGCTCGGCCGCTCCATGGCGCTCGCCCTCGCCCGTGCCGGCGTCGACGTCGTCGTCACCTGGCTCGGGCAGGAGGGCGCCGCCCGCGACGTCGTCGCCGAGGTCGAGTCCCTCGGCCGCCGCGGCGCGGCGCTGCGGCTCGACGTTCGCGACGCGAGCAGTTTTCCCGCCTTCGCGCAGGAACTCGAAACTACCCTTGGGGAACTCGGCGACGGCCGCCTCGACATGCTCGTCAACAATGCCGGCACCGGCATCTACGCGCCGTTCGCGCAGACCACGCCGGAGCAGTTCGACGACATGCTGAACGTGCATCTGCGCGGCGTCTACTTCCTGACGCAGCAGCTCCTGCCGATCCTTCGCGACGGCGGGCGCATCCTCAACGTCTCGTCGGGTCTGGCGCGCGTGGCGATCCCCGGCTCCTCGGCCTATGGCGCCATGAAGGGCGCCGTGGAGGTGCTCACGCGCTACCTGGCGCGGGAGCTGGGGCCGCGCGGCATCAGCGTGAACGTCGTCGCGCCCGGCCCGGTCGAAACCGATTTCGGCGGCGCCCGGATCCGCAGCGACCCCGCGCTGAAGACCGCCTTGTCGGCGCAGGCGGCGATGGGGCGCGTGGGCACAGCCGAGGACATCGGGCCCCTGGTCGCGGCGATCCTGACGTCCGGCTCGAACTGGGCCACGGGGCAGCGGATCGAGGCCTCGGGCGGCTTCCTGCTCTAGGCCGCGCGAGCCTGGCGGAATCTGCGGTTCCCATGTCGTTGCCGCCGCGCCCCGTGCCGCGCATTCTCCTCCCGGAACGGCAGGAGGTGCGGGATGAGGACGGGAGTGGCGATGGCGCTCGCCATCACGGCGGCGGCGGGCGTGGGGCTCGCCTGGTGGTTGACGCGGTCGGTACCCGCGGAGGCGCTGGCGCGGGTGGAGGAGCCCGTCGCGCTGCGGGCGATCGCGGGGGAGCGGCCCCTCGTCGTGGTACTGGCGGACAATGCGGGCACCGAGACGACGGATCTCCTCGTGCCGCACGGAATCCTCCAGCGGTCCGGCCTCGTCGACGTGCGGATCGTCTCGACCGAGCCGGGACGGGTCACGCTGATGCCGGCCCTCGCCATCCTGGCGGACGAGACGATCGCGGGCTTCGAGGCGGAGCATCCCGAGGGCGCCGACGTCGTCGTCGTGCCGGCCCTGCACAGCCGCGGAACGCCCGCCACGTCACGCTTCCTCCAAGAGCAGGCGGCGCGCGGCGCGCTGGTCGTCTCCATCTGCGAGGGCGCGGAGGTTGTCGCC
Organism: Salinarimonas sp.; assembly: GCA_051117315.1. Lineage (GTDB taxonomy): Bacteria > Pseudomonadota > Alphaproteobacteria > Rhizobiales > Beijerinckiaceae > Salinarimonas. The sequence goes on along the minus strand of JBNPEA010000052.1, from coordinate 45,151 downwards.
CGCGCCGGCCTGCTCGACGGCCGCGCGGCCACCACGCACTGGCACGCCCACGACCGGCTCGCCCGCAGCCACCCCCCGGTCGCCTGGCGCAGGAACGCGCGCTATGTCGTCGACGGGCCGGTGATCAGCTCCGCGGGCGTCTCGGCGTCCGTCCCCGTGACGCTCGCGCTGCTCGAGATCCTCGCCGGAACGCCGGCGGCGCGCGACCAGGCCGTGGCGCTCGGCATCGCCCGTTGGGACGCGCACCACGACAGCGACGCCTTCGGCATGCGTGCGGGCGACTACGCGCTCGCGGCGTCGAACATCGCCCGCTTCTGGCGCCACGAGACCCTCGGCACTCCCGTCGCGAACGGGCTCGACGGGGTCGCCCTGGCGCTCCAGGCGGACGCCTGGTCGCGGACCTGGCGCTCGACCCTGGTGGCCGTGAACGAGGCCGGCCGTGTCGTGTCCGCCGAGGGCGTCACCCTCCTCACCGAGGAGGAGGCGCCGCACCGGCTCGCCGCACGGACGGGCGCGCCGATCGCGGCGCTCGACGCGACGCTGGCGGGGATCGCGGAGCGCTACGGCGCCCCGACCGCACGCTTCGTGGCGCTCCAGCTGGAGCATCCCTGGGCCGGCCTCTGAGCCCGCGCCGGCCGGCCGCACGCCCGACCGGCCTCAGCGATCCGTCGCCTCGCCCGCACGCGGCAGCCGGCCGAAGCGGGCGCGATACTCGCCCGGGGTGACACCCAGGCGCTTGCGGAAGGCGCGCGCCAGCGCATCCACAGACCCGTAGCCGGAACGCTCGGCGACCCGATCGAGCGGATCGTGGCCCGTCTCGAGCAGGCCCTTGGCGCGGGTGAGGCGGGCGCCCTCCACGAAGCGGCCGGGCGTCGTGCCCGTCGCCCGGCGGAAGGCGCGCAGGAAACTGCGCTCGCTCATGCCGACGGACTCGGCGAGGGCGGGCACGCTCCGCGCCGTCCCCGTTACCCGGCCGGCGGGGTCGTCGAGGCGCGCGGCGACGAGGCGGCCGATGCGCGGCTCGCCGTCGACCTGCAGCGACGCGCCGGCGCTGAACTGCGCCTGTCCGCCGGGCCGGCGCAGGAAAAGGACGAGCTCGCGGGCGACCGCCAGGGCCACGGCCGAGCCGTGGTCGGCCTCCACCAGCGCCAGCGCGAGATCGATGCCGGCCGTGACGCCGGCCGAGGTGTAGATCGGCGGGTCGCAGACGTAGATGGCGTCGGGCTCCAGCGCGACCGCGGGGAAGAGGCGCCCGAACGCGTCCGCCGCCGCCCAATGCGTCGTGACGCGCCGCCCGTCGAGGAGGCCCGCGGCGGCGAGGACGAAGCCGCCGGTGCAGATCCCGACGACCCGCCGCGCCCGGGCGGGGGCCTGCCGCAGCCACGCGAGCACGACCCCGTCCGCGGCCGCCGCCTGCATCGCCGCCTCCGATCCGCCCGCGATCACGATCGTGTCGACCCGCTCCGGCAGCGTGGCGAGCGCGACTGCCGGGCCCAGCGCCAGGCCCGCATGGGTCGCGATCGGCGCACCATCGGCGGAGGCGAGCGCGAGGGTGTAGGCACCGCCGACGCGGTTGGCGACGGCGAACACCTCCATGGGGCCGGTCACGTCGAGCGACTGCACCCCGTCGAGCGCGAGAAAGACCACGTGCCGGCTCATCGGCGCAGACTAGGCGCGCGGCCCCGGACCGGCAACGGCTTGCCGGCCCGCGTGCCCGGGCCTAGGTTCGGCGTTCCGTTCCAGCCGCGCGTCCATGCCCCTCGACCTCGCCCAGCTCCTCTCCCTCGACATCGTCGCCTCGGCGCTGCTCGTCGCCGGCGTGCTCGTCCTGCGTGTCGTCGCGGTGCGTTTCGTGCGCGGGCGCGCCGAGATGCCGGCGCACGTGCAGCGGCGCTCGATCTCGGCGGTGAAGAACGGCACGCTGATCCTGCTCCTCGTCGGGCTCGCGCTGATCTGGGCGCCGCAGCTGCGCACCTTCGCGCTCTCGCTCACCGCCGTCGCGGTGGCGCTCGTGGTGGCGACGAAGGAGCTCATCCTGTGCCTGTCGGGCGCGCTGCTGCGCGCCTCGAGCCGGCCGTTCTCTGTGGGGGACTGGGTCGAGATCGGCGAGATCCGCGGCGAGGTCGTCGACCACGACATGCTGGCCACCCGCATCGACGCCTTTCCTCCGGGCCCGGGCGCCTTCCACCGCACGGGCGAGGTGATCACCGTTCCCAACAGCCTCTTCCTGTCGACGCCGATCCGGCGGCTCTCGGCCCTGCGTACGCAGGTCGTGCACACGACGACGGTGGTCCTCGATCCGCCGGCCCTCGCGCCGGACGCCCTGCGCGCGGCGGTGGACGGCGCGCTCGCGCAGGCGCGCACGGACGGGGCGGGCTGGACCGGGGAGCCGACGGTGCGGTTCTCGACCACCGACCTCGGCCGCCTGCGCATCGAGATCACCCTCGCCTCCCCCGCCCAGGACGCCGAGGCAGCCGGCGGCGCGGTGACCCTCGCCGTGCTCGCAGCCCTGCGCCCGGAGGCCGCCTGAGCCTGCGTAATTCCCCTTGTGGGGCAAGTGGTTTCATGCGAGAAGGCGCGGCAACCAGGATCCGGGCCCCTCTGGCGGGACTGAGCCGACCACCCCGCGATGTCGGATCCTCGCATCGGCCTGTCGGCGCCGGTCACCCCCCAAATGGAGCTGTCGTTCCTCCTCGCCGAGTTTCTCGGCAAGCCCGCCTGGCTATGGCTCGCCTTCATCGGCGTCGTCGGGCTCATCCTCGCCTTCGATCTCGGCGTCCTGCACAAGAAGGCCCATGAGATCGAGCTGCGCGAAAGCATCCTCCTCTCGCTCTTCTACATCGGCCTCGGCCTGACCTACGGCGGATTCGTCTGGTGGTACCTCGGCCCCGATTCGGGCATGCAGTACCTCACCGGCTACGCCGTCGAGAAGAGCCTCTCGATGGACAACGTCTTCGTCATCGGCGTGATCCTGGCCTATTTCGGCATCCCCCGCGCCTACCAGCACCGGATCCTGTTCTGGGGCATCCTCGGCGTGATCGTGCTGCGCGGCATCATGATCGGCCTCGGTGCCGGGCTCGTAGCCCAGTTCCACTGGATTCTCTACATCTTCGCCGCCTTCCTGATCTTCACCGGCATCAAGATGCTGATGTCGGCGGGCGGCGACGACCACTACGATGTCGAGAAGAACGCCGTCCTGAAGTACATGCGCAAGCGCTTCCACGTCACGGACAAGGTCGACGAGGACCGGTTCTGGCGCAAGCTGCCGGACGCGAAAACCGGGCGCCTCGCTTGGCACGCGACGCCGCTGTTCCTGGCGCTCGTCTGCGTCGAGCTCGCGGACGTGATCTTCGCGGTGGACTCGATCCCGGCGATCTTCACGATCACCACGGACCCGTTCATCGTGTTCACGTCGAACATCTTCGCGATCCTCGGTCTGCGGGCGATGTTCTTCATGCTCTCGGCGCTGGTTCACCGGTTCGAGTACCTCAAGTACGCGCTCTCGGCAGTGCTGGTCTTCATCGGCTCGAAGATCTTCGTCGCCGACCTGATGGGCTGGGAGAAGTTCCCGCCGCCGGTCTCGCTCGGCGTGACCTTCGGGCTCCTCGCCGCGGGCTTCCTGTTCAGCCTGTGGAAGACGCGCACCGCACCCGAGCCGATGCCGGTCCCGATCCCGGTGCCGGTCACCGTCGAGACGCCGCCCGTCGAGCGCATCGGCTGACGTCACGCGCCCCCGCGGCCCAGGCCGCGGGGGCGCTCTCGTTTCTCCGGATCGTTTCTCCGGGTAGTCTCTCCGGGCAAGCTTCTCCGACAAGGTCGCCGCCGTGCCGGCACTCGCGCTCCTCGGTCATTGGCTCGACATCGCCACGAGCCCCCTCGTGCTGCTCGCCCCACTGGCGCTCGCCCTCGCCAGCGGCCGACGCTGGCTGGTGCGGATCGGCACGGCGCTCCTCGCGCTCGCCCTCGCGGCGCTCTCCGCCCTGGGCGAGCCGCTCGGCCACGCCGCCCTCCTCGCGGCGCTGGGCGCCCTCGCCGGCCTCGCCGTCGCCGAAATCTGGCTCGCCCTCGTGCTGCCCGTGGCGCTGGGCGTCTGGCGCGGCCTGCGCCGGCTCCTCCCGGGCCGGCGCAGGCCGGGGCCGCCGGCATGAGCCGCCCCACCCTCCATCCGCATCGACGCCGGTCCTCCGCTGCCCCGGGACGGCTCACACGACGCACCGTTCGTGCGCGCCGACGCGACCGAACTGACGCAGGCGCAGCGCAGCCTCGCCGGCCTATGTGAGGCCCGCTGCTGCGAGCGCTGGACTTTGGCACCGATGCAGTCTCCGGCTCAAGAACCCGCGCGCCCGGCGGGCGCGTCGGGCTCCCGCACGCCCAGCCGCGCGGAGAGGATCGCCACGATCGCCATCGCCGCGGCGACCGCACCGAAGGCCGCGGCGAGCCCGATCAGCGCGCCGAGGACGCCCATGATCGAGGGTCCCGCCAGGAAGCCGACGTAGCCGACGGTCGAGACCGCCGCCACGCTGACACCCGGCGGGAGGCCGGGCGTGGCGCCGGCGGTGCGGAAGGCGATGGGGACGATGCCGGCGACGCCGATGCCGGCGACGGCGAAGCCGGCGATCGCGATGGGCGCGCTCGGAGCGAGCGCCACGGCGGCGAAGCCGCAGCCGGCGAGCAGTGCGCCGCCCGCCACCGTGGCGACGGCGCCGAGGCGGGCGGAGATCGCGTCCCCGAAGAAGCGCGCGAGCGCCATGGCGCCGCCGAAGGCGACGACGCCGCCACCGACGAGCGCCTCCGCGCCGAGCGTGTCGCGCAGGTGGATGGCGCTCCAGTCGAGCGCCGCGCCCTCCGCGAGGAGGCAGAAGAAGGCGATCAGCGCCGGCGGCAGGAGCGCGCGCGTGGGGATGGCGAAGCGCGGGCCCGCGCCGCCGGTCGTCTCGCGGTCGCGCGGCAGCGGGCGCGCCAGCACCAGGAGGCAGGCGGCGATCGCCAGCGAGAGTGCCGGCATCTGCACCGCGAGCGGCACGCCCTGCGCCGCCGCGAGCCCGCCGACCGCCCCGCCGGCGGCGACGCCGATGCTGAAGAAGGCGTGGCAGCGCGCCAGGATCGGGCGGCCGAGCGCGTTCTCCACGGCGAGCCCCGCCGCATTCATCGCGACCCCCATCGACCCGGTGCCGAGCCCCACGGCGACGAGCGTCGAGAACAGCGCCGTCGCGGTGCCGGCGAGCGGGATCGCCGCGGTCGCGACGAGCAGGATCGCCATGCCGAGCGCGTTCAGGCTGCGCACGTCGAGCCGGGTCGAGAGCCAGCCGGCGACGGGCATCATCGCCAGCGCCCCCGCCGGCATCCCCATCAGGACGAGGCCGAGCCCCGCCTCGTCGAGGCCGAGCCCGGCGCGGATCTCGGGGAGCCGGGGCAGCCAGGACGAGAAGGCGAGCGCCTCGAGGAAGAACACGGCCATCACGGCCAGGGTGGGGCGCGCGATGCGCATCATGCCGAACCTCGCCGACGAAGCGACGCGCGCCGGGCCTGCGGTGCATCACCCAACGCGGGGCGTCGCTCGACGTTCGGTCCCAACTCTACGCCGCCCGCGCCGCACGGAGCGCGACGCGGCAGGCGGCAGCTCAGCTGCCGAGCCGCTTCCAGACGTCCATGCCGGCCCAGTCCTGCAGGAACTGGTAGGGATAGGCCGGGACGCCGCGGGCGGAGACCTCGGTCAGCGCCGCGATCTCCGAGGGCTCCAGCACCAGGTCGGCGGCGTCGAGGTTCTCCTCGAGCTGCTCCGTCGTGCGTGCGCCGAGGAGGATCGCGGCGACGCCGGGGCGCGACATCAGCCAGGCCAGCGCCACGTGCGACAGCGGGCGGCCATGGCGCTCGGCGATCCCGCGCAGGACGTCGAGGACGGCGTAGGTCCTGTCGGTGTTGCGCAGGTCGTAGGCCTCGACGCCGCGGTTCGGATCCTCGCCGAGCCGGGTCGCGCCGCTCGGGCGGGTGCTGGAATTGTACTTGCCGGTGAGCCAGCCGCCGCCGAGCGGCGACCAGGGGGTGAGCCCGATGCCGGCCTCCAGCGCGCACGGGATGAGCTCGAGCTCGGCCCCGCGCTCCAGCATGTTGTAGTGCGGCTGCACGCAGACCGGAGGCGGGTAGCCGCCCATCCGCGCGGTGGTGACGATCCGCTCCAGCTGCCAGCCGGCGAGGTTCGACCAGGCGATGTGGTGGATCTTGCCGGCCGCGACGAGGTCGCGCAGGGTCGCGAGCGTCTCGGCGACGTCGACGTCCTTGTCCCAGCCGTGCACGAAGTAGAGGTCGATCGCGTCGACCTGGAGCCGCCTGAGGCTCGCGTCGACGCAGCGCGTGAGGGCGCGGCGGGAGGCGCCGGTGCTGCCCGCGGGCGGGCCGAAGCGGCCCTTGGTGGCGAGGACGAGGTCGCCCATGCCGCCGCGCTGCTTGCCCCAGCGGCCGATGATCTCCTCGGACATGCCGCCGGCGTAGACGTCCGCCGTGTCGATGAAGGTGCCGCCGTGGTCGACGAACATGTCGAGCTGGCGGAAGGCACCCGCCTCGTCCGTCTCGACGCCGAAGGTCATCGTGCCGAGCGCGAACCGCGACACGATCGGGCCTCCCCGGCCCAGCGGGGCGGTCGGCATGCGCGTCCGGCTGTCTGATCGTTGCGTCATGGGTTCCTCCTCTGGGGATCGCGGGGATCGTGCCGGCATGCTGGCTCGGCGCCGTATCGGGCGCCGTCCGGCGCGCGACGGGACCCGTCTGCCGGCCGGGTACGGACCCTTGACCCACCACCGAAGCTAGCGTCCTCTTGCCCGGGTCGGAACGGAGCGCTTTGAACGGGTCCTTTCATGGGTGAAAAGGTCGGCAGCGAGACGCTCACCGGGGGGACTGCCGTCGCCGAGAAGGACGTCGGCTGGAGCGACCTCCACCTCTTCCTCGCGGTCGCGCGGGCTGGCGGGCTCTCGCCCGCGGTGCGGAACACAGGCCGCAGCGCCGCCACGCTCGGCCGGCGCATGCGCGCCCTCGAGCGGGCGCTCGGCCGCGAGCTGTTCGTGCGCCACGATCGCGGCTACGAGCCCACGGCCGACGGCCGCAAGCTGATGGACGACCTCGCCGAGATCGAAGGGCGCATCCTGCGGCTGACCGTGCGACCGGAGGCGGGGGAGCGCCCGCTCGTGAAGGTCTCCGCCGGCACCTGGACGACCCTCGCCCTGCTCGAGCGGCTCGACGAGATCATCGGCTCGCCCGCCGACGTGCGGCTGCGCTTCATCGCGGCCGAGAGCATCCTTCACATCTCGCGGCGCGAGGCGGTGATCGGCTTCCGCAACCGCCCGCCTTCGGAGGACGGCCTCGCCGGGCGCCGGCTGGCGCGCGTCGAGTTCGCGCCCTACGCGGCGCCGGGCGCGCCGGAGCGCTGGATCAAGGTCGCGGCGGACACGCCCTCCGCACGCTGGCTCGCGGACACGATCGGCACCGACGCGGTCTGCGAGGTCAACGCGCCGCGCAACAGCCTCGACCTGGCGCTGGCCGGCCAGGGCGTCGCGCTCTTGCCGACCTTCATCGGCGACGCGCAGGCGCGCCTGCGCCGTGCCGGCCCGCCGATCCCGGAGCTGGCGCACGAGCAATGGCTCGTCACCCACCAGGACGACCGCCACCTTCCCGAGGTCCGCCGCACGATCGACCGGATGTGCCGCGTGCTCGCGCGGCGCGAGGCGTGAGGCGCGTCCGTTCGCCGGCTCACTCTCCCGCGCCGACGGACAGGTCGACCACCTGGACGAGGTGGTCCGAGTTCCCCTCCGGGTCGATGCTGCGGAAGAGCTCGACGCGGATGTCGTTGTCCACCAGGAACCAGTCGTTGCGCCACAGCTTCGGCAGCTGCCCGCCCACCCGCCAGGTGGCGGGATAGAGGATGCCGCTCGTGGCGGCGGCGTCGCGGGTCACGGCCAGCAGGTCGCGGTTGTCGCCCATGGCCGGGCTGGTGTTGAAGTCTCCCGCGATGACGAGCGGGTTCGGGTTGGCGGCGACGTCGGCCGTCAACACGTCGAACTCGTCGGCGCGAATGTAGTGCCGCCGGCGGATCTCGTTGTAGAAGTTCGCGCCGAACCAGTCGTCCTCGATGATCAGCTGCACCGGCATGTGGATGTTGTAGGTCGACAGCACCCGGTCCCCCGCCTGCACGTCGACCCGCAGCGCATAGGGCGGGGGCGGCAGGAAGATGTCGGAGCCGCTATCCGGATTGACCACGGCCCGCTCGACCACCGGCAGGCGGGTCAGCGTGAGCAGCGTGCCGGCCTTCACCGGCTCGTAGTCCGGGAAGACCTCCTCGAGATCCGAGACGTCGGTCACGGGAATCGCCAGGTCGCCGTCGCGCAGCATGTGCTCCTGCAGCAGGTAGACGTCCGCGTCGAGCCCGCGCATGTAGGCGAGCATCGCGTCCTTGTCGCGGGGGTCGGTGAGCGTCCCGTCGCGCATCTGGCCCCAGTAGTCGGTGTTCATCTGCACGACGCGGATCGCGGCCTGCGAGGCCACGGCCTGGTCGCGCGACACGAGCGCCGCGTAGTTGATCCCGGTCGACTGCAGCGAGACCACGAAGGACGCGATCGCCATGGCGATGACCGGCACCCGGTAGCGCTTCAGGAACAGGCCCGCGAGGAGCACGGCCGCGGGAATGGCCGCGAACAGGAGCGGCGGGGCCATTCCGGGGATGACCCACAGCCAGAAGCGCCCGGTGAGCGCCTCGTGGGCGACGGCGTAGAGGAGCCAGAGGCCCGACAGGATCAGGATCGGCTTGCACATGGTGTGGTCCCGTTCTCGTATCGTCGCGGATCGCCTCTAGAACACGCGCTTGGCGAAGCCGAGCGCACCCTGCTTCCAGGGCTGCCCGCTGGTGCGCCCCGCTTTCGCGCTCTCCTGCCCGGCGACCGCTTTCTGGGCGCGCCACCAGCGGAAGGTCTTCAGGATCGCGTCGCGGCTCGAATGGCGCGGCGCGAAGCCCAGCACGCGCTGCGCGCGCTCGGTGCCGACGTAGGAATCGCGGCTGAGCTTGTAGATCAGCCGCTTGTAGACCGGGGAGACCCGCAGGATCTCGAGCAGCCGCAGCGCCCCGATCGTCGGGCCCGCCGGCAGGGCGACGATGCGCTTGCCGTGACCGGCGGCGTCCAGCACGGCCTGGAAATCGTCGTGCAGGGTGGTGAACTCGGTCGCAGCCACGTTGAAGGCGTCGTTGACCATCGCGTCCGGCAGCGTCATCGCCGCCACCGTCGCATCGACGAGATCCTCCACGTCGAGCATCTGGCTGCGGAAGCGCCCGCCGCCGATCAGCGGGAAATGGTGCCCCTCGTCGGCCCACTCGAACAGCATCGCGAAGATGCCGAGCCGACGCGGGCCGAGGAAGGTCTTCGGGCGCAGGATCGGGACGCACATGCCGTTCGCGCGATGGCTCTCGCAGATCAGCTCGGCGTCGATCTTGGCGATGTTGTACGGGTCGACCCGCTCGCGCGGATGCGCCTCCGTCGTGGGCACCACGTCGGGCAGCCCGTAGACCGCCGAGGTCGAGACGTGGATCACCCGGGCGATCCCGGCAGCGGCGCAGGCGCCCATGACGGTCCGCGTGCCCTCGAAGGAGATCGAGCGGATGTCCCTGGGGCTGTAGCTCGGCAGCGCCGCCGCTCCGTGCACGACGGTGTCGGCGCCGGCGATGGCCTCGCGCACCGTCTCCTCGTGGCGGATGTCGCCGATGATCTGGCGGCAGCCGGCGGTCTCGGGCATGGGCATGGGCGCGAGGTCCAGGCTCGTGACGAGATGGCCGTCGGCGACGAGCCTCTCGATCAGGTGCCGTCCCAGGACGCCGGCGCCCCCGGTTATCGTGACGCGCATCGTGTCTCCTGTCCGTGACGGTGCGGCCGCGACGGGCCGCTGCGGTGAGAGGCGCCCAGGCTCATCGTTCCTGCTCCGCCACGACGGGGACGGCGGGGCCGCCCTGCATCACCGGCGCGCTGGAGAGCCGCGAGAGGAGCCTGGCATAGCGGTCGATGCAGCCGTCCGCGCCGTAGAGCCCGCGCGCCAGCTCGGCGAGGCGCTCCTTCTCGGCGGCGGGGAAGGCGCGCATCTCGACGAGCGCGGCGGCGATGGCCGGCACGTCGCGCGGGCGCGTGAGCCGGCCGAAGCCGGTCTGCAGCACGGGCACGCGCCCCCCGGCGAGATCCGAGCCGACCACCGGCAGGCCGCACATCATCGCCTCCGCCTGCACGATGCCGAAGGATTCGGCCACGGAGGTGAGCGCGAACGTGTCGATCGAGGCGTAGAAGTCCCGCGTCCCGGGCCGATCCAGCGGCCCGACGAAGCGGATGCGCGGGTCGCCTTCGGCAACCTCGAGCAGGGTGGCGAGGTTGCTGCCGCCCGCGACCGTGTCGTGCTCGCCCGCCAGCAGCAGGCGATCCTCCGGCTCGGCCACCCGGCGGAAGCCGCGGATGAGGTACTCGATGCCCTTGTCGGCCACGATCCGGCCCATGAAGCCGACATGGTGGCCCGGCCCGTCGCGGAAAGTCGGCGCGCCGCCGCGCGGGTCGAGGCAGGGCGCCGGGATCGAGGACCATTCGACGGAATCGATCGCGCGCCACAGCACGGAGCCGCGCGCCTGGTCGTCGCTGTTGACGACGACGTGGTCGCTGCGGCGGATGGCGAGCCTCGCCGACAGGTTGACGCCGGCGATCTGTAGCCGGCTCGTCAGCGACGGCGCGAGCCAGATGTCGATGTGGTAGGTCGAGACGATCGGGATGCGCGGCGCCAGCACCGCGATCGCCGCCGCCTCGAGCATCGGCAGGTGCAGGTTGAGCGTGCGCGAGCGCGCCGCGATCCGTCGCGCCAGCGGCACGAAGCCGGGGCTGACCGGCCCGCGGCCGATCTTGAACAGGATCGGCGCGCGGAAGACGTGGACGCCGCGCATCACCTCTTCCCTGGGCAGGCTCGGGTCGTGGCGGGTCGTCACGACCGCCACCCGCCAGCCCCGGTCGGCGAGGCCCTCTGCGACGATCCGGGCGGTCTCGGTGAGGCCGGAGACGTAGGGCGCGTAGTAGTTCAGGACGACGGCGACGTCGAAGTCGTCTCGCGAGACGTCATGCGTCATGGAAGGCTCCTTTCGGTTCGGGTGCGGGGCTCGCCCGGGCGAGCAGCAGCGCCGCGACCCCCGTGCCGACGACGTCGCCGGCGACGATCATCGCGCGGCTGACGAGGGCGAGCGCCATCGCCTCGGCCGGGTCCAGCCGGGCGGCGAGAATGACGAGAAGCACGCCGTCGCGGACGCCGAAGGCGCCGGGCAGGACGGCGAAGACGATGCCCGCGATCGCCGAGAAGGCGTAGGCGGACACCAGGAAGACGGGGCCGGCGTCGGTCCCCGTACCCAACACTGCGAGGTGGGTCCCGGTCAGCCTACGGGCCGCCGCCATCACGGCCGCCACGCTCGTGCACAGGACCGGCGGCTGCCCGCCGATGCGCGCCAGCGTCCTCGGGAAGACCGGCCAGCGCCCGATCCCGCAGGCCAGCGCCAGCGCGCCGATCGCGAGGAGGGCGACGGCGGCGGTCCAGGCGACGGGCACGGCCTCGATCAGCGCCGCGATCGCCGGCAGGCCGACGAGCCCGGCGCCGAGGCAGGCGGCGAGCGCGGTGCCCACGAAGACGCGCACCAGCTGCACCATGCCCGCCCCTTCGGGCTGCAGCAGCCGATGCTGGATGGCGAAAGCGAGCACGCCGCCGGGCGTGTACTTGCCGATGCCCGAGCGCAGGTAGACGAGGATACCCCGCGCCGTCGACAGGCCGGGCAGCTCGCGCGCGAGCAGTCGCTGCCAGGCCAGCGCGCCGGGCACGAGCCCGATCAGCACGCAGGCCATCGCGGCGGCGACGACGCCCGGCTCGAGATCGGCGAGGGCGTCCGCCAGGTCGGCCCGATGCGCGACGATGAAGGTCGCGATCCACACCAACGCCGCGACGGTGAGCGCCGCGCGCACGACGAACAGCGCCGTTCGCAGGGCGGGCTCGGCGCGCTGCACGTACGCTCGGAGGGCCCCGCTCAAGAGAGCGTCCTCCCGATCTCCAGCGCGACGCCCGACAGCAGCGTTTCGCCGAGGATCGCCGCGGCCGCGAGCGTCGTCGCCCAGGCGGCGAGGACGACGTGGGTGACCCGGTCCCCGAGCAGGAGCCGCGTCGGGTTGCTCGTCCCCGTCCCGGCGAAGGCGAGCAGCAGGTAGCGCTGGAACAGGTAGATCACGAAGGGCAGGCTGACGAAGAACAGCGCCGGCTGGTTCGCCGCATCGAGGATGTGGAGCATCGCCGCCACCGCGGCGCCGAAGCAGGCGATGCCGGCGACGAGGAGGTAGGCGTCGAGCAGCGATGCCGAATAGTGGGCGAGAACCGGGCGATGCTCGGCGCAATCGTGCGCGCGCTGCAGCTCCGCACGGCGCTTGCCGACGGTGAGCAGCAGGCTCCCCGCCAGCACCGTCGCGATCACCCACGGGTCGGGCACCGCGCCGAAGGCGACGTAGCCCGCCGCCGTGCGCAGCGCGAAGCCGGACGCGACGATCAGCATCTCGACGATCGGCACGTGCTTGAGGAGGAGGCTGTAGGCGAGATTGCTGGCGAGGTAGAGCGCCACGATCGCCGGCAGGATCGGCGGCAGGGTGACCGACAGGCCGATCATCGCCGCGACGAGGCCCGCGAGCATCCACAATGCCGTGCGCGGCGAGACCGCACCCGAAGCGAGCGGGCGGCGACGCTTGCTCGGATGCAGGCGGTCCCGCTCGATGTCGGACAGGTCGTTGACGACGTAGACGGACGATGACGCCAGCACGAACAGCGCGATGGTACCCGCGAGGTCGATCAGCGCGGGCAGCGTGGCCCCGCCGACCATCAGCGCCGGGCCGATCGAGATCGCCACGAGCGACTTCGTGGCGTGCGTGGGACGCAGCAAGGCGAGATGGTCCGCGACGCGGCGGATCAGCTGGTCGGTCGGAGGGCGGGATTGCTCGAGATCACGGATCATGGATGGACGCTCCGAATGCGAGGCCGGGCGAGCGAGGCACCCGCGCTGCGCGCGAACTCGCTCCCCGCGTGTTGTGCGGTGCAACGTCGCTTCCCCCGGACCTTGGACCGGCAGCACGCGACGCGAATGAGCGGACGCGCCGTTGCGCGCGCCTCGAGGCGCGGGGCAACCGTCGGCGCAGCGGCCGGCACGGTCTCGTGGACGATCGCCGGCCGACGTCGGCGCGGCAGGACGCGAGTCGGCCCGCGGCCGCAATCTCTTTTCTCGTCAGGAGTATCTCGGCGTTCGGCCGGTGGCGTCCGGTACTGTCGCCGTTGCGAGACGAGGCCGGGTCGAGGCCTGCGGCCGGTCGGCGCCGGGGGTCTCCCGCATCCCGCCGCGACAACTCACGGGCGGGAATCGGTTGAATGCAACCCATGAGAGGCGACCCGGATGGCCGCTCTCTCGTGGCCGCTACGCTGCGATCTCTCCTTGCGTCGATGCTGCGATGCGGCAATGTTGAGGGGTGAGGACACGTTTGAATAGCGTGCACGTTTGAGAGGGGCTTCTCGAAAATGAAAAACCTCAGTCTCGACGACCTCCAGGTCTTCGTCGCGGTCGCGGAGTGCGGGACGATCTCGGAAGCGGCCCGCAAGCTCGACGCGTCGCCCGCCACGCTGGGCCGGCGGGTGGCGCAGCTCGAGGACACGATCGGGCTCAGGCTGTTCCACCGACACCGGAGCGGATACCAGCTCACCAAGGACGGGGAATGCGTCCTGGCCAAGCTCCAGCCGATGACCCGCGGCTACCAGGACTTCGAGCGCTGGCTGGGCGGCCGGGCGTCGAAGCCGCGGGTGCGCCTGTCCGGCGACACCTGGACGATGCGCTTCCTGGCGCACGGCTTCGCGCACCTGTCGCGCAGCGAGGACCCGTTCGACGTGATGTTCCTCGCCAGCGAGGCGCGGCTGAACATCGAGCAGCGCGAGATCGACATCGACCTGCGCACGGCGCCGCCCACCAGCCCGAACCTCGCCGGCCGCCGCCTGACGCAGGTGGCCCACGCCGCCTTCGTGCATCGCGACCGCGCCGACGACGCCGCGCTGCCGTGGATCGGCATCGAGCCCGACCTCGCCGTGACCAGGCCCAGCATCTGGGTGCTGGAACGGCACGGCGCCGACATCGCGACCTATGCCAGCAACCCGCAGACGCTCTTCGACCTCGTCCTCGCCGGTGTCGGCGTGACGATCCTGCCCTGCTTCGTCGGCGACGGCATTCCCATCCTGCGCCGCCACGGCCCGGTGATCGAGCCGCTGACCGAGGCGCAGCACATCGTCTTCCACAACGAGGCCCGCTACCACCCGCACATCCGCGCCGTGGGCGACCGGACCATCGAGATGGTGCTGCAGCACGCGGACCTGTACGAGGGGCGGCGCTGCGCGCCGGCGTGATGCGCGGGGGTGTGTCGCGGGCGCGACGCTCTAGGCTTCCTTGTGGAGCATCATCTGATCCACCAACCGGATTCCACTTGGTGGGATGATGCTCTAGCCGCGCACGAAGACGCCCGGCAGCTCCCCGATCGTGCTCTCGTCGATGGGCACGTAACGCCCGAAGGTCCCGGCGGGCGGACGTCCGCGGCGACGCGTCACCTCCCGTTCGAACGCCACGAAGGCGAGCGGCTCCCCGTCGGGGCCGCGCAGGGGCCTGACGTCGATCTCGCACAGGTAGGGCTCGCCGCCGCGGCGATGATTCGTCAGGACACCGTGGTACTCGCCGGCCTCGCGCAACCCACGAGAGAACGCGCTGACCGCGATCCGGCTCGTGCCCGGCCCCTGCAGCATGCGCGGGTCGCGCCCGATGAGGTCGTCGGCGCAATAGCCGGTCAGCGAGAGGAAGGCGCGGTTCACCCAGCGAATCGTGGGTCCGGGCCATTGCAGGTCGGGGCCGGTGACGAGGACGGCCGTCGACAGCTTCTGGGACAGTGTGGCGACGAGATCTTCGGGACGCATCGGGGGGTTGCTGCCGGTTTCCGGGCCGCTCTTATGCCCGACGGATGTCTGATCGCGCAACTTTCCTTCGAATTTTTTAAGCGGACTGCCTTCGGAAATGTTCCCGCGGCGTGCAGGCCGCCATCCGCGCGGCGGCACGACGGCCGTGCGCCCCGAGGGCCGCAGGACTTCCTCTACCGTGTTTCCAGCGACCGATACCGGGCTCGCACGCTCAGCGTGCGAGCCAGCCTCCGTCGACGGGGATGACCGCGCCGTGCACGAAGTCCGAGGCCGTAGCGCACAGGAAGACCGTCACGCCGGCGAGGTCGCGCGGCGTGCCCCAGCGCCCGGCCGGCACGCGGGCGAGCAGCGCGGCGGTCCGCTCCGCGTCCGCCTGGAGCGCGGCCGTGTTGTCGGTGGCGACG
Organism: Salinarimonas sp.; assembly: GCA_051117315.1. GTDB lineage: Bacteria > Pseudomonadota > Alphaproteobacteria > Rhizobiales > Beijerinckiaceae > Salinarimonas. The sequence goes on along the minus strand of JBNPEA010000052.1, from coordinate 29,726 downwards.
TAGCCCGGTGCGATGGCGTTGACGTTGACGCCGTGCGCCGCCCACTCGTTGGCCAGCGCCTTGGTCAGCTGCGCGATCGCGCCCTTCGCCGCCGCATAGCCGGGAACCAGGATGCCGCCCTGGAACGAAAGTACCGAGGCGGTGAAGACGATCTTGCCGCCGCTCCCGCGCGCGATCATCCGGCTGCCCAGCGCCCGCGCCAGGCGGAAGGGGGCGGTGAGGTTCACGTCGAGCACCGCGTCCCAGTCGTCGTCGGCATGCTCGGCGGCGGGGGCGCGGCGGATGATGCCGGCATTGTTGACCAGGATGTCGATCGGCGGGCCGGCGTCGAGGCGATTCACCAGAGCGTCGAGCGCCGCGCGGTCGCCGAGATCGCAGCGATGCGCCGTGAAGCGCCGGCCGGCGCGCGCCACGTCCGCGCCGACATCGCCGCCGTCCGCCTCGAGCCCGGCCGAGACGCCGACCACGTCGGCACCCGCCTCGGCGAGCGCAACCGCCATGGCGCGGCCGATGCCGCGCCGGCAGCCGGTGACGAGGGCCGTGCGGCCGGACAGATCGAACAGTGCCGCGAGACTCATCGCGCCCTCCCCGGGTGGCCCTCGTCGCGCGCCGGCGCTCACAGCAGCAGCCGGCGCGGATCGGAGATCAGGCGCGCATACTGCGCGAGGAAACGCGCCGCGTCCGCGCCGTTGATGACACGATGGTCGTAGCTCAGGTCGAGCGGCACGAGCGGTCGCGGCCGGAAGGCCTCGCCGTCCCACACGGGCGAGACCTCGGCGCGGCTGATGCCGAGGATCGCCACTTCCGGTGGGTTGACGATCGGCGTGAAGCCGCGCCCGGCGATGCCGCCGAGATTGGAGATCGTCATGCCCGCGCCGCCCATCTCGTCGGGACGGACCTTGCGCGCCTGGGCGCGGCCGGCGAGATCGGCGATCTCGGCGGCGATCGTCCACAGTCCCTTCCCGTCCGCCCCGCGGATCACCGGAACGCTGAGCCCGTGGGGCGCGTCGATGGCGATGCCGACGTCGACGTAGCCCTTCAGGTGCAGCGTCTCGCCGTCCTCGGACAGCGCCGCGTTGAAGCGCGGGTGGTCGGTGAGCGTGCGCGCCAGCGCCACGACGTGGAAGGCCAGCGCCGTGAGGCGCACGCCCCGCGCCGCCGCCTCCGCCTTCAGGCCGGCGCGGAAGGCCTCGAGCGCGGAGACGTCGGCGACGTCGTGGTGCGTCACCGCGGGGATGCGCGCCTGGGCCGCCGCCATCGCCGCCGCCGAGACCTTGGCAAAGCGCGAGAGCGGCTCGGAGGTCACCGGCCCGTAGGCGGCGTGATCCACCGCCCAGTGCCGCGCATGGCCGCCGTCCGCGGCGGTCGCCGCGGCGGGAGCCTCGGCCGCGGGCGCATTTGCGAGCCTGCGGTCGATGTCCTCGCGCGCGATCGCCTCGCGCCCGATCTCCGCGCCGAGCCGGTCGACGTCGATGCCGTTGCGGCGCGCGTGGGCGCGCACGGAGGGGCTTACGATCACGGGGGTCGTGCCGGGTTGGGTCATGGCGCGCGTCTCCTCACCAGCTCGCCGAGACGTACTGGCTCTCCATGAACTCGAAGAGCCCCTCGTGCCCGCCCTCGCGACCGAGGCCGGACTGCTTCACCCCGCCGAACGGCGCCGCCGGGTCGGACACGAGGCCCCGGTTGAGCCCGACCATGCCGTAGTCGAGCCGCTCGCAGACCGAGAGGCCGCGGGCCATGTCGCGGGTGAAGACGTAGGCGACGAGGCCGTATTCCGTGTCGTTGGCGCGGCGGATGGCGTCCTCCTCGTCCGTGAAGGTCTGGATCGCGGCGACGGGGCCGAAGATCTCGTCGCGCAGGCAGTCGGCGTCGTCGGGGACGTCGGTGAGCACGGTCGGCGGGTAGAAGAAGCCCGGCCCGTCGGGGCGTCGCCCGCCGAGGCGCACCCGTGCGCCCTTGGCGACCGCGTCCGCGACGAAGGCGGCGACCTTGTCGCGGGTGTCGGCGTTCACGAGCGGCCCGACATCGACCTCGGGGTCGAGCCCGTTGCCCACCTTCAACGCCGCCATGCGCTCGGTGAAGCGCGCGACGAAGGGCTCGGCCACCCTCTCGTGGACGTAGAAGCGATTGGCCGCCGTGCAGGCCTCGCCGAGGTTGCGCATCTTGGCGAGCATCGCGCCCTCGACCGCGACGTCGACGTCGGCGTCGTGCAGCACGAGCAGCGGCGCGTTGCCGCCGAGCTCCATCGCCGGCTTGAGCACCTGGTCGGCGGCACCGCGCAGGAGCGTGCGCCCGACGCCGGTGGAGCCGGTGAAGGAGACGACCCGCACCCTGGAATCGTGCAGCATGTGGTCGACGATGGCGCCGGTGCGGCGCGAGGGCAGCACGTTGACGACGCCCGGCGGCACGCCCGCCTCCTCGAGCAGCGGCATCAGCGCGAGCATGGTCAGCGGCGTCTCGGAGGCGGGCTTGATCACCACGGGGCAGCCGGCAGCCAGCGCCGGCGCGATCTTGCGGGTGCCCATCGCCGCCGGGTAGTTCCACGGCGTGATCAGCACGGCGATGCCGGCGGGCTTGTGCTGGACGAGGATGCGCGCGCCCGAGGCCGGCGCGCGGCCGAGGTGCCCGTCGGCACGCACGGCCTCCTCGGAGAACCAGCGGAAGAACTCGGCCGCGTAGGTCGCCTCGCCCCGCGCGTCCGCGCCGGCCTTGCCGTTCTCTCGGGTGATCAGCCGGGCGAAGTCGTCGCGCCGCGCGCTCATCAGCTCGAACGCCTTGCGCAGGATCTCGGCGCGCTCGCGCGGCGTGCGCGCCGCCCAGGCCGGGAAGGCGCGCGCGGCGGCGTCGAGCGCGGCCTCGGCATCCTCGACCTCGGCGGAGGCGACGGAGGCGAGCACGCTCTCGTCGGCGGGGTCGATCACGTCGAAGCGCGCGCCCGCGGCACCGGGCCGGAAGGCGCCGTCGATGTAGAGGTCGGTGTGGTCCATCGTCGTCTCCGGCGGGTCAGAGGAGGTGGCGCAGGGGCTCGGCGAGGCGTCCGGCGAAGGCCGTCACGAGGGCGATCGCCGCCCGGTCGTCGAGCGCATCGGCCGTGTAGTCGAGCGAGAGCGCGATCTCGTCCCCCGCCGCGACGAGCGTGAGGACGGGCGTCTCGAGCCCGCCCGCGCGGGCGGAGACGATCGCCGAGCCGAGCAGGTCGCGCACGACGAGCTGCGGCGCGAGCACGTCGGCGGAGGGCGCGAGGGTGGCGAGGCGCGCGCAGTCGGCGTCGGCGTACCGGGCGGGCTCTGCGCCGTCTGCGGTCTCGACGGCGACGACCAGCGCGCCCGGCCCGGCATGCGCGGCGCGCAGGCCGGCGGCGGCGAAGGCGGCGAGCACGGCCGCCCGCGGGCTCGCGCCGCCGCGCTCGGCGGAGAGCCAGTCGGTGAAGTCGCGCAGCGCCGCTGCGGGGGCGCGGGCCTCGAGCCGCGCGGGGTGCGCGGCGGCGGGGCGTGCCGCGGCGGGGAGTGCCGCGGGACGCGCGCTGCGGTGCTCGGCCGCCCGCGCGGCGAGCGCGTCGAGGTCGCGCACGTGGATCGGTTGGCCGGCGCCCTCGGCGACGAGCGCCGCGAGGTCGAGCCCCCGCTCCGCCGCGAGCCGCCGCGCCTTCGGCGAGGCGAGGACGCGGCCGTTCATGGGTACGGGAACAGGCTCGGGGGCGGGCGCGGGGATTTCCGCTGGCGCCGGCGTCGGTACGGGCTGTGCGGGCGCCGTCTTCTCCACAGGCGCGGCATTCACCGCTGCCGGCGCCGCGCCCGGCCCAGCCGCCGCCGCGGGCTTCTCCCCCGAGATCACCGCGATCACCTGGCCGACGGGCACGCTCTCGCCCGCCGCCGATCGGATCTCGGCGACGTAGCCGCCGGACTGCGCCTCGATTTCCATCGTCGACTTGTCGGTCTCGATCTCGAGCAGCACCTCGCCGGCCGCGATCGCGTCGCCGGGCGCCTTGGCCCAGGTCACGATCAGCCCGGTGTCCTGCGCCATCCCGAGCGCGGGCATGATCACCTCATGCGGCATCACGGACCTCCCCGCGCAGCATCCGGCGCGCGGCGGCGACGACGTCGTCGGCGGTGGGGACGGTGAGGTCCTCCAGCGCCGGCGAGAACGGGATCGGCACGTCCATCGCCGCGAGCCGGGCGACCGGCGCGTCGAGATGGTAGAAGGCGCGCTCGGAGATCCGCGCCGCGATCTCGGCGGAGACGCCGTAGCTGCGGTGGCCCTCGTCGACGACGATGGCCCGGCTCGTCTTGCGCACCGAGGCGAGGATCGTGTCCTCGTCGAGCGGCACGATGGTGCGCGGGTCGACCACCTCCGCGGAGATGCCCTCGCCCGCCAGGATCTCGGCGGCGGCCAGCGAGACCTGCACCATCGAGGACGTGGCGACCAGCGTCACGTCGCGTCCGGTCCGCAGCACCGCCGCCTCGCCGAAGGGGATGAGATACTCCTCCTCCGGCACCGGCGCCTTGTCCTGGTACATCAGCTTGTCCTCGAAGATCACCACCGGGTCGGCGTCCCGGATCGCGGTCTTCATCAGCCCCTTGGCCTCGTAGGCCGAGGACGGCATCGCGACCTTCAGCCCGGGGATGTGGGCGACGAGGGCGTGGAGGGACTGCGAGTGCTGCGCGGCGGAGCGGCGGGTGGCACCGAGATTGGTGCGCAGCACCATCGGCACGGCGAGCTTGCCGCCGGACATGTAGCGGGCCTTCGCCGCCTGGTTGCAGAGCTGGTCCATGACCAGGAACAGGAAGTCCCCGAACATCAGGTCGACGATCGGCCGCGAGCCGGTCAGCGCCGCGCCGACAGCGATGCCGACGAAGCCGGGCTCGGAGATCGGCGTGTCGATGATCCGCTCGCGCCCGAACTCCTCGACGAGGCCCGACAGCACCTTGAACGGCGTGCCGGCCTCGGCGACGTCCTCGCCCATGAGGAAGACGGTCGGGTCGCGGCGCATCTCCTCGGCGATGGCCTCGTTGACCGCCTTGGCCAGGGTGATCTCACGCATGTTGCTGCTCCCTGCGCGCGCCGTCCGCCGTGCCGGGCGTCGCGTAGACGTGCATGTCGACCTCGTGGGCGGGCGGGTAGGCCGCGGCCTCGGCATAGGCGACGGCATCCGCCGCCTCCCGGCCCACCCGCTCGCCGATGGCGGCGAGCGCATCGGCGTCTGCGACGCCCTCGTCCTGGAGCCACTTGCCGAAGTTCAGGATCGGGTCGCGCGTCTCCTTCCAGAGCGCCTCCTCGTCCTTGGGCCGGTAGTAGGCGCGGTTGATGTCGCCGACGTGGTGGCCGTGCCAGCGATAGGTGTCGAGCAGCACGAAGAACGGCCCCTCGCCCTTGCGCGCCCGCGCCACGAGGTCTCGCGCGAGCGCGTTCACGGCGAGCACGTCCTGCCCGTCGACCTGGTGCGTCTCCATGCCGAAGGCGGCGGCGCGGGCGCAGAGATCGCCGGCCGCCATCTCGTCGGTGCGGGTGTACTCGCCGTAATGGTTGTTCTCGCAGGCGTAGACGACCGGCAGCTTCCACAGCGCCGCCATGTTCATCACCTCGTAGAGCAGCCCCTGGCCCAGCGCCCCGTCGCCGAAGAAGCACACCGTCACCGCGTCGCTGCCGAGGCGCTTGGCGGTCAGCGCCGCGCCGGTCGCGATCCCCGCCGAGCCGCCGACGATGGCGTTCGCGCCGAGGTTGCCGTTGGCCTGGTCGGCGATGTGCATCGAGCCGCCCTTGCCGCGGCAATAGCCCTCGGCCTTGCCGAGCAGCTCGCAGAACATCTCCGTGAAGTGCGCGCCCTTGGCCACGCAGTGCCCGTGGCCGCGATGGGTCGAGGTGATGTGGTCCGTCGTCTCCAGCGCCTCGCACAGCCCCACCGCCACGGCCTCCTGGCCGGTATACATGTGGGTCAGGCCCGGCATCTTGGCCGAAAGGTAGAGCTGGTTGGCGTTGTCCTCGAAGGTGCGGATGCGCACCATCTGCTCGTAGAGGCGAAGAAACTCCGCCTTGTTGTCGGTGGCTGTCATCGTCGTCCTCGGGTTCTCGGCGCCGGGCGTCAGTAGCGGTTGGCGATCGGCAGCTCCTCGGCCGGGAAGAGGCTGATCACCTGGCAGCCCTTGTCGGTGACGACGACCTCCTCCTCGATGCGCGCGGCGGAGTAGCCGTCGGTGGCCGGGCAGTAGGTCTCCAGCGCGAAGACCATGCCCGTGCGGATCTCCATCGGGTTCTCCAGCGAGACGACGCGGCTGATGATCGGGCGCTCGTGCAGCGCGAGCCCGAGCCCGTGGCCGAACTGCAGGCCGAAGGCGGAGAGCTCGTCGGGGAAGCCGAACTCGTGCGCCTCGGGGAAGGCGCGGGCGACGACGTCGGTGCCCACCCCCGGCTTGATCAGGGCGATCGCGGCGTCGAGCCAGCCCCGGCACTTGACGTAGGCGTCGCGCTGCGCCGGTGTGGAGCGGCCGACGTTGAAGGTGCGGTAGTAGCAGGTCCGGTAGCCCTGGTAGCTCTGCAGGATGTCGAAGAAGGCCTGGTCGCCGGGGCGGAAGTATCGGTCGGTGAAATTGTGCGGATGCGGGTTGCAGCGCTCGCCGGAGATGGCGTTGATCGCCTCGACGTCGTCCGAGCCCATCTCGTAGAGCATCTTGTTGGCCATCGCGACGATGTCGTTCTCGCGCACGCCCGGCTTCATCTCCTCCCAGATCATGTGATACACGCCGTCGACCATCGACGCCGCCTGATTGAGCAGGTGGATCTCGTCGACGTTCTTGATCTCGCGCGCGTCGAGCATGACCTGCTGGCCGTCGACGATGTTCAATCCGGCCTTCTGCAGCTCGAACATCATCGCGGTCTCGGCGTAGTCGAGGCCCACCGGCATGTCGCCGACGCCGGCCTTGCGGATCAGGCTCGCGATCTCCTCGGCGTAGCGCTTCATCAGCCCGAACGAGGGCGGAATGGTGCCGCGCATGCCCACCACGCCGGCGAGGCAATGTTCCGGGTCGAGCCAATCGCAGCTCTCGCGATGGTGCACGGCGGCCGAGCCGAAGTCCCAGACGTACGGCTCCTCGTCGCCGGCGAGCAGCGCGAAGCGGCACATCTTGTCGCGCTCCCACTCGCCGATCTTGGTGCCGGAGACGTAGCGGATGTTGTTGACGTCGAAGAGGATCAGCGCGCCGCAGGGCGAGTTCTTCAGGGCCTGGCGGGCGCGCGAGAGCCGGTAGCGGCGCAGCCGGTCGTGGTCGACGCGGCGCTCGAAGTCCACCGCGGTGTGGCCGAGCGCAGGGATGTGGCGATCCCAGCGCCAGTTCGGATCGATGTCGCCCGGCTTGAGGATGCGCGGGCTGAGGGCGGTGGCGTCGGTCGTGCGGTCGGGCATGGGGATCTCCTTCGCGCCTCCCTCGCGGGCGGCGCGGCGTCCGCCGGGGCGGACGTGTTCGGGGATGTCGGACGGGCGCCGCGCGCTAGCGGGCGCGGCGCGGGGCGTGGGTCACTGCATGACCATGCCGCCGTCGATGAGGAGGAGCTGGCCCGTCATGTAGTCGGAATCCGGGCTCGCCAGGAACGCGGCGGTGCCCACCACGTCCTCGGGATAGGAGTAGCGCTTCATCAGGATCATGTTGCGCGCGAGCGAATCCATGGATTCGCCGGGCTTGTCGAACTTGCCGATCTCGACGAGATCCTTGTCGAGCTGCTCCCACAATTCGGTGCGCACCACGCCCGGCCCGTAGCCGTTGACGGTGATGTTGTGGTCGACGAGCGCGCGCGCGCCGCCGGTGATCATGGCGAGCACCGCGTGCTTCGAGCAGCAATAGGGCACGACGTCGTCGAAGGTGGTGCGCGAGGCGATGGAGCCGACGTTGATGATCTTGTAGGGACCGTGCTCCTTCCCCTGCGCGATCATCTGGCGCGCGGCCTCCTGCATGCCGAGCAGCACGCCCTTGGCGTTGACGTTCATGATCAGGTCCCAGTTCTCCTCGTCGATGTCCATGAAGAACTTCGGCTTGTTCAAGCCGGCATTGAGGAGGGCGACGTTGAGCGAGCCGAAGGCCTCGACCGCCGCGGCCACGGCGGCGGCGTTGTCGGTACGCTTGGTGACGTCGAGGGAGACGGCGATGGCGCGGCCGTTGTCGCGCGCGTTGATGCGCCCGGCGACGTCCTTCGCGCCGGCGAGGTTGACGTCGCCGAGGCACACGTTCGCCCCTTGAGCGGCGTAGTGCTCGGCGATCGCCGCCCCCATGCCCTGGGCTGCGCCCGTGATCAGCACGTTCTTGCCCCTCAGTCGATCGCGGTCCATGGCCTTCCTCCGTTCGTCCCTGGTTCGTCGCTCAGTAGCGGCCGGCGGCGCGCATCAGCGCGTCCGCTCGGTTCTGGGCGTTGGCGAGCGCTGCGGCCGGGCTCTTGCGGCGGCACAGCATGTCGTGGATCTCCTCGCCGAGGATCGCGGTGATCTCGGCGAAATCGGGCGCCGGCGGGCGCGGCCAGAGCTGCAGGCCGCCCGCGCGGGCGAGGTCGTCGACGACGCCGACGACGGGCGAGATCGCCCGCACGTCCGGGTCGGCCGAGACGCTGTGGCGCGGGCACACCCGCGAGCCGTTGGTGATGTAGAGCTTGCAGGCCTCGGGCGAGGTGAGCAGGCGCACCGCCTTCTCCGTCGCCCGGCGCCGCTCGTCCGACAGGTTCGCCGGGATGCCGAGCACGTAGCCGCCCACCGGCGCGATGGGCTGGCGCCCGGGACCGGCGGGATGCGGGGCGTAGCCCGTGGTGCCGTGGGCGGGCGAGGCCGGGTCGAGCTCGAAATAGGGTGCGAGCAGCGAGTAGCCGTAGGCCATCGCCACCTCGCCCGAGGCGTAGGCCTTGACCCGCTCGAACCAGGACATCGAGAGCACGCCGGGCGCCGAGACGTCGAGGAGGCGCATCAGGAAGTCGGCCGCCCGACGCCCGCCCTCGCCGTCGATCATCGGCCGCAGCCGCTCGCCGGTGAGGTCGAGCGGGTCGAACCCCTCGCCGCGCCGGCGCAGGTCGATCACCGGCTGGCCGAAATCGGCCATGGCGAACATGAAGGTGTGGCCGAGCGGCGTGCCGCGCGCGCCGTTCCAGGCGATGCCGCGGACATTGCGGGCCGGGCGATGCAGGGCGCGCGCCGTGGCGAGGAGCTCGTCGGTGGTGCGCGGCGGCTCGAGGCCGGCCTCGGCGAGGAGGTCGCGGCGATAGAACAGGAGCTCCGGCGTCGTCTGGATCGGCACGCCGTAGGCGCGCCCGCCGTAGAGGCAGCCGAGCCAGCCGGCGGCATGGAAGTCGCCGACGTCGAAGCCCTCGCGGGCGACGCAGGCGTCGAGCGGCGCGAGCACGCCCTTCTCGGCGAACTCGCCGATCCAGGGCAGGTCGACCGCGACGATGTCGTAGGCGGAGGCCGCACGCTCGGCATTGGCGAGCATCTCGAGCCGCAGCCGGTCGATGGAGAGCGCGCGGTTGCGGATCGAGACGCCGAGCAGCTGCTCGAACTGCCGCTTGAGGCTGTCCATCGCCATGAAGGTCGGGTCGGCGTGGACGAGGAGGCGCAGGGGGGCGGTGATTCCGAGCGGCTCCGTGCGCGCCGCCGGCAGGGGCACCACCTGCGCCTTCATGTACGAGCCGCCGAAGAAGTAGTCGACGCGCCCGCCCTTGTCGCCGAAGCCGAGCGCCTTGCCGATCGCGAGCTTCATGCGATGGGCGTAGTCCGAGAAGGCCTCGATCAGTGCCGGGCTCGGATGCAGCGAGACGCTCTTGCCCGAGGCCGAGCGCGGCCGCTCGTCGACGAGCCCCCTCGCGCTCATGTCGGCGATGCGCCGCATCGCGGTCGCGTAGGGCGCGCCCGAGCCGGCGGCGAGCGAGGAGATCGTGGTGAGCTTGCCCTCGAGATGGTTGCGCATGAGGAACAGCGTCATGCGCAGGTACGGATCGGGGGTGACGAGGGGCAGCACGCGCTCCTCCTCCGCCTCGACCTCCTCCAGGAAGTCGATGAAGGCGCGCATCTCGTCGGGCGTGAAGGCCTGGCGCTCGCCCCCGGGCAGCGCGCCCGGGCCCTCGCGCGGCCGCGGCGGCGCGGCGCCGAAGCCTTCCTCCTGCCTGCCGCTGCGGCGCATCGTGCTCATGCGCGCCCCCTCTCGGGCGTCTTGGCGGGTGCTTTGGCGGCCCAGATCATCCCGCGGCGGATGATCTCCGTGACCTGCGGCGTCTCGAGATCCGCGACCGTGTGGCCGATCGAGCAATAGAACACCCGGCCCTTGTCCCAGCGCCGCGTCCAGGCGACGGGGATGGTCGCGCCCTCGATCCACCAGAGGTGCTCGCCGGAGAAGGTCGTGGTGGCCAGCACCTCGTTCGAGGGGTCGACCAGCATGTAGTACTGCTCGGAATGGAGGCGGAACGAGTCGATCCCCGCGACGATCGGGTGGTCGGGCCGCGTGATCGTCACGTCGTAGTCGACGAAGTCGTCCGACGGCACGAGGTTGTCCGGCCAGCCCGGCGGATGGGCGACGAACTGCCCGCCGATCAGGAAGTGGTAGGTCGGCCGGTCGCGGAAGGCGTCGCCCATGTGGCCGTGCCAGCCCGCGATGCCGGTGCCGCTCGCGATCGCGGCGAGGAGGCCGTCCTCCTGCGGCTTGGTCATGGTGCCGAACTCGGGCCGGTGGGCCGAGCGCGCGGAGGACCAGATCGGCACGACGAGGTCGACGTCGCGCATGGCGTCCGCGTCCTCCAGCGGCGCCAGCGTGTCGTGGCTCTCCACCGTGAAGCCGTTGGCGCTCAGGAGGTCGTCGGCCCATTTGCGGAAGGCCTCGGGCTTGTGCCCCTCCCATCCGCCGACGAAGAGCATGGCTTTCATGTGGGTCTCCCCAGGCTACGCATGAACGGAACGACGGCGGCCATGTCCTCGCGGCCGAGACCGGCGGCGGAGGCCTCCGCGAGCACCGCGCGGGTGACCCGCGCCTGCGGCGTCGCCACGCCGCCCGCCTCGGCCAGCGCCAGCGCGAGGCCCATGTCCTTGAGGGCGAGGTCCAGCGCGAAGGTCACGGGGTGCGCCTGCGGCTCCAGGTAGAGCGGCTTGCGGTAGCCGAGCATCGGCGCCGCCGCGGCGGAATTCTCGATCACGGCGAAGGCGTCCCGGGTCGCGATGCCGGCGCTCTCGGCCAGCGTCAGCGCCTCGGCCAGCGTCTGGTTCAGGCCATGGATCAGGCTGTTGACGACGATCTTCATCGTGGCGCCGGTTCCGAGCGGGCCGGTCTCCAGCACGACGCGGCCCATCGCCTCGAGCGCCGGCCGCGCGCGGGCGACGTCCTCGGGCGCGCCGCCGGCCATGATGGCCAGCGTCCCCGCCCGCGCCGCGTCGACGCTGCCGGAAACCGGCGCATCGATCAGCGCCCCACCGCGCTGCGCCAGCCTGGCTCCGAGCCGGCGCACGTGATCCGGCGAGACCGTGGACATCTCGACGAAGAGCCGCCCGTCCGCCGCCTCGGCGAGCCCCTGCGCACCGTCGAACAGCGCCTGCGAGGCGGCGTCGTCGGCGACCATCGCGATCACGACGTCGCTCTCGGCGGCGAGCGCCGCCGGGCTCGCGGCGACGCGGGCGCCGATGTCGCGCGCCAGCGCCTGCACCTTGTCCGCCGTGCGGTTCCACACAGCGAGCGGGAAGCCCGCGTCCGCGAGCCGCGCCGCCATCGGCGCGCCCATCCGGCCGAGCCCCGCGAAGCCGATGCGCATCGTCCCGCTCATAGCCCGGAGATCGCCTGCACGAGGGCGTCCTCCGTCACGGTGTCGGCGTCGAACTCGGCGGCGAGGCGGCCGTGATAGACCGCGAGGATGCGGTCGCAGACGCCGAGCACCTCGGGCATCTCCGACGAGATCATCAGGACCGCCATGCCGGCGGCGGCGAGCTCGCGCACGAGCCCGTGGATCTCCGCCTTGGATCCGACGTCGATGCCGCGCGTCGGCTCGTCGATGATCAGCACCTTGGGCTTCGTGCCGAGCCACTTGCCGAGCACGACCTTCTGCTGGTTGCCGCCCGAGAGGTTGACGACGGGCGTGCGCCAGCTCGGCGACTTCAGGGAGAGCCGCTCGGCGTAGGAATCGTAGATCGCCTGCTCGGCGGCGCGGTCGAGCCAGCCGGCGCGGGAGACCGCAGCGAGCTGGGAGAGGGACATGTTGTCCCGGCACGACATGCCGAGCACGAGCCCCTGCTCCTTGCGGCTCTCGGGGACGAGCGCGATGCCGTGGGCGATGGCGTCGGGCGGCGAGCGGATCTCGGCCACCTCGCCCGCGAGCCGGATCTCGCCGGCATCCGCCGCACGCAGCCCGAAGATGGTCTCGGCGATCTCGGTACGCCCGGCGCCGACGAGGCCGTACATGCCGACCACCTCGCCGGCGCGCACCTCGAACGAGACGTCCCGGAACAGGTCCGCACAGGAGAGGCCCTTCACCTCCAGAGCCACCGGCCCGGGCGCGCGGGCATCCGCCTTCGCCCGCTTCTCGAGGGCGCGGCCGATCATCAGCCGCGTGACCTCGTCCTCGCTCGTCTCGGCGGTGGCGAGCGTGCCGCGCACCGCCCCGTCGCGCAGCACCGTGATGCGGTCGGACAGCGCGAAGATCTCGTCCATCCGATGCGAGATGTAGACGATGCCGACGTTCTCCGCCTTGAGCGAGCGGATCACCTCGAACAGCACGCCCTTCTCGGCGTCCGTGAGCGAGGCGGTCGGCTCGTCGAAGACGACGACCTTGGGCGTGAACACGAGCGCGCGGGCGATCTCGACCATCTGTCGGTTGGCGATCGAGAGGTCGCCCACCCGGTCGCCCGCCTCGAAGCGGCAGCCGAGCCGATCGAGGATGCGCCCGGCATCGGCGAAGAGCTTGCGGAAGTCGACGACGCCGAAGGCGCGCGTCGGCAGCGAGCCGAGGAAGATGTTCTCGGCCACCGTCATCTCGGGGGCGAGCGAGAGCTCCTGATGCACGAGCACGATGCCGAGCCGCTTGGCCTCGTGCGGGTTGGCCACTCGGATCGGCTCGCCTTGGAGATGGATCTGGCCGCGATCGGCCTGGTGGTTGCCGGCGAGCACCTTCATGAGGGTGGACTTGCCGGCGCCGTTCTCGCCGAGAAGCGCGTGCACCTCGCCGGCATGGACCTCGAAGGAGACGTCGTCGAGCGCCTTCACGCCGGGGAATGTCTTGGTGACGCCGTCGAGATGCAGCAGCGGCGCGCGGGGCGCGAGCTCGGCGAGCTCGGCGGCGGTGTGATGAGCGAGCGTCCTCACGAGGCCACCTCCCCCGCCGCGCGGCGGTTGATGCGGGCGTCGACGAGGAGCACCGCGATCAGGATCACGCCCATCACCACGAGGACGTAGAAGGCGGGCACCTGCATCAGGTTCATGCCGTTGCGCAGAACGCCGATGGTGAGCACGCCGCCGAGCGTGCCGAGGATCGAGCCCGCGCCGCCGGCGAGCTTGGTGCCGCCGAGCACGACGGCGGTGATGACCCACAGCTCGTAGTTCGTGCCGAGGTTGGGGGTCGAGGCGCCCATCTGGGTCGACAGCGTGATCCCCGCGAGCGCCGCGAAGAAGCCCACCAGCATGAAGTTCGCGACCATGTGGCGGCCGACGCGGATGCCGGCGTTCTCCGCCGCCTCGCGATTGCCGCCCACCGCATAGGCGTTGCGGCCGTGCGCCGTGCGGGTCATCACGAGGTGCATGACCAGGGTGAAGGCGAGGAACACCCAGGCCAGCGTCGGCACGCCCGCGACGGACGACATGCCGAAGTCCGAGTAGGCGCAGTCCATGGCGAAGAAGGACTGCTCGCCCGTATAGACGAAGACCAGCCCACGCACGCCCATCATGGCGCCCAGCGTGACGATGAAGGCGTCGACGCCGGTCTTCCACACGATCATCCCATTGAGGAATCCCAGAGCCACGCCGGCGCCGAGCCCGACCAGCACCGCGGGGATGATGCCGAGATCGCCCTGCAGCCCGACGGCGAGGCTCGCCGCGAGCGCCACCACGGCGCCGACCGAGAGGTCGATGTTGCCGTTGATCATCACCACCGTCATGCCGAGCGCGATCAGCCCGATGGTCGACGTCTGGATCAGGATGTTCGTGAAGTTGCCGATGGCGAAGAAGCTGTCCGCCGACACCGAGAAGAAAGCCGTGCAGGCGATCAGGATGAGCCAGATCGGCGGGATGCGGCGCGCGAGGCCGGTGACGCGGAGCATGACGGCCTCCCTCAGCTCGTCGTGGTGAACAGCCGGCCGCGCTTCGACGCCACGTCGAGCCAGACGGCGAGGATGATGACGACCCAGGTGACGAGCCACTGCGTGTAGTAGGGGTAGCCGAGCAGCAGCAGGCCGTTCTGGATGAAGCCGAGGATCAGCACGCCGATCACGGTCTTCGGGATCGATCCCGCGCCGCCCATCAGCGAGGTGCCGCCGAGGATGACGCCGGCGAGCACGACGAGCTCGTAGCCCTGGCCGACGTTGTTCTGGCTGCCCATCACCCGGCTTCCCAGGATCAGCGCGGCGCAGGCGACGCAGAAGGCCGAGATCACGTAGGTGGAGAACACCACCCGGGCCCGGCGCACCCCGGAAAAGGCGGAGGCGGTCGGGTTCCCGCCCACCGCGAAGACGCGTCGCCCGAAGGTGGTGCGGGTGAGCACGACGTGGAACACGACGGCGAGCGCGAGGAAGATCCAGGTCGGCACCGCGACGCCCAGCAGGAAGTCGCGCCCGAAGAAGGCGAACCAGGTGCCCTCCTGGTCGGCGATGTCGACGTTCTGCCCGCCGGAATAGATCAGCGTCACGCCCTGGATGGCCGACAGCATGCCGAGCGTCACGATCAGCGAGTTGAGCCGCGCGAAGCCCACGAGCAGCCCGTTGATGCATCCCACGGCCAGGGCGACGGCGAACATCGCCAGGATCGCCGGGCCCGGCCCGATCTTGTCGTGCAGGTCGACGACCAGCACCGTCGTGAACGAGAGCAGCGATCCGACCGAGAGATCGAGGTTGCCGCCGATGACGACGATGGTCACGCCCACCGCGATCGTGCCGACGATCGCCACCTGGCGCAGCACGGTCGAGACGTTGTCGACGCTGGCGAAGCGTTCGCTCGCGAGCGAGAAGGCCACCAGGAACAGCGCGAAGGCGACGAGCAGGCCCTTCGTCTGCAGGAAATGCACGACGCCTTCGCGTGTCGGCCATGGCGCGCGGCGCGCCGGGACGGCGATGTCGACGGTCGTCTTCGCCATGATGCGTATCCTCCCGCGCCCGCGCCGGTCTCCTCGCCGGCTTCGCGTGGCGCCCGCAGCCCCGGGGAGAGTCTCCTCCGAGGGCCGCGCGATCTGCGGATATCCGAAATGGACGGGATGCGGGCGCCGGCCGTACCGGCGCCCGCCGCGCGCGTCAGAACACCGGCTTGTCGAAGTCGGCCATGTTGTCCTGGGTGATCTTCGGCGTATCGAAGTAGTTGAGGAAGGGCACTTCCTCGCCCATCACCACCGCCTTGGCGGTGGCGAGCGCGTTGCGCGCGTCCTCCACCGGCGACTGATAGACCGATCCCCAGTACTCGCCCCGGCCCATCGCCTCGTAGCCGACGGCGAAGTTCGTCGCGCCGATGAAGACGAGGTCGTCGCGGCCGGCCGCCTTGGCGGCGTTGAGCGCGCCGACGCCCATGTTGTCGTCGCCGGAATAGACGCCGTCGATGTCGTCGTACTTGGTGAGGAAGTTCTCCATCACCCGCTGCGACTTCTCGCGGTTCCAGTCGCCGGGCTGGGTCTCGACGATCTCGACGCCCGGGCACTGCTCGGCGAGCGCGTCCTCGAAGCCCTTCTGGCGCTCGATCGCGGTGGTGTAGCCCGGCTGGCCGGAGATCTGCACCACGCGGCCTTCGCCGTCGAGGGCATCGCACATCATCTCGGCGGAGTAGCGCCCCTGGGTGATGTTGTCGGGCCCCGAGAACGACGCGATGAAGTCGAACCCGGCCTCCGCGACCTGGCTGTTGGTGACGACGACGGGGATGCCCGCCTGGTGCGCCTGGCGCACGACGGGCACCACGGCCTGGCCGTTGGTCGGCCAGATGATGATCGCGTCGACCTGCTGCTGGATGAGGTCCTGCATCTGGCCGATCTGGCGCGCGACGTCGCCGCCGGCGTCGAGCACGACGGCCTCGACCATCGGGTCGGCCTCCGCCGCCTCGATGAAGGCCTTCTCGTAGGTCGTCTGGTAGCTGTCGACGCCGACGTTGTTCTGCGTGATGCCGATGCGGATCGTCTCCTGCGCGGACGCGCCGCCGACGAGCGCCGCCGAGGCGAGCAGGGACATGATGAGGGTGCGTTGCATGGTGGGGGTCCTCCCGTTCCGCCGCTTCGCGGCTGTCTCGTTGCCGAGGCCGTGATCGACCTCCTGGACCGGAAGACTACATCGCTCGGCGCGGATGCGTGCACCTGATTCGTCCAGACTGGACATCCGCACGCCCGGAGCCCGCCGGAAGCGCTGTGCTCAGGCGGGTTTCGTCCATCCCGGATATTCGACGGCGCGTCAGCGGGTGCGCGTGACCTTGCTCAGGTGCGCCGGCGCGTCCGGATCGTGCCCGCGCCGGCGCGCCACCGCCTCGATCACGCGGTAGAAGGCGCACAGCCCCACCAGCGGGTCGATGAGCGGCGCGCCGGTCGTCGCGGTGCGCAGGCCCGGCCAGGCAGCCGTCGTCGTGCCGATCAGGCTCGGACGCCCGCCCTGGTCGGCGAGCCCCTCGAGCGCCCGCAGGCTCGTTTCGCGCGCGGCGTCGTCCGGCACGAAGGCGAGGATGGGAAAGCCCGCGGCCACGAGCTGGCGCGGGCCGTGCTGGACCTCGGCCAGCGAGACCGCCTCGGCGTGCAGCGCCGCGGTCTCCTTGGCCTTGAGCGCCGCCTCGCGCGCCACCGCGAAGCCCGGCCCGCGCCCGAGCACGAAGAGCGAGCGGGCATCGGCGAGGGTCTCGACGAGCCCCGCCGCGTCGCCCTCGGCCGGCGCGGCGAGCGCGTCCGGGAGCGCCGCGAGGCCCGCGTGCAGGGTCGCGTCGTCCGCGGCGTGCGCCACCAGCCCGGCGAGCAGCGCGGCGGACGCGAGGCAGGTCTTGGTCGCGGCCACGCTGCGTTCCGGTCCGGCATGGAGCGGGATCACCACGTCGGCCGCGTCGGCGAGGGGCGAACTCGTCTCGTTGACCACGGCGACCGTGAGCGCGCCGCCCGCCCGTGCGGCCTGCTGCAGCGCCAGGATGTCCGGGCTCGCGCCCGATTGCGACACCGAGACGTGCAGCGCCCCCTCGAGCCGCAGGCGCGCGCCGTAGGCCGAGGCGACGGAGGGGCCGACCGAGGCCACCGGGATGCCGAGCACGATCTCGCACAGGTACTCGAAGAACCCGGCGGCGTGGTCGGAGGAGCCGCGCGCGGCGGTGGTGATCACCGGCGGCGGGCGCGCGGCGATGCGCCGGCCGAGCCCCGCCAGCGTCTCGCGCTCGGCCGCCAGTGCCCGGGCGACGACCGTCGCCGCCTCCTCGGTCTCGGACCGCATCAGGCTCGTCATCGCTTCGTCTCCTCGGGCCGTGCTTCGGATCTCGTGCGAGAGCGCGCCGCCCGGCGGGCGGCACGCGCGTCGCAGTGCAGGATCAAGACGATGAACGCCGCACCCGCCGCCATGGTCCAGGTCGGCCGCTCGCCGAAGACGAGGAATCCCGTCGCCGCGGCGAACACGATCGACAGGTAGCCGACCGGCGCGAGCACGCTCGCGGGCGCGGCGCGGTAGGCGCGCAGGAAGCAATATTGCCCGGCCTGCGCCAGCAGCCCCGCGCACAGGATCGCCGGCACGTCCTCGCCGGCGAGCGGAACCCACGTGGCGGCGGCGAACGGCGCGGTCAGGACGCCGAGCCCGAGCGTGTAGAACACCATCATCGCGACGGGGCTCTCCGCCCGCAGCGCCCGCGTCTGCACGACGGCGAGCGAGCCGAACAGCACCGAGGCGCCGGCGGCGAGGAGGCCCGCGTTCCACACCGCCCCGCTCGGCGCCACCATGACGAGGACCGCCGCGAGCGCCGCCAGCGCATAGAGCCAGCGCGCCCGCGCCACCCGCTCGCCCAGCAGCAGCACCGCGAGCGCCATCGCCACGAGGGGCCGCGTGAAGCCGATGGCGGTGACGAGGGCGAGCGGCAGCGCCGCGAGCGCGGCGAAGTTCCCGGTGAGCGCCAGGGCGTTGCAGGCCACCCGCAGGAGATGCCGCCACGGCCGTCGCGTCCCGATCACCTGCGCGCGGTGGCGCCAGACGAGGGGCGCGATCGCCACGAGCCCGATGGCGGCGCGCAGGAAGACGAGCTGCACCGCCGGATAGGTCGCGCCCTGCGCCTTCACGATCGCCGCCATCAGCGAGACGAGCGTCATGTCCGCCACGAGCCAGGCGATGCCCGCGCGGCTGTCGTCCGCCTCCTCGCGCGCGACGCTCGTCATCGCGTCAGGACGCGGGCTGCACGAGGTTCGCCATCAGCCGGAAGGCGCCCGGCACGAGCCGGTCGAGCTGGTGGTGCAGGACGAGGCTCGTGTGCGTGTGGCGCCCGCGCCCGATCCGCGCCGAGACGAGCGCACCGTCGAGCGGCGCCTCGCCGGGATCGCTCATGGCGAGCAGCGGCTCGTAGGCCGCGTCCCGCGCGGCTGCGAAGTAGAGCCCGCGCTCCTTGTCCCAGCCCTCCCAATCGGCCTCGCCGATCCGGTTGGGTCCGGCGAGCAGCGGATGGTCCGGCGCGAGCACCGTGACCGGCGCAGCCGGGTTCGTCACGCGCCAGCGCAGGGACGGCGAGCCGATGGCGAGCGGGCGCGGCGGCGTCGCGTCGGGGTCCCAGCCGTCGCTCGGGCGATGGTAGAGCGTCACGAGATGCCCGCCGCGGTCCACGAAAGCGTGCAGCCGTGTCGTCGCGGCGGCGAGATCGGGCCGCCGCCCGAAGGCGAAGATGCCCACCACGATCGTGGTGTAGCGGGTCAGATCGCCCGCGAGGTCGGCGGCGGAGAGCGCCGCGACGTCGAGCCCCATGCGCTCGAGCCAGAGCCCGACCCGGTCCGCGCCGCAGCCGACATAGCCGATGCGCGCACCCTCCGGCAGGGCGAGATCGAGAGCGAGCAGTCGAAATATAGCCGGCTCACGATACTCCGCCGCGCCGATGTGCGGATAGCGGATCGGCGTCGTGCGCCAGGCCGGGCCGGCCTCGGTTCGGGCGGGGAAAACGTGCAGGCCAGGGGCGAGCGGCTCGACGGCCTCGACGCGCCAGCGCCCCTGGCCCCCCGCCGCGCGAAAGCCGTGGGGGACGTCGAAGGCGATCTCCGGCCCGTCGGCGGCGATGCGCCAGGCCCGGCGCGGATCGCCGAGCGGCGCCACGACGGCGTCCGGCGAGAGCGCGACGGAGGCGCCGGGCGCCAGCGCGAAGGGCTCGTCCAGGTCGATCCGCACATGCACGCGCCGGCCGCCGATCGTGGCGGAGAGGGTGGGCACCAGCGGCCCGTTGCCGCCGAGCGCGTCCCAGGCCGGCGGGTAGAGCGGCGAGAGCAGCGCGTCGTGTGCCGCCTCCAGGGCGAAGCGGACGGTGCCGTCGACGGAGCCGTCGGCCGCCTCCTCCCGTCGCGCGACGACGCCCGGTGGCGTCTCGAGCGTCGCCGAGACCTCCTGCGCCGCGCCGGGCTCCGCGATGCGCACCTCGAGCCCGCCATCCGCCCCGGGCGAAAGCCGCGTCGGGCGCGCCCGTGCGGACACGAGGAGGCCGCTCGCCTCGACCAGCGCGACATCGACCGCGCGCGCGGCGCGGGCCAGGCGATGACCGTGGAGGGCGCGGAAGCCCGCCTCGACGCCCGCCTGCGCGCGTTCGAGCGCGTCCGCCGCGGCGACGAGCGCGGCGCTTATCCGCGCGCGGTCCGGGAAGGCGGCGTGCGCCGCCTCGATCGCCTCCTGCGCCGCGACGAGAGCGCGGGCGGCGGCATCCCCGCCGGCGGGCGGGGCGAGATCGCGCAGCGTCGCCGGCAGGCCCTCCAGCAGATGCGCCTCGTGCCCGCCGGCACCGGCCGGTCCGTCGACGAGATGCAGCGCATAGGTCCGCCGCGCCGCCTCGCGCCAGGCTCCCATCCCCTGGCTCGCATGGTAGAAGCGGGAATACTCGCCGATGCGGTCGTACTCCGCGCCGCTGATCGGCTCGCGCCCGGGCATGGCGATCGCCAGCGTCTGCGCCGGCGGCGGCGTCTCGTCGTCGTAGGTGTCCCCGCCGCCGGACCAGGCGGGGAGGTAGGCCTTCGCCGGGCGCCAGGGGGCGAGCCCCTCGAGCGCGTGCTCGGGAAAGGCGTCAGGGTCGGCGGCGAGGGGGATCGCGGCGAGCGCCGCGCGGGTCATCGCCCGATGGTGCCCGTGCTGGCCCGGCACGTCGAGGAAGGTCGGCAGCACGATGTCCGGGCGCCAGGCCCGGTAGGCGCGCACCAGCCGCTCGACGATCCGCGTCTCGCCCCAGCGCGCCAGCGTGTCCTCGCCGTTCTTCGAGAAGCCGAAATCGTGCACCGGGTCGCCCGGCCCGTGGCCGAGCCAGACCACGTCGGCGTCGAGGACGCGGGCCGCCTCCTCCATCTCGCGGGTGCGCAGGACGCCGAGCGCGCCGACGCGCTCGGGCCCGAGCGCGTTCTGCCCGCCCTCGCCGCGGGTCGAGCAGGCCACCGCGATGCGCATGCCGAGCCCGTGGCGGAGCCAGGCGAGCAGGCCCGACTGCTCGTCGTCGGGATGCGCGCCGGTGTTCATCAGCGACGCGACCGAGCCGAGGCGCGACAGGCTGCGATGCAGGCGCAGGATCGCCGGATCGGCTCGGTCGCGCGCGAGGCGCTCGCGGGGGCTGTCGTCGAACGCGCTCGTCATGACGGCGTGCGGCCTTCTTCCGGAATGGGCGGGGCAGCCGCGCTCGCCGTGTCGAGCTTCGGCGTCAGCGTGTCGAACAGGGGCAGCGCGGCGGCGCCGAGCGCGGCGGTGAGCTGGCCGGTCTGGCCGCGCACGACCCGCGGCAGCGCCCGTGCCCGCCGGCTCGCGACGGACACCGGCAGCGGATCGAGAGCGCCGATCAGCGCATCCGTGAGCGCATCCGGCAGGACGCCGCCGACGACGATGGCCTCCGGGTCGAGGATGTTCTCGAGCGTGGCGATCATCGGTGCGAGATGCGCCGCCGCCTCGATGATCCAGGCGGCGAGGGTCGGGTCGCCGGCGGCGTGGAGCCGCTCCAGCGCCGCCGGGTCGGGCGCGGCGATCGCGACCTCCGCGAGACGCTCGCGCAGGGCCTGGACGGAGGCGTATTGCTCGAGGCAGCCGCGCTGGCCGCACTGGCAGGGCCGACCGCCGGGCGCCACGACGGCGTGGCCGATCTCGCCCGCGTTGCCGAAGGCGCCGCGATAGGGCCGGCCCTCGTGGATCAGGCCGAGCCCGAGCCCGGCGCCGAAATAGAGCAGGCAGAAGGTCTGCAGATGACGCCCGGCCCCGAACAGGCGCTCGCCCACCGCCGCCGCGGTCGCGTCGTTCTCGACCACGACCGGCCGCCCGATCGCCTGCGCCAGCGCCGGCGCCGGCGCGATCCCGGCCCAGCCCGAGAGCGTGGTCGGGCCGACGGAGGACATGCCCTCGATCTCGAAGGGGCCCGGCATCACCACGCCGACGCCCAGGATCTCGACCTCGCCCGACCCGTCCGCCGCCCCGGCGAGCGCCGCCTCGAGCGAGCCGATCTCCACGGCCAGCCGGGGGAGGACCACGTCGGGGCTCGTGTCGTCGAGCGGCGTCACCCGGCGTCCGCGCAGGCCGCCGGCGAGGTCGAGCGCGACCGTCGTGAGGTGGTCGGCGGCGATCTCGACGCCGAACGTCACCGGCCCGTCCGGGTTCACCGCGAACTGGATCGGCGGCTGGCCACGGCCGCGGCGCAGGCGGCCGGTCTCGACGAGGAGACGATCGGCCACGAGCTCCTCGACGATGTTCGCCACCGCCTGCGGCGTCAGCCGGGCGAGCTCGGCGATGCGCGTGCGCCCGACGGGACCGTGCACCCGCACGACGTCGAGCACGACACGGCGATTGTGGCTGCGGTTGCGCTCGGGATTGCTGCCGATCGCCACCCGATCCCCGCCCTGCTGCCTGCCTCTCATCGCGACGCTCCTTCGGTCCGAGCATCGATCAGCGCTCTGAATAACTCAAGTGGATTATTTTATTGACAGGAGGCGAGCCTGCTTGTGATCCTCACCACCGGAGCGGGCCCGCGGCCGCGCTCGCACGAACGAGGAAAAGACCCGGCGGGCCCGAGCGGCCGGAGCCGGTCACGCGGAGGACGAGATGCGCACCAACCTGTTGAAGGCCGGCCTGCTGGCCGGCGTCGGCCTCTTCGCCGCCAATGCGGCACAAGCCGTCGAGATCGAGTACTGGCAGTACGTGTTCGATGCGCGCGTCAAGGCGATGGACCAGCTCATCGAGAATTTCGAGGCGGCGAACCCCGGGACGACGGTCAAGCACGTCACGTTCCCCTACGCCGACTACCAGACCCGCGTCGTCGCCGCCCACGCGGCCGGGCGCGGCCCGGACGTCGTGCAGCTCTTCTACGGCTGGACCGACAATTTCGTCGACGGCGGCATCCTGCAGCCGCTCTCCGAGGCAGCCTTCCCGCCGGCCGAGATCGAGGAGGACTTCTTCCCGATCGTCACCGCGATGAAGCGCGACGGCGAGTACTACGGCCTGCCCACCGCGGTGCGCTCGCTCGCCCTGTTCTACAACAAGGACCTGTTCGCGGAGGCCGGCCTCGATCCCGACAGCCCGCCCGCGACGCTCGACGAGTGGGTCGCCGCCGCCGAGGCGACGGCGAAGCGCGACGGCGCCGGCAACATGATCTCCGCGGGCACCACGCTCGACATGGCCGGCCAGGATCACCATTGGTGGCGCGAGGTGCTCGTGCGCCAGTTCGGCGGGGCTCCCTACACCGACGACTACGGCACCGTGACCTACGACAGCGAGGCCGGGCGCGCGGCGCTCGAGTGGTACACGAACCTGCAGCTCGAGAAGGGGGTCGGCGCCGCCGGCTTCATGGACGAGGGCCAGGCCGCCTTCCGCGCCGGGCTCGCGGCCATGACCATCGACGGCACCTTCCGGCTCGGAGCCTTCCGCTCCATCGAGAGCTTCGAATGGGGCGTGGCCGAGCTGCCGGCCGGTCCGGACGGCACCCGCTCGAACTATTCGAGCTACTTCGCCAACGGCATCGGCGCGTCGGCCGAGGGCGAGGAGCTCGAGGCGGCGGAGAAGTTCCTGGCCTACATCACCTCGGAGGAGGCGATGGAGATCTGGCTCGAGACCGTGGGCGAGCTGCCCGCGCGCCGCGACGTGGCGCTCACCGAGGCGAACCTCGCCGACCCGATCTACGGGCCGTTCCTGCGCGGGCTCGACTACGCCCACACCACGCTGTTCGTGGACGAGGCGGCCCAGCGCCAGCTGATCATCGACGCCACGAACCGCATCCTGCTCCAGGGCCAGTCCGCGGCGGGCGCGCTCGAGCAGGCGGCGCGCGACGAGCAGGCGCTCATCGACGCGCGCAACTGAGCGCGCGGGCCGGGCGGGGGAAGGGAGGTCTATCATGGCGCGGATCTCGGCACGAACGAGCGAGCCGGACGTCGTCGCGACGGCCCCCCTCCCCTCGCCGACCAGCCCCGAGGCGCCGCCCCGGGGCTGGCACCGGCTGACCATGAGCCAGAAGCAGGTCGTCTGGGCCTGGGCCTTCCTGGCGGTGCCGATCCTGTTCTACGCCGTCATCCGCTTCTACCCGACGCTCGACGCGTTCTGGCTCTCGCTGACGGACTGGAACCTGCTGCGCCCGGCGCGCTTCGTCGGCGTGACCAACTACGAGCGGCTCGTCTCCGACCCTCAGTTCTGGCAGGTCTTCAACAACACCTTCGCCTACCTGCTGATCGGCACGCCGACGAGCATCGTCATCGCCTTCGTCATCGCCTACTACCTCGACCGCGTGCGCTTCATGCACGGGCTGATCCGGGCCCTCTACTTCCTGCCCTTCCTGACGACGGCCGCGGCGATGGCCTGGGTCTGGCGCTGGTTCTACCAGCCGCCGCCGATCGGGGCGATCAACGGCTTCCTGGCGAGCTTCGGCATTCCCGCCCAGCCCTTCCTGCGCTCCACCGAGCAGGCGCTGCCGGCGATCATGGTGACCGCGATCTGGGCCGGGCTCGGCTTCCAGATCATCATCTTCATGGCCGGCCTGCGCGCCATCCCCTCGACCTACTACGAGGCCGCGCGCATCGACGGGCTCGGCGAATTCGCCATCCTGCGCCGGATCACGCTGCCGCTCCTGAAGCCCACGACCGTGTTCCTCGTCGTGCTCTCCTCGATCGGCTTCCTGCGGATCTTCGACCAGGTCTACAACATGACCACGAACGATCCCGGCGGCCCGCTCGGCTCGACGAAGCCGCTCGTGCTGATGATCTACCAGAGCGCCTTCTCCTCCTACGAGATGGGCTACGCCGCGGCGCAGACCGTGGTGCTCTTCACGATCCTCCTCGTGGTCTCGCTCCTGCAGCTCTGGATCCTGAGGGAGAGGACATGATCGCCCCCGCCGAGAGCCTCGACGCGCCCGCCGGCCGGCGCCCCCTGCGGCCGGGCCGCATCGTCGCCTGGACGCTGCTCTTCATCGGCGGCGTCGTCATGGTGACGCCGCTCTTGTTCATGTTCTCGACCTCGCTGAAGACCGCCGGCCAGGTCTACGACCTGCGGCTGATCCCGGCGAGCCCGACGCTGGCGAACTATGTCGAAGTGCTCTCCGACGGGCGTTTCCTGCGCTGGTTCCTGAACTCGACGCTGGTCGCCGTCGCCGTCACCCTGTCGAACCTGTTCTTCGACAGCCTGGTGGGCTACACGCTGGCGAAGTTCCGCTTCCGCGGGCGGATGATCGTCTTCATCGCCATCCTCTCGACCCTGATGATCCCCACCGAGATGCTCGTCATCCCCTGGTACCTGATGGCGAGCCAGCTCGGCTGGCTCGACACCTACTGGGGCATCATGTTTCCCGGCATGATGACGGCCTTCGGCACCTTCCTGATGAAGCAGTTCTTCGAAGGCGTGCCGGACGACTTCCTGGAGGCCGCGCGCATCGACGGGCTCAACGAGTTCCAGATCTGGTGGAAGGTGGCGATGCCGCTCGTCACGCCGGCCCTCTCGGCGCTGGCGATCTTCACCTTCCTCGGCAACTGGACGGCGTTCTTCTGGCCGCTGATCTCGGTGACGAGCCGCGAGCTCTACACGCTCCCCGTCGGGCTCTCGAGCTTCGCCGTCGAGCAGTCGATCCAATGGGAGATGATCATGACGGGCGCCGCGCTCGCCACCATCCCGACGCTCCTCGTGTTCGTGGCCCTGCAGCGCTACATCGTGCGCGGCGTCATGCTGGCGGGGCTCAAGGGATGAGCGGGACCTCGACACCGCAGGCGCGCGACGAGAGCGTCTTCCCCGATCCGGTCTACGCCCGCACGGTGCTGGCGCCGCTGTTCGACGCGGCGAAGACCTCCCACGTCGAGGGCTTCCGCGCGATCGACGAGGCGCATTGCGTGATGCTGGCGGAGACCGGCATCCTGACGCGTGCCGACGCAGGCGCCATCGCCCGGGCTCTCACCGCCATCGCGCGCGAGATCGACCCGGCGACGCTGATCTATACCGGGGAGGTGGAGGACTGGTTCTTCCTCGTCGAGCGCGAGCTGAAGGCGCGGGTCGGCCCGGACCTCGGCGGGCGGCTGCACACCGCGCGCTCGCGCAACGACATCGACCACACGCTGTTCAAGCTCGCCTTGAAGGCGCGGCTCGACGGCATCCTCTCCCGCGCCCGCGCGCTGCTCGAGGCGCTCGTCGATGCCGCGACCCGCGAGCGCGACACGATCATCGTCGCCTATACCCACGGCCAGCCGGCGCAGCCGACGACCTTCGGGCACTACCTCGCCGCCGTGATCGAGGTGCTCCTGCGCGACCTCGCTCGGCTCGAGGAGGCGCGCGGCATCGTCGACCTGTGCCCCATGGGTGCCGCCGCGATCACGACCTCGGGCTTTCCCGTCGACCGCGCGCGCGTGGCGCAGCTCCTCGGCTTCGCCGCGCCGCTTCGGAACTCCTATTCCTGCATCGCGGCGGTGGACTACCAGACGGCGACGTTCTCGGCGCTGGAGCTCATGTTCCTGCATCTCGGCCGGCCGATCCAGGATTTCCAGGTCTGGTCGAGCTTCGAGGTGGGCCAGCTCTATGTGCCCAACGCCCTCGTGCAGATCTCCTCGATCATGCCGCAGAAACGCAATCCCGTGCCCATCGAGCACCTGCGCCATCTCGCGAGCCAGGTGGTCGGCCGCGCGCGCGCGATGCGCGACGTGATGCACAACACGCCCTTCACCGACATGAACGACTCGGAGGGCGAGACCCAGGAGATGGGCTACCAGGCCTTCGCGGTGGCGGAGCGCACGCTCGACCTCCTCGCCGCGCTCGTGGCGCAGGTGAGCATCGACCCGGCGCGGGTCGCGGCCAACATCGCGCGCTCCTGCATCACCATCACCGAGCTCGCCGATACCCTGGTGCGCCGCGAGGGGCTCTCCTTCCGCGAGGCGCATGAGATCGCGGCGACGACGGCGAAGGCGGTGGTCGCGGCGGGCGGCGATCTGGCACGGAACGGCTGGGCGCCCTTCGCGGAAGCGTTCAGGCATGCGACCGGCCGCGAGACGGCACTCGACGAGGCGGCTTTCGCGCAGACGGTCTCGCCGGAGCATTTCGTGGCCGTGCGCGACCGGTTCGGCGGGCCCGCGCCCGCCGCCATGGAGGAGGCGCTCGGTGCCTACCGCGCCGCGGCGGACGGGCTCGCCGCGCGGGCGGCGGCACGGGCGGCACGCGCGCGCGATGCGGCGGCGGAACGCTCAAGGGCCTTCGCGGCGCTGATGGAGGACAGGTGAGATGGCGACGATCGAGCTCGAGAACATCGTCAAGCGCTTCGGGTCGGCGACCGTCGTCCACGGCCTCGACCTCGCGATCGCCGACGGCGAGTTCGTCGCCCTCGTCGGGCCGTCGGGCTGCGGCAAGTCGACGACGCTGCGCATGATCGCGGGGCTGGAGGACGTCTCCGCCGGCACCCTGCGGATCGGCGGGACCGTGGTGAACCACCACGAGCCCAAGCGCCGCAACGTCGCGATGGTGTTCCAGAACTACGCCATCTACCCGCACCTCACGGTGCGCGAGAACATCGCCTTCGGCCTCTACACCTCGGGCCTGCCGAAGGAGAAGAAGCGTGCCCGCGTCGACGACGCCGCACGGATCCTGGGGCTCGAGGAGCTGCTCGAGCGGCGCCCGGCGGCGCTGTCGGGCGGTCAGCGCCAGCGCGTCGCCATCGGGCGGGCGATGGTGCGCAACCCCTCCGCCTTCCTGTTCGACGAGCCGCTCTCGAATCTCGACGCCCAGCTGCGCAACCAGATGCGCATCGAGATCAAGCGCCTGCACCAGCGGATCGGCGCAACGACGGTCTACGTCACCCACGACCAGGTCGAGGCCATGACCATGGCCGACCGGATCGTGGTGATGCGCGACGGCCGCATCCTGCAGATCGGCACGCCGAGCGCGCTCTACGATGCGCCTGCCGACGTCTTCACCGCGCGCTTCATCGGCACGCCGGCGATGAACCTGCTGCCCGCCCGCCAGGGACCCGAAGGCCTCGTCGTGGAGGGCGCGCGGGCGCCGATCCCGGTACCGCCCGCGGCCGCGCGCATCGAGCGGCTGCTGGTGGGCGTGCGTCCGCAGGATCTCGTCTGCGTGACGGACGGCCACGCCGGCGCCCGGGACGTCCTGACCATCGTCGGCACGGTCACGGCGGTGGAGCCGCTGGGACCGGAGACGCACGTCCATCTCGACACCGCCGGCGGGCCGGTGATCGCGCTGGCGGCGGACCGCGCGGCGCCTCCCGTCGGCGCGCCCGCGACGGCGATCGCCCGCACGGACGCGCTCCACCTGTTCGACGCCGCGAGCGAGCGGGCGCTGCCGCGCACGGGAGCGAACGCCGCTGCGAGCACGCCGGTCGACGTCCCGGCGAGCGCCCTCGCGAGCGCCTCGGAGCGTCCATGACCCGTCGCGTCAGCGGGACCGGCGCGGTCCTCAGCGTGGGACGGATCTACTGCGATCTCGTCTTCACCGATCTCGACGGCTTCCCGGCGCTCGGCCGGGAGGTCTATGCGCGCGATCTCGCGATCGTGGCGGGCGGGGGCGCCTACATCGCCGCCGCCCATCTCGCGGCGCTGGGCCGGCCCGCGGCGCTCGTCGCGCGGCTCGGCCTCGACCGGCTCTCCGCCGGGCTCGACGACGAGCTGGGCGCGAGCCGCGTCGACCTGCGCTTCCTCGACCGTGCGGCGGAGGCCGGCCCGCAGGTGACGGTGGCCATGGCCAGCGACGGCGAGCGCGCCTTCCTCACCCGCCGCGCCGGCCACGTGCGGCCGGCCACCCTCCCCCGCGCGCTCGCCTGGGGCGAGGCCGTGCACCTGCACATCGCGGAATACGCGACGCTGGCCGAGATCCCCGACCTCGTGGCCCGCGCCCGCGACCACGGCCTCACCGTCTCCCTCGACCCGAGCTGGGACGACGCGCTGATCCGCGCCCCCGGGTTGTTCGACGCCTGCGCGGGCGTCGACGTGTTCCTCCCCAACGTCGAGGAGGCGCTGGCCATCACCGGTGCCGCGACCGCTGCCGACGCTCTGGAGGCGCTGGCCGAGCGCTTCCCCGTCGTCGCGCTGAAGGCGGGAGCGGACGGCGCGCTCCTCGCCGCCGACGGCGTGCGCCGCCAAGCCCCGGCCCGCACAGTGCCGGTCGTCGACACGACGGGCGCGGGCGATGCGTTCAACGCGGGCTTCGTCCACGCCTGGCTCGCGGGCGCGCCGCCGGAACGCACGCTCGCGGAGGCGATCGCGGCGGCGAGCGTCGCGATCCAGGGTCCTGGCGGGCGCGGTGCACTGGCGGCGGGCGGCGAGGCGGCACGTCGCAGCCTGGCCTGACGGGCGTCTCCGTTCAGGCGGGCCCCGGCCGTTCCGGCAGCACGAACGGCGCGCCGCCCCCGGCGCGGCGATGCACCGGCAGCGCGACCGCGAACACGTCGCGCAGCAGGCCCGCATCGAGCACCTCTCCCGGTGCGCCCTGCGCCACCATGCGCCCGCCCGAAAGCGCCAGGATGCGGTCCGCGTAGAGCGCCGCGAGGTTGAGGTCGTGCAGCACCGCGACCACGCCGATCCCCTCCGCGGCGAGCGCGCGGGCGGCCTCGAGCAGGGCCAGCTGGTGGCCGAGGTCGAGGCTCGAGACCGGCTCGTCCAGGAACAGGACCTGGCCCCCGCCGTCGTCGCGCATCGCCGCGCGGCCGGCCTCGAGCTGGGCGAGCGCGCGGGCGAACTGCGCACGCTGGCGCTCGCCCCCCGAGAGCGTCTGCACGTCGCGCGCGGCGAGGTGGGCGATGTCCGCCCGGTCGAGCGCCGCGAGGATGCGCGCGTCGCGCTCCGCCCCACGCAGCCCGCCGGCCGCGCCGTCGAGGCCGATGCCGACGAGCTCGGCCACGGGGAAGGGGAAGGCCATGGTCTCCGACTGCGCCATCACCGCCCGCCGCGCCGCGAGCCGCCAGGCGGGCCGCACGCGGGCGCCGCGG
>JBNPEA010000167.1:0-15951 GCA_051117315.1 Salinarimonas sp. | reverse complement strand
CCGGATGGGCGGGGCAGGGGAGCCAGCCGTGCCCCGGGATCTCGGTCTCGAGCTGGACCGCGCTCCAGCCGGCGTGGCCGAGCGCGAACAGCGCACGGTCCGGACCATCGCAGCGGGCCATGGCGCGCAGGATGTCCACCGTCGCCGTGAGGCAGATGGCGCCGTCGATCGGCAGGGTCGACTGCTCGATGAAGAAGTCGGGCGTGTGCAGCACGAAGCCGCGGCTCGTCTCGACCGGCCCGCCCTTCATCACCTTCATGGCGCCGACGCTCTGCGGCAGGCGGATCGCCTCCGCCGCGGGAATGACGTCGAGCTGCACCAGCAGGTCCGGCAGGCTGACGTCCCCCGAGGGCTTGTTGATCACGATCCCCATCGCTCCGTCCGGCGAATGGGCGCACAGGTAGATCACCGTGCGCTCGAAGCGCTCGTCCGGCATGCCCGGCATGGCGACCAGGAGGTGTCCTTCGAGATAGCCGGCCATCAGCGAGATCCCTCCTCGAGCCGTGCGTTCGTCCGCTCATGCTACGCCGCGACGCCCGCGGCGGGAAGGGCTCGCAGGTCGCGCCTCACGTCGCGGCCCCGCACGTGATCGCGGCTCACGGGAACGTGGGTGGCGAAACGCGGGGGTGATGCCGACATTGAAGCGGCCGGCGCGCCTGGAGTTCCAGCTCGCGTCCCACAGCCCGAAAGCCACGCCCGCCATGCCGATCCTCGCCAACCTCCTCGTCGCGGCCACCACCCTCGCCGTCGTCGCCGCGCTTGTCCCGGCCGCCGAGGCCGCGCCGACGGGCGTCTCGCCCTGGTCGGACGACCACGCCTCGCGTGCCCGGCTCCTCGCCGGCGACGCGACGCCGCAGGAGCGCTGGGCCGGGCTCGAGATCGAGATGGAGCCGGGCTACCGGACCTACTGGCGCACGCCGGGTGATTCGGGCATCCCGGCGGAGCTCGACTGGTCGGGCTCGCGCAACGTCGCCGCGGTCGAGGTCGAGTGGCCGGCGCCGGCGCGCTTCGCCGACCCGTACGGCGCCTATTACGGCTACCAGGACCACGTCGTGCTGCCGCTGCGCGTGACGCCGGAGGACCCCGCCGAGCCGGCGAGCCTGTCGCTGTCGCTGTTCTACGGGGTCTGCAAGGAGATCTGCATCCCGGCCACCGCCGAGGTCGCGCTGACCCTGCCGCCCGAGCCGGTGGGGAGCACGCCCGCGATCGCGCGGGCGCGCGATGCCGTGCCGGCGCGCGTGGCGCTCGGCGAGACGCGCGATGCGCTGGCCGTGCTCGATGTCGCCACCGCGGGCGCCGACGATCTCGCCGTGCGGGTCGCCGCGCCGCGCGACGCGATGCTGCTCGCCGAGGGGCCCGACAGCAGCTGGTTCCTGGCGGCTAGCGAGCGGGCGGACGCCGAGGGCGTGTTCGCGATCGAGATCGTCCACCGCCCCCGCGAGGCCGAGGGCCCGCTGCCGCTGCGGCTCACGCTGGTCGCGCCGGACGGAGCGATCGAGGTCGAGACGCGGGTCCCGCTCGACTAACGTGCGGACAGCGCGCGCACGGCCTCGTCTCTCGGCCGCTCGCAGGTCGCGGGCTTCGGCGCAGCGCCCTTGCGCGAGCGCTCGCGCGCCTGCAGGCGGGAGGGCCGGGCGATGACGACCCGTCCGGGCGACCGCAGGTCGATGATCCCCTCCGACCGAAGCTGCGTGAAGGCGCGGCAGACCGTCTCCGTGGTGAGCCCCAGATGATCGGCGATGTCCGCGCGCGACATCGGCAGCGCGATCTCCGCGCTCGCTTCCACCCCGGCGCGGCCCACCCCGCGCTCGCGTCGGACCCGATCGAGCAGGAAGCGCGCGACGCGCGCGTCGGCGCGCTCGTGCAGAAGGGCGAGGAGCTCGTCCTGGCGTGCGCAGCATTGCTCGGCGACGCGGGCGAGGACATGTGGACGGATCTCGCGGGCGCACAGCAGGGCCTCGAGCCGATCGCGCGCGGCGCGCTGCACGACGACGCGCGTCAGCGCATGCGCGCAGAACGGCTGCGCCGGCGCGAGCGTGAGCCCGATCACGTCCCCGCGTGACGGAAAGGCGGCGACGATCCGCCTGCCGTCGCGGAGATGACGGTCGAGCCGCACCGTGCCGGACACGAGGCGGAAGATCCAGTCCGCGGGGTCGCCCTCCCAGAACAGGGTGCTGCCGGGCGCGAAGCTCTCGCACGGACGCTCGCCGAAGAGGAGCTCCGGCAGCATGCCGTCGCTCACCTCCGATGGGGAGCGCCCGCAATCGACCTGCGAGGCATTGGTCGGCATCCCCGGCTCCCCTCGGTAAGACCGGCACGCGAGACGTGTGGCAGCAACGTGTCCCGGAGGCGGTCGTTTCCGTGGGCTTCCGAAGTACGGTGCGGCGAGGCCATGGACAGGCTGCGAACAGTCAATCCGCTCCGCCCCGGATCGGCGATCATCGCTCCCGCAGACCCGGCTCACGGACAGGGAGGACCCATGACCCGCTCACGCACGACCATCGCCGCCGCCACGCTCGCGCTGCTCGCCGGCCCTGCGCTCGCGCAATCGACGTCGCGTTCTTCCGCGAGGACCAGGCGGAGCGCTGAGCCCGCTCCCCGTCCCTACTCCGCCGGCGCCGGCGCCGGGGCCGGGCGCGTGAGCACCGTCTCGCGCCCGGCGTCGGGATGGCGCGGGACCAGGAAGGCCAGCGCCAGCGAGCCGCAGGCGATCGCCGCGCCGATGAGGAACACGGCGGAGGGGTCGCTCATCCAGATCACGCCGAAGGTCACCGGCATCGCCACGGCGGCGATGTGGTTGATGGTGAAGGCGACCGACGCGGTGGGGGCGATGTCGGCGGGGTCGCCGATCTTCTGGAAATAGGTCTTCTGCGCGATCGTCAGCGTGAAGAACACCCCGTCGAGCACGAACAGCGCCCCGGCGACCAGCGCCGAGCCGGTGAAGGCGTAGCCGAGGAAGACGACGACGAGGACGATGTTCTCGGTGAGGATCGTCGCGCGCTCGCCGAACCGGCCGATGGCGCGCCCGAGCAGCGGCGCGGCGACGACGTTGACGGCGCAGGTCAGGAACAGGAGCTGCGCCAGCGTGCTCACCTCGTAGCCGAAGCGCTCGACGAGCAGGAAGGCGCCGAAGGCCATGAAGATCTGCCGCCGCGCACCCGAGAGGAAGGTGAGCGCATAGTAGAGCCAGTACCGCCGCCGCAGCACGATGCCGCGGTTCTGCTTCGTCGCGCCCTGGAAGCGCCGGAAGCCCGCCATCGCCAGGATGCCGAGCCCGATCGTGGCCCCTCCGGCGACGAGATACATGATCTCGTAGGACGGCTGCATGATCAGGAAGGCGCCGGCGATGCCGCCGTAGGCGACGAGCTGCGCCGCCGCCGCCGCGCCGTAGATCTTGCCGATGCCGCGCGGGGCTTCCGTCTTCGTGAGGAGCTGCAGCGAGAGCGCCTGGTTCGCCGTCTCGAAATAGTGGAAGCCGATCGACATGATCGTCGTCGTCAGGATCAGGCCCCAGAACGACGGCAGCCACCCGGTCAGCGCCACGCCGACGCCCAGCACCAGGATCGAGAGATAGGCGAGCGTCTGCTCGCGCATGATCATGAACAGGAACACGGCGGTGAAGGCGAGGAAGCCCGGGATCTCGCGCACCGACTGGAGCACGCCGATCTGGAAGCCGTCGAAGCCCGCCGCGTCCTTGGCGAAGTTGTTGAGCAGCGCCTGCCAGCTCGCGAAGCCGAGCCAGTTCACGAAGGCCAGCGTCATCAGGAAGACGACGGGTGAGGCCAAGGCGGCGCGGTGGCGCGAAAGGGACTGCAACGGGCGGGCTCCCGGAGGCGGGCAAGCCCGCACCAGAGGGCAAAGCCGCGCCGGGGTCAAATGGCGCGCACGCACGCATCCGTCTGCGCAGGGGCGCCTTGCGATCGATCAACGTGAACGGGTCGCGGCACGCCTACGTTTGTCCGGAGAGGTCGCGCTCCCGGGAGCGCGCCCGCGTTCCCGCCAGGAGATCCGCCATGTACAAGACGATCCTCGTCCCCGTCGACCTCGCCGAGCCGCAGGCCTCCGAGGGCGCGCTCGCCACCGCCGCCCGCCTGGCCGACGCCGGCGACGGCACGATCCGGCTGATCTACGTGCGCCCGCTGATGCCGGTGACCTACATGGAATACGTGCCGGCCTCGTTCGAGCAGGACCAGCAGCGTGAGGCGGAGGAGAAGCTCGGTGACATCGCCGCGTCGGTGCCGCTGCCGAAGGAGCGCGTCTCCGCGGTGGTGCGGCTCGGCTCGATCTATCACGAGGTGCTGGCGGAGGGTGAGGAGGCCGGCGCCGACCTCATCGTCATCGGCTCGCATCGCCCGACGATGGCGACCTACCTGCTCGGCTCGAACGCCACGACGATCGTGCGCCACGCCAACGCGTCCGTGCTCGTGGTGCGCTGAGCGCGCGCAACGGCGGATCAGGGGCGCGGATCAGGGCCGCGGGGCGAGGCTCTCGGGCGGGTCGTCCGGGGCGAAGTCCCGCGGCTTGTTGAGCCGCACCATCGGCTCGAGCTGCCAGACGCCGAGCAGCGCCACCGCCACCGCGACGAGGGCGATCGCCGTCTCGCCGACGCGCCAGATCTCGAAGGCGAAGATCGCCAGCGCGACGACGATCGTCACCGAGACGACCGCGAGCACGATCCAGATCGGCCAGGGCCGTCCGGCCACGAAGCGGGCCTTCGGCGCGGCCTTGACCGTACGCCGCGCGAGCTCGCGCACGAATCGGCCGTAGGCCGCGTCCTGGCGGCGGGCGTCGAACATGGCGCGGTAGGTCACCGACGAGATGGCGACGGAGCGCCCGTCGTCGAGCTTGAGCTTCACCTCGCGCCGCCCCGGCGCGAAGGAGGCGGGGGCGTAGGACAGGCGCATCTCAGCGACCCGCTCCAGCGGCAGCCGGTCGACCCGGCCCATCCGCTCCACCTCCAGCGCCCGGCCCTTGAGCCGGAACGCGATCGGGAAGCCCACCGGCCGGGGCGTCTGCTCGTAGAGGAAGGCCTCGCGGGCGGTATCCGCGGGAGGATCGGGCAGCATCTCGGGAACATCGCGCGTCATGGCGGTTCCATGGACGCGCGCCGGGGGAAAGGCAAGCGGCGCAGGCGCGGCGGTCACCCCTTCGGCGGTGCGAGCCCCGCCACCGCGAGCGCCTCGGCCTGGCGGGCGGCGAGCGCGTCGAGATCGAAGCGCGCGATCTCCTCCTCGAACAGACGGTGATAGTTCAGCTCCGAGCGCAGGTGCAGGTACACCGCGCCGAGCCCGATGGCGGCACGGTCCATGAACACGAACTCGCGCGGCACCGTCACCGGCCCCTTCTCCTTGAGCGCCTTGTGCACCTCGAAGGCCTCGCGCCGGCCGTAGGCGCCGGGCGAGACGCCGTCGGCGATGGTGCGGGTGCGGTCCTCCAGCAGCGGGCCGTAGATGAAGCGCGCCCAGATGTTGAGGATGTCGATCAGCTCGGCGTTGAGCCGCTTGAAGCCCCAGGTCTCATAGGCGTGGACCATGCGGGCGCGGTCGTTCTCCTGCAGGCCGCGGTAGAGATCCACGACGCCGCCGACGAACTTCGGGTGGAAGATGCGCACGCAGCCGTAGTCGAGGAGGTTGATCCCCCGCGCCTCGCCGTCCTCCTCCCAGACCGAGTAGTTGCCCAGGTGCGGATCGCCGTGGATCATCGCGCCGGACGAGAACGGGTGCCACCAGGCCTTGAACATCGCGA
Source organism: Salinarimonas sp. (assembly GCA_051117315.1). Classification (GTDB taxonomy): domain Bacteria; phylum Pseudomonadota; class Alphaproteobacteria; order Rhizobiales; family Beijerinckiaceae; genus Salinarimonas. The sequence goes on along the minus strand of JBNPEA010000167.1, from coordinate 10,206 downwards.
TGGCGAGGCGGTTGCGCACCTCGACGGGCTCGTCCTTGTAGCCGAGGATCTTGTTGCCCTGGAGCCAGCCCAGCGTGAGCAGCCGCCTGGTCGAGAGATCGTCGAGGATGTCGGGCACCCGCACCTCGGGCACCGCTCGCAGGATGTGGGCGTAGATCCGGGCGTGCTTGGCTTCGCGAACGTAGTCGAGCTCCTCGCGCACGCGCTCGCCGATCTCGGCCTTGATCTCGCTCGTGTCGATCGCCGGGTCCATGCGCTTGTGCATGGCGAAGACGAAGTCGAGCTGGCGCAGGTCCGCCTCGACCGCCGACTGCATGTCCGGGTATTGCAGCTTGCAGGCGACGTCGCGCCCGTCGAGCGTCGTCGCCTTGTGGACCTGGCCGAGCGAGGCGGCGGCGGCGGGCTTGAGGTCGAACTCGCCGAACCGCGCCCGCCAGCCCTGGCCGAGCTCGGCCTGCATGCGGCGCTTGACGAAGGCCGCGCCCATGGGCGGCGCTTCGGCCTGGAGCTTCTGCAGCTCGGCGGCGTATTCCGGCGGAACGACGTCGGGGATGGTGGCCAGCAGCTGCGCCACCTTCATGATCGGGCCCTTGAGCCCGCCGAGAGCCTGGGCGAGCGCGGCGGCGTTCGCCGCGTCCTCGCGCCCGAACATCCGCGCCCCGGCCATCCGGGCGGCGACGCCGCCCATGTTCGCGCCCACCCGCGCGTAGCGGGCAGCGCGGGCGGAGAAGCGGTTGGCCTCCGCGTCGCGGCCCTCGCCGCGCGTATCCTTGCGATCGCTCATCGGGCGCTGCGTGTCCTTGCCGTCGTAGAAGACCCTTTAGGTAAGGCGCGACAGCCCGCCCGCCAGCTCCCGCGGGGGAGGTCTATGGCCGCAGGGGCGCAAGCCCATCGGCCGTCGCGCCCGAGAAAGCGGGGGAACGAGCGAGCGGCCGCTGCCGTCCCTCCCCTCCCCCGGTGGCTCGTCGCTGGACACGTCTCGCCGCCGGGACCGAAGGCGGAGGGTGTCCAGCGATCCGGCGAGGCGGTCCGACGACGCTCTCCCCTCCCCATGCGGGAGGAGAGCGCGACGCGGGAGCGAACGGCTCGGCCGCGCCTCAGGCCGCCTCCTCCATCGCCTCCAGCTCGCCGATCAGCCGCTCGATCATCGACAGGCCGATGCGCCAGAACTCGGGCGTCGTGGCGTCGAGGCCGAAGGGGGCGAGGAGCTGGGAATAATGCTTGGTGCCGCCCGCGGCGAGAAGCTCGAAATAGCGCTCGACGAAGCCGTCCGCGGCGTTCTCGTAGACGCCGTAGAGCGAGTTCACCAGGCAGTCACCGAAGGCGTAGGCGTAGACGTAGAAGGGCGAATGCACGAAGTGGGGGATGTAGGCCCAGTAGGTCTCGTAGCCCTCCGACAGCCGGATCGCCGGCCCGAGCGAATCCGCCTGCACCGACATCCAGGCGGCGTTGAGATCCTCGCTCGTCAGCTCGCCCTCGCGCCGGGCGAGGTGCACCTTGCGCTCGAACTCGTAGAAGGCGATCTGGCGCACGACCGTGTTGATCATGTCCTCGACCTTGGCCGCGAGCATGGCGCGGCGCTCGGCGGGCTTCGTCGTCTGGTCGAGCAGGCGGCGGAAGGTCAGCATCTCGCCGAACACGCTCGCGGTCTCGGCCAGCGTCAGCGGCGTCTGCGCCATCAGCGCGCCCTGCGGCGCGGCGAGCACCTGGTGGACGCCGTGGCCGAGCTCGTGGGCGAGCGTCATCACGTCCCGCGGCTTGCCCTGGTAGTTGAGCAGCACATAGGGGTGAGCGGAGGGCACGGTCGGGTGCGCGAAGGCGCCCGGCGCCTTGCCCGGCCGCGTCGGCGCGTCGATCCAGCTCTCGTCGAAGAATCGCCGGGCGATGTCGGCCATCTTGGGCGAGAAGCCGGCATAGGCATCGAGCACGGTCGCACGCGCGTCCTCCCAGCGGATGGTGCGCTGCTCGACCTTGGGGAGCGGCGCGTTGCGATCCCAGAACTCCAGCGCCGGCTTGCCGAACCACTTGGCCTTGAGAGCATAATAGCGGTGCGACAGGCGCGGATAGCCCTCGCGCACGGCAGCGACGAGCGCCTCCACCGTCTCGCGCTCGACGCGGTTGGCGAGGTGGCGCGAATCGGCCACGTCCGCGAAGCCGCGCCAGCGGTCGGAGATCTCCTTGTCCTTGGCCAGGGTGTTGGTGATCAGCGTGAAGGTGCGCAGGTTCTCGCGGAAGGTCTCGGAGAGCGCGGTCGCCGCATCGCGGCGCAGGGTCGCGTCGCGGTCCTGCAGCTTGTTGAGGGTGGGCTCGATCGGCAACGCCTCGCCGCGCACCCGGAAACGGAGCGAGGCGATGGTCTCGTCGAACAGCCGGTTCCAGGCGCCGCGGCCGGTCACGACCTTCTCGTGGAACAGCTCCTCGATCCGGTCCTCGAGCTGGAACGGCTTGTCCTTGCGCAGGTCCTCGAGCCAGGGCCGGTAGCGCGCGAGCGGCGCCTCGGCGACGAGCGCGTCGATGCGCGCGTCGTCGAGCCGGTTGAGCTCGAGCGGGAAGAACAGGAGCTGCGAGGTGGCGGACGTCAGCCGCTCCTGCGTATCGCCGTAGAACTTCGCCCGCTTCGGATCGGTGGTGTCCCCGGCATAGACGAGCCCGGCGTAGGACATCAGCCGGCCGAGCAGGTCCTCCAGCCGGTCGTAGCGCGCGATCGCGTCGTGCAGCGCCTGCCCGGCGCCCTCCCCGGCCGCCATCTCCGCGAGCCTGCCGCGATAGGCCCCCGCGAAAGCGGCGCACTCCTCCTTCGCCGCCGCGAGGTCGCGGGCGAACTCGGGCGCGTCCATCGCCGGGTAGAGATGGGTGAGGTCCCACTCGGGCAGCGTCCCGAAATCGGTCGCCGGAGCGCCCTTGGCGGCGGCACCTCTCCCGGAGGCGGCCGTCGGGGCGCGAGGCGAAGGGGAAGCGGGCGCGCGGTCGATCGTCATGCGGCAAGGATCCTCGTTGCGGAGCGGGTGCGTGGCGTCAGGGCCATATTGGCCGCTCGGCGCCACGGCGCAACCGTCGCCGTCGCGTCACGGCGCCGCCGCGATCCACAACCGTGAGCGCCCGCGTCAACACCCTCTTAACCCCTTCCCCCCACTCTGCCCCGAAACGAGACATCCCCTCGAGCCCGGAACCCGGAATGACCGCCACAATCCTGATCGTGGACGACGACCCCGTACAGCGCCGGCTGCTGGAGGCGATGGTGCGGCGATTCGGGCACGAGGTGCGCGTCGCCGAGAGCGGGGCGCAGGCGCTCGAGACGCTGCGCGCCGAGCCGGGCATCGGGGCCGTCGTGCTCGACCTCGTCATGCCCGATCTCGACGGGATGGGGCTGCTGGCCGCCATGCGCGAGGCGGGGATCGACGCGCCGGTGATCGTGCAGACCGCCCACGGCTCGATCGAGACCGTGGTGCAGGCCATGCGCGCCGGGGCGATCGACTTCGTGGTCAAGCCCGTGGGCGCCGAGCGGTTGCAGGTGTCCGTCTCGAACGCGCTCCGGGTCGACCAGCTGGAGGACGAGATCCGGCGCATGAAGCGCCGCGCCGAGGGCACGTTGACCTTCAAGGACCTGGCCTCGCGCTCGCCCGACATGCTGCGCGTCATCCGCCTCGCCGAGCGCGCGGCGAAGTCCACCATCCCCGTCCTGATCGAGGGCGAATCCGGGGTGGGCAAGGAGGTTCTCGCCCGCGCCATCCAGGGCTCCGGCGACCGGCGCGGCAAGCCGTTCGTCACCGTGAACTGCGGGGCGATCCCCGAGAGCCTCGTCGAGTCGACCCTGTTCGGCCACGAGAAGGGCTCGTTCACCGGCGCGACGGAGAGGCACCTGGGCAAGTTCGTCGAGGCGAGCGGGGGCACGCTGTTCCTCGACGAGATCGGCGAGCTCCCCCTCGACGCGCAGGTGAAGCTGCTTCGCGCCATCCAGGAGGGCGAGGTCGATCCGGTCGGCGCCAAGCGCTCCGTGCGGGTCGACATCCGGCTGATCTCGGCCACGAACAAGAGCCTGCTCGACCTCGTCAAGCAGGGCAAGTTCCGCGAGGATCTGTACTACCGCCTCAACGTCTTCCCGATGACATTGCCGCCGCTGCGCGCGCGGCGCGAGGACATCCCCGACCTCGTGCGCTCCTTCGTGGCGCGGGTCGCGGCCGAGGAGGGCAAGCGCCTGCGCGGCATCGCGCCCGCCGCCATGGAGCTGCTCACGCGCTACGACTGGCCGGGCAACGTGCGCCAGCTCGAGAACGCGATCTTCCGCGCCGTGGTGCTGTGCGACGGCGACGAGCTGACGGTGGACGAGTTCCCCCAGATCGCCGCCCAGGTGGCGGGCTACGACGTGCGCATCCCGCCCGCGCCGGTCTTCGCCGAGACCGGGACCGCGCAGGCGCCGGTGCGCGAGGTCGTGCACGTCGAGGTCAAGGATCCCAACGCGCTGCCGCTGCTCGACGAGGACGGGCAGGCGCGCACGCTGGAGGAGCTCGAGCTCGAGATCATCCGCTTCGCGCTGCGGCACTATCGCGGGCACATGTCGGAGGTCTCGCGCCGGCTCGGCATCGGGCGCTCGACGCTCTACCGCAAGCTCAAGGAGTTCGGCCTCGAGGACGAGGCCGCCGCCTGAGCCGGGCCGCTCCCGAAAAACGCCCGCGGGCGCCGCACCCTGCCGTGTCCAGCCGTGCCCTTGCGGCACGGCTGCAACAGAGCAGGGGAAAACGTGCCGCCGCGCCCCGCGACGATTGATAACAAAAGTCAAGGTTGGCAGGCTTCCTCCATGATCGCGTCCGCCTCGAATCTCGCGCGCCGTTCCGCCATGACCTCCCTGGCGCTCGCCGCCATCCTGGTCGCCGTGCCGGACCTCGGAGGCGCCGGCGGCGCACGGGCCGAGCCGGCGCGGCTCGCGGCGCTTGGCACGCCCGCCGACGTCGCTGCGCCCGCGTCCCTTCCGGCAGCGCCCCTCCCGGCAGCGCCCCTTCCGTCAGGCCCCCTTCCGTCAGGCCCCCTTCCGTCAGGTCCCCTGCCCTCCCCGCTCGACGCCATGCCGGAATACCCGCCGCGCACGGGCTCGATCCCGCCGATCGCGCTGCCGCCGACGATCGGCGAGGAGGGGCTCGTCGGGCCGATGCTCGCCGGGCGGCTCGCGGCGCTCTCGGACGATCTCGGCCTGGAGCACGGCGCGGCGGACGTCGCGGGGCTGCGGGCCTTCTACGCGGCAAGGGGCCACGCACCCGCCTGGATCGAGCCCTCAGCGGCGGGTCTGTCCTGGACGCCGGCAGCGCGCGCCCTCGTCCGCGTGCTCGCCGCCGCGGCCGAGGAGGGGCTCGACCCCTCCGCCTATCCCGTGCCCGCCATGCCTTCCCTGCCGGACGTCGACCCCGGCGCGGTGGCGGACGCCGAGATCGCGCTCGCCGCCACGCTCGTGCGCTACGCCCAGGATGCGCGCGGTGGCCGCCTGGAACCCACGCGGCTCCACCGGCTGATCACGCCGACGCTGGACATCCCGGGCGCCGAGGCGGTGCTCGTGGAGCTCGCCGCCGCGGACGATCCGTCCGCCACGCTCACCGCCCACAACCCGCCGCACGACGGCTATCGCGCCCTGCGCGCGGCGCTCGCCGAGCTACGCGCCGCAGCGGCCCCGCCAGAGCCGATGGTGCGCGTGCCGACGGGCCCGGTCCTGCGCGTCGGCGCCCGCGATGCCCGCGTGCCGCTGCTGCGCGCGCGCTTCGGCATGGACGCGCCGGCCGAGGAGGACGCGCGCGTCTACGACGTGGCACTGGCCCAGGCGGTGGAGGGTTTCCAGCGCGAGCACGGACTCCTGGTCGACGGCATCGTCGGCAACCAGACCATCGCCGCCCTCGCCTCCGCCGACCCGGCCCGGCGCGAGGGCGATCTCCTCGCCAACATGGAGCGCTGGCGCTGGCTGCCGCGCGAGCTCGGGGCGGACAAGGCGATCTTCGTCAACGTGCCCGCCTACCGGATGGAGGTGCGCGACGCCGGCGCCGTCGTGCACGAGGCACGCGTCATCGTCGGCAAGCCCGGGCAGGAGACGCCGATCTTCTCCGACGAGATGGAATACGTCGTCGTCTCGCCGTCCTGGACGATCCCGCCCTCGATCATGCGGAACGAGATCCTGCCCGGCCTTCGGGCGGACCCGGGCTACGCGGCGGCGCGCGGCTACGATGTGATCCGCAACGGCAACCACATCACCGTGCGCCAGCCGCCGGGGCCGCGCAACGCGCTCGGGAACATCAAGTTCATGTTCCCCAACGGGCACCATGTCTACCTGCACGACACGCCGAGCCGCGGCCTGTTCGACACGTTGCGCCGCGCCTACTCGCACGGCTGCGTGCGCGTCGAGGACCCGTTCGCGCTCGCCGACCTGCTGCTGGCGGAGCAGGGCTGGCCTGCCGAGCGGCTGCGGGCGCTGATCGGCTCGCGCGAGCGCTACGTCCACCTCGACGCGCCCGTGCCGGTGCACCTCGCCTACTTCACGCTGGAGGTCGACGCCGAGGGTCGCCTCGTGCCGCACGAGGACATCTACGGCTTCGATTCGCGGATGAGGGAGGCGCTCGGAGTGGAGCCGTGACAGGAAAGCCACGGCGGCGGCGAAACCGCGGCGCGGGTCCCCGGCCGCTCCGCGCGGCCGCATCGTCGCCGCAATCCGCACCCAATCCGGGCTCCCGCGCCCGCGGGCGTCGCGTCTCGCGCGCGGCGCCTAAGGTTCACGAACCGTTAAGTGTTTGCCTCGAAACATCTGGACGTGACGCCCCGCCAGCAGCCAGATCCCGACACGCCGCGGTCCTCATCAACCGCCGAATGAGAGAGACGAGACGCTCTTGACCGTTCAGCGCACATCCCGGATCCGACGCGGCCTCTCGCGGGGGCTCGCGTTCCTGGTCGTCACGGCGGCACTGCTGGTGGCGGGGACCTCCGGCACGCAGGACGCGGTGGCGAACGGCGACACCCGCAGCCTCTCCGTCAAGCAGATGCACACCCGTGAACAGATCACGGTCACCTTCCGCCGCAACGGCCGCTACGACCGCGACGCGCTGCGCCAGCTCGACTGGATCATGCGCGACTGGCGGCGCGACCAGAAGCGCGACATGGACCCGCGACTCTACGATGCGCTCTGGGAGGTGCATCGCCAGGCCGGCTCGCGCCAGCCGCTGCACGTGGTCTCCGCCTACCGCTCGCCTCAGACGAACCAGATGCTGCGCTCGCGCTCACGCGGCGTGGCGCGCACCAGCCAGCACATCGAGGGCCGCGCGACCGACTTCTACCTGCCGGACGTGCCCGCCTCGCGCCTGCGCACCATCGGCATGCGGCTGCAGCGCGGCGGCGTCGGCTTCTATCCGCGCGCCAACACCCCGTTCGTGCACATCGACGTCGGCTCCGTGCGGCACTGGCCGCGGATGAGCCGCTCGCAGCTCGCTGAGCTGTTCCCGGACGGCCGCACCGTGCATCTGCCGGCGGACGGGCGTCCGCTCGGCGGCTACGACACGGCCCGGCGACAGATCCTCGCCGCGGGCGGGATCGTCCAGGGCGAGCAGGGCACGGCGGTCGCCGGCGCGGGCGGGACGCGTCGCAGCCTCTGGTCTGCGCTGTTCGGCGACGACGAGAGCGAGGCGAGCGGCGACGAGGCCTACGCGGCGCTGCCGGCCGCGGTCTCCGAGATCGACCAGCGCTACGCGCTGCTGCACCAGCAGCCGTCCGCCGCACCGGCGCCATCGCCGGCTCCGGCTCCTGCCCCTGCCCCGGCCGCGTCGCGAGCCCCGGAGCCGAGCCCGCCGGCTCCGGTGGCGCCTGCTCCCGCGGCCCCCGTCCCGCCGGCACCGATCGCGCCGAGCTTCGCCTCCGCGACCGCGGTGCTGCCGCCCGCCCGCCCGGCACTGCCCGCCGTGGCGACCGTCACCTCCGCCTCGCCCGAGGAGCGCACGCGCATCGCCGCCCTCGCGGAGGAGGCCGCGACCGCGACCGACGCGCCCCGCTTCAGCCCCGCCGCCGACGACACGACCGTGGTCGCCGCGATCCCGGCGCCCCGCCCCGCCGCCTTCGGCGGTGCCGGAACGGTCGCCGTGGCGCAGGCCGGCGGCGGGCCGCAGCTCGTCTGGCAGGCAGGCCCTCCCGGCACGCCCGTCGGCGCCGTGCCGTCGGATGCTCAGCCGGCGCAGGAGGCCGCACCGGTGCGGCTCGCGCTCGCCCCCGTGCCGCCGCCCCGCTTCGATCGGCCCGCACCCTCCGTGGCAGCCCCGCCGCAGGTCGCGAGCGCCTTCGCGCCCGTCCCGCCGCTGCGCGGCGGTGCCGGGGACGCCTTCGCCGCGCTCGCGTCCGGCCCGGCCGCGCCCGTGACGACGGCGAGCGCCCCCTCCGCCCGGGACGGCCTCGCCGCGCTGCCGGATCGCGAGCGCAGCGCCCTGCGGACGCTGTTCGAGGGTCGCAGCCTGGCACCGTCCCGCGCCTCGGCCTCGGCCGCGCCGGTGCGGGTCACCGCCGCCCGTGTGGCGGACGGCGGGCCGGCCGGCCTCGTCGCCATCCCGGCGGCGGGCCTCGTCCAGGGCTTCAGCCCCGGCCGGCCGGCAATGCCGGCGCAGGGCTTCGCCGCGGGTCCTGCCGTACGACGTCTCGCGGCGGCACGCTGAGCCCCGTTCGACGCGATTGCACGCGGCCGTAAGCAGAACCTTAGGAGATCGGTGCTCCCCTACGGCACTTCCTCAGGAGGGTCGTGGCATGTCGATTCGCGCTCTGGGCTTGGCCGTGTGCCTCGCCGTATCCGCTCTGCTCACGCTCGCGCTCGGTCTTGTGCTGCATCTCAACCTGCGTGCCATCGACGATGCGCAACAGATCGAGGAGGTCGCCAGCGTCAAGGCGCAGCTCGGGGCGGCCAGCGCCGCCCTCTCGGCCGAGCGCGGCCTCGCCCAGATCGCCCTGACCCTGCGCACCCCGATGGACGAGACCCTCGCCGGGCAGATCGCCGAGATCCGCCCGCAAGTCGACGCCGCCCTCGCCGCGCTGCGCGAGACGGTCGCGGGCCTGGAGACGATCCACGCCAGGGCGGCGCTCGCCGTCGAGATCGAGGCGGTGCCCGCGCGGCTCGCGGAGCTGCGGGCCGTGGTCGACACGGAGGCGGGGCTCACCGCCTTCCGCCGTTCCGCCGTCGCCCCCACCGTCGTGCCGGCTCTCGACGCCCTGACGCGCACGGTCTTCGATCTCGGCGCCCTGGCGGAGCCCACGGGCGCGCGCATCCCCTCCGTCGTCGCCCACGGCCTGACCCTGCAGCGGCTCGGCTGGGAGATGCGCGAGTACGCCAATCGCGACCGCACGGTGCTGCTGATCGGCGCCATGGCCCGCTGGCCTCTCGACGCCGTCACGGTGCAGGCGACGCAGGCCCAGTTCGATCGCGCCTCGGAGACCGCGGCCTCGGTGGCCCGGCTGGCGCTCCACGCGGAGACGACGCCCGCCCAGCGCGCCGCGGCCGACGCGGTGGCGAGCGCGCTCCTCGGGGAATACGGCGCCCTGCGGGAGGAGATGCTGGCGCAGGCTTCCAGCGGCGCCTTCCCGCTCGAGGCGGGCGTCTTCCTCGACCGCTCCGACTCCCTCCTCGCCCCGGCCGAGGCGCTGTCCGAGGCCGGCGCGCAGGGCGCCGTCGCAGCGGCGCGCTCGCTCGCCGCCGAGGCGCGCGGCAACGCCGCGCTCGCGGGGGTCGGCCTCGGCATCGGCCTCGTCGCGCTCGCCACGCTGATGTGGTTCATGCTGCTGCGCGTCTCCGGGCGGCTCGTCGCCATCAGCGACCTGCTCCAGCGCCTCGCCGCCGGCGACCTCGCCGTTGACGCGCAGCGCTTCGCCGGGCGCGACGAGACCGCCCGCCTGGCCGCGGCGCTCGACGTGTTACCGACCAACGCGCAGGAGCTGGAGCGCCTGCGCGCCGCGCAGCACGCGGACCGGCTGGCACCCCAGGCCGCGCGCCCGCCCCCGCTCGACGCAGCACCCGCGACCCTGGAGGCAACGGCGGCAGCGGCGCCCGCCGGCCCCCTCGCCCCCCCCGGAGGTGCCGCATGATCGACCAACTCCCCAGCACCGGATTCGCGATCCTCGGCTACGCGGCCGCCCTGACGCTGCTGCTGGGCTACGCCCTGTCGCTGTGGGCCGGCCACCGATCCGTCAGCCGCCGCGAACGCCGCGCAGGAG
>JBNPEA010000014.1:0-16105 GCA_051117315.1 Salinarimonas sp. | reverse complement strand
GGGCTCGTCGACATCATGATGCACGGCAACGGCTTCGCCACCGGCTGGAAGGGGCTCTACACGACGAGCCTGCTCGACTATCACGCGAGCTGGCGCAGCCGCGCCGACGAGCTCTCCAAGACCCTCAAGATCTCGATGTTCGTGGGGCAGTGGATGCTCGAGCGCTATCGGGGGCACTTCTACGCCAAGGCGCAGAACCTCAGCCGCAAGCTGCGGGCCGACTACGACGAGGCGCTGTCCCGCTACGACCTGCTCGTGATGCCGACGGTCCCGATCACCGCCCAGCCGATCCCGGCGCCGGACGATCCGCTCGCGACCTACATCCAGCGCGCCTTCGAGGCGATCGCGAACACCGCCCCCTTCGACGCCAGCGGGCATCCGGCGATGAGCGTCCCCTGCGGGCTGAGCCAGGGGCTGCCGGTGGGCATGATGATCGTCGGGCGCCATTTCGAGGAGAGCACGATCTACCGCGCGGCCGGCGCCTTCGAGGCGCTCGGCGACTGGCGGGCCATGTGAGGAGGCGACGATGTCATCCTTGAGCGAATCGACGGCCGGCGCGCTGCGCACGCCCCTCCTCGGCACCTCCCGCCTCGACGGGTCGCGCGACGAGGCGGCGGGGGCGGTGATCGCGCCCGTCGACGGGCGGGCCTACGTCTCGGGGGACCGCTCGGTGCCGCTGCGCCGCGCGACGATCCCGCAGGTCCTCGCCGAGACGATCGCCCGCCACGGGTCCCGCGAGGCCGCGGTGTTCCGCGAGCCGGGGACGCGCTGGACCTGGGCCGACTTCGGCGAGGCCGTGGACCGGCTGGCGAGCGGGCTCCTCGCGCTCGGCCTCGCGCGCGGCGACCGCCTGGCGATCTGGTCGCCGAACCGCCCGGAATGGCTGATCACCCAGTTCGCGACGGCGCGCATCGGCGTCGTGCTCGTGACGATCAACCCGGCTTATCGCGTCGCGGAGCTGGAATACGCGCTGGAGACGGCGGGCTGCAAGGCGCTGATCACGGCCGCGCGCTTCAAGTCGTCGGACTACCTGGCGATGATCCGCTCGCTCGTGCCCGAGCTCGCGGCCTGCCCGCCGGGCGCGCTGCGCGCGGGACGCCTGCCGCAGCTGCGCGTCGTCATCCGCATGGGTGGGTCGGAACCGGGAGAGGCGCGCACGCCCGGCATGCACGGCTTCGAGGAGGCCTGCGCGCTGGGCGGGCCCGGCCACCGCCTGCGGCTCGACGCGCTCAGCCGCGACCTCGACCCCGACGAGCCGATCAACATCCAGTTCACGAGCGGCACCACCGGGTCGCCCAAGGGCGCGACGCTCACCCACTACAACATCGTCAACAACGCCGGCTTCACCGCCCGGACCATGCGGCTCGACGAGACCGACCGGCTGTGCATCCCGGTGCCGCTCTATCATTGCTTCGGCATGGTGCTCGGCACGCTCGCCTGCGCGAGCGTCGGCGCGTCGATGGTCTTCCCCTCCGAGGCGTTCGAGCCGCTCGCCACCCTGCGCGCGCTCTCGGAGGAGCGCTGCACGGCCTGCTACGGCGTGCCGACCATGTTCGTCGCCATGCTCGACCACCCGGAGTTCGCGCGCTTCGACTATCGCAGCCTGCGCACCGGCATGATGGCCGGCGCGCCGTGCCCCATCGAGGTCATGCGCCGCGTCGTGCGCGACCTCAACATGCCGCAGGTGACGATCGGCTACGGCATGACCGAGACGAGCCCGATCTCGTTCCAGTCGAGCGTCGACGACGGGCTCGAGGAGCGCGTCTCGACGGTGGGGCGCATCCACCCCCACGTCGAGGTGAAGATCGTCGACACCGAGGGCCGCACGGCGGGCGTCGGCGAGCGCGGCGAGCTGTGCACGCGCGGCTACTCGGTGATGCGCGGCTACTGGAACGACGAGGCGCGCACCCGCGAGGCGATCGACGCCGGCGGCTGGATGCACACCGGCGACCTCGCCACGATCGACGCTCGGGGCTATTGCGAGATCGTCGGGCGGGTGAAGGACATGGTCATCCGCGGGGGCGAGAACATCTATCCCCGCGAGGTCGAGGAGTTCCTCTACCGCCATCCGAAGGTCGCGCAGGTGCAGGTCTTCGGCGTACCGGACGCGCGCTACGGCGAGGAGCTCGCCGCCTGGATCGTGCTCCAGCCGGGCGAGCCCGCGACCGAGGAGGAGATCCGCGCCTTCTGCGCGGGGCAGATCGCCCACTACAAGATCCCCCGCCACATCCGCTTCAAGGACGCCCTGCCGATGACCGTCACCGGCAAGCCGCAGAAGTTCCTCATGCGCGAGGCGATGGAAGCCGAGCTCGGCCAGGCCTGAGCCGACTCTCTCGCGCTCCCGGCCGCCGGCGCACCCGACGCGCACCGCCGCTGCCCGAGCTCGCCCTCCCCTCCCCGGCCGTTCGTGCCGTCGTGCATGTGTGGTCGCGCCGGCCGGCCCACGCCGTCAGCTGGGTTTCACCAAGGGCAGCTCGAATTCGATGGACCGGAACGCAGGATCGGGCGCTCGTGCTCGAAGTCATAATCTGTGGATCACAGGAAAAGCGTCGCAGTTACCGGGAACAACGCCACCACGATCAAGACCAGAAGCATGACACCGACGAAAGGCAGCGTCGCGGCAAAGACCTGCTCTATCGACACGTCGGGGTCGTTGAGGGTGCTGTGAACCGTGAAGACCGATATGCCGAAGGGCGGGGTCAGGAGCCCGATCTCGACCGCGAGCACAGTCACGATCCCGAAGTGGCTCAGGTCGAAGCCCATGGTCAGCGCGATCGGCGCCGCGATCGGTACCATGATCAGCAGAATCGAGGTGCTGTCGAGGATCATTCCCATCAAGAGGATGATCAGCGCGTAGAGGAAGAGAAACCCGTAGGGCCCGAAGCCCGACTGCGTCACGAGATCGGCGATGGCGTTGGGCAGGCCGGCGATCGAGAGCATGCGCGAGTAGAAGCTCGCGGCGATCAGGAGAAGCAGTATCGAGACCGAGATCACCCCCGTCTGCTTCATCACGCGCCAGAGCTTGCGGCGGTCGAGCGAGCGACGCGCGATCGCGACGACCAGCGCGCCGAACGCGCCGACGCCTCCCGCCTCCGTCGGTGTGAAGTAGCCCGAGTAGAGCCCGCCGAGCACGAGCACGACCAGAACCACGATGGGCGTCAGCTTTGCGACCATCGTCCCGATCGGCATGCGTTCGCCGCCGCGGTCCAGCCGTCGCTCGCGGCTCGCGGCGGGATCGGTGAGGACGAAACCGGGAAACAGCACGGTGACCGCCATCAGCATGGCGACGAACCCGCCCGCCAGCATCAGCCCGGGTACGATGCCCGCGATGAACATGCCGCCGATCGAGACCTCGGCGAGCACGCCGTAGATGATGAGCAGCAGGCTCGGCGGGATCAGCATGCCCAGGACCGAGGAGCCCGCCACCGTCCCCGCGGAGAAGGACGCCCGGTATCCGTGCCGGGTCATCTCCGGGACGGCGACCCGCGTGAAGACGGCGGCGGAGGCGATGGAGACGCCCGTCACGGCGGCGAAGATCGTGTTCGCCGCCACTGTCGCGACGCCCAGCCCGCAGACGAGCCGCCGCAGCAGCTCCTCGGCCACCTCGAACGTGTCGCGCCCGACGTTCGAGACGCTGACGAGAAGCCCCATCAGCACGAACAGTGGGATCGTGGCGAAGAGGTAGTCCGCGATCCCACTGTAGGCAGTCAGCTCCAGCATGCGCAAAGCGAGGCCGAAATTGTCGCGGATCATCCAGATCCCGGCGAACGCCACCGCGAGCAGCGCGTACGCGATCTGCATGCCGAGCAGGACCAGGACGATCAGGAGACCGATCAGGCCGAAGCCGAGGGTCAGGGTCGTCATGCCGCGCCTCCGAGCTTGCGCAGCTCGTCCTGCGCGACGTAGAGCGCGGCGAGCGATGCGAGCGCCGAGCCGGCGACGGTGATCAGCCGGAACGGCCAGGTCGGGATTGTGAAGACGCCCTGCACGCCGAAGAACTCGGCCGTCGTCCAGGCGCCGACGAGCTTGGGCCACGAGGACCAGACGATCAGGGCGAACACCACCGCGCCCGCGACGGCGAACAGCGTCTCGAGCAGCGCGAGCGTGCGGGGCGACGCACCTTCGAGCCGACGCAGCAGGAAGTCCGCGCGCGTCAGGCGCCGGTGCAGGATCGCGGCGGAGACCTGCAGGAACACGATGGCGACGACGGATCTCCCCGCGATCTCGGATACGCCGGTGATCGGCGCATCGAGGAAGTTGCGTCCGACGACGTCGGCCATGATCAACAGCATGAGCGCGCCGATCCACGCGGTGCCGACCGACGACAGGATCGCCGCTACCGTGTTCAGGATCGCCCCGACGGGCGCGTCCGAGAGGCGGGGAGCGAACGCGTCCTCGGCCTCTGTCGTGCTCTCGTCGTTCATGCTTGTGTCCTGCTCCAAGTCCTGCTCCAAGTCCTGCTCCGACTCGCGCTTCAAGTCGCGAACCGCCCGCCCGGGGCGTTGCCCGGGCGGGACGGCGTTTCCTCGATCCCGGACGATTGGCCGATCAGAGGCCTTCGTCCCACGCCCGCGCCGGCTCCGCCCCGCGCTCGCGCAGCGCGTCGAAATAGGCCTTCAGCACCACGCGGCCGGCGTCGCCGGTCTGCTCGAGCCAGGGCTCGATGATGTTGGGGAGCCCGCTCACCCAGGCCTGCTTCTCCGCCTCCGGCAGCTCGTGGACGGTCAGGCCCGCCGCCTGCATCTCGTCCATCGCGCGCGCGGCGAGATCGGCCACGTAGTCGCCATGAGCGATCGAGGTCGCCTGACCAGCTTCCCGAAGCGCCGTCTGGACCGGCTCGGGCAGGCCCTCGAAGAAGTCCTTGTTGGCCGCGATGCCGCCGAAATACATCGAGCCGATGCCGACGCGGGTCAGTTCCGGGGCCACCTCGTAGACGCGGGTGGGCAGGATGCCGGAGGCGAAGGAGAGGGTGCCCTCGGTCACGCCCGTCTGGATGTTGGTGTAGTAGGTGGTCAGCGCGCCGTCGACGGGGGTCGCGCCGGTGCCCTGCAGCCAGTTCGCCGAGGTGCCCGGGGCGTTGAGCTTGCGGTTCTGCAGGTCCGCGAGGGACGTCACGGGGAAGGTGGCGTAGATGTCGTAGCTGTCGGTGATCAGCGAGGACAGGTGCACCATGTTGTTTTCCGCCCAGCTGTCCCTCAGCTCGGGCAGATTCTGCGAGAGATCATCGAAGATCTCGATGATCATGCGGTGGTCCTCGGTCGCGAACGGCGTGAAGTAGGTCACGTTCTGGAGCGGCATGTTCGCGCCCTCCCAGACCGTGCCGACCATGCCGACGTCCACGATGCCGTCCATCACCGCCTCGCGGGTGTCGGTGAACTTGTAGAGCGTGCCGCCGTAGCTCTCGACCCAGGCGATCTCGTACTCGCCCGCCTCGCCGAGGATGCGGTTCGCCTCGCGCTGGAAGGTGTTCTTCATGGCGTAGACCCAGATGTTCGCCTCCGGGTGCGACGAGCCGATGTTGACGGTGATCCGCTGCTGCGCGGATGCCGTGCCCGCGATGCTCAGGGCGAGGGCGGTGGCGCCCGCGATGGTGACGATCTTCATGGTTCTTCCTCCCAGGTCCGGCCCTCGTCCGGGGCCTTGCTCGATGCTCGACGTCAGCCCTCGATCGTCCCGAGCGCGCGCAGGATGCGCTCGGGGGTGAAGGGCATCTCGGTCACGCGCGCGCCGAGAGGGCGCAGCGCGTCGTTGATGGCGTTCATCACGGCGGCGGGCGCGCCCGCGGTGCCGGCCTCGCCGGCGCCCTTGGCGCCGGGCAGGCTCTCCTTGGTGGGCGGCTCCACGTGCCCGCCAACCATGTCCGGCTTCTCGGCCGCCATCGGAACGAGGTAGTCGGCCATCGAGCCGTCCACGAGCTGGCCTTCCCCGTCGTAGTGGATCTCCTCGTAGAGCGCGCCGCCGAGGCCCTGCACGATGCCGCCGCGGATCTGCTCGTCGACCAGCTGCGGATTGATGATCCGGCCGCAATCCTCCACGCACCAATGCTTCAGGAGCGTCACGACGCCCGTCTCGACGTCGACCTCGAGATACGAGGCCTGGACGCCGTTGGTGAAGGCGAACGGGTAGTCCGAGGTGATGAAGTGCCGTGTCTGGACCAGCTCGCGCGGCAGGCCCTTGGGCAGCGTGTCGCCACGGAAATAGACGATGCGGCCGAGCTCCGCGAGCGACAGCCGCTCCTCGCCCGTGTCGACGTCGACGACCGCGCCGGCGCGGATGTCGAGCCTGGTCGCCTCGCTCTGGAGCATCGCGGCCGCGACCTCGAGGATCGCAGCGCGCAGGGCGCGCGCCGCCTGGAGCGCGGCCTCGCCCCCGATGCCGGCGCCGCGCGATGCCCAGGTGCCGCCGCCATACGGGGTGACCTGGGTGTCGCCGGTGATCACGCGGACCTCGTCCGGAGTCACGCCGACGCCCTCGGCGACGACCTGGGCGAGCATCGCCTCGGTTCCCTGGCCCTGCTCGGTGACGCCCGAGAGGGCGACGACCGATCCGTCCGGGTCCATGCGCACGGTGCAGCCGTCCTGCGCCGAGATGCGCGCGCCGCCGATGCCGTACATGAAGGGCGAGGGGTTCGTCAGCTCGATGAAGCTGGCGATGCCGATGCCTCGATGGACGCCCCGCGCACGCGCCTCCGCCTGGTCCTGGCGCAGCGCGTCGTAGTCCATGAGCGCGACGAGCTTGTCCATCGAGGCGTGGTGCGAAAGCCCCTCGAAGCGCATCTTGGCGGGCGAGGTGACCGGGTAGGCGTCGTCGGCGTACAGGTTGCGGCGGCGGATCTCGACGGGGTCGAGCCCCAGCTCGGCGGCGGCCATGTCCACCAGGCCCTCGGTGATCGCCACGGCGATCGGATGGCCCACGGCGCGATACTGGCAGGTGGGGGTCTTGTTCTGGAAGACGACCGTCGTGCGGGCGCGGTAGTTCGCGAAGTCGTACGGCCCCCCGCACAGGTTGACCACCTGGTTGCCCTCGATTGCCGAGGTCCGCGGATAGACCGAATAGGCACCGATGGCGGTCCAGTCGTCCACGTCCATCGCCAGGATGCGGCCATCGGCAGCGACGGCGAGCCGCGCCTCGATCCTGTGGTCGCGCGCATGGATGTCGCTGGTGAAGCTCTCCAGCCGATCGGCGACGAACTTCACCGGGCGCCCCATGATCTTGGCGATCGCCGCCGTGGCCACCTCGTCGGGATAGACGTGCACCTTGATGCCGTAGGAGCCGCCGACGTCCCCGCAGATGATCCGCACGCGGCTCTCGGGAACATCGAGGTGCTGGGCGAGCACCGCCTGCATCATGTGCGGCGCCTGGGTCGCGTGCCAGGCGACGAGCTGGCCCTCGGCGGGGTTCCAATCCACCAGGATCGAGCGCGGCTCCAGCGTGACGCCCGTGTGGCGCGCGGTGACGAACTCGGCGGCGACGACTGCGTGCGCCCTGGCGAAGGCGTCCTCCACGTCGCCCTCCTCGTGAAGGCGACGGAAGGCGAGATTGTCGCCCATCTCCGGATGCAGGACGGGGGTGTCCTCGTCGAGCGCGCTCATCATGTCGGTGACGGCGGGCAGCGCGTCGTACGAGACCTCGACCAACGAGGCGGCCTCCTCGGCAGCGGCGCGGGTGGTCGCGACGACAGCCGCGACGGGCTCGCCCACCCAGCAGGCGCGCTCGACCGCGAGCGGATATTGCGGCGGCGACTTCAGACCCTTGAGATGCGCCAGGACGGCGACCCAGGGCGTGCACACGGCTGCGAGATCCGCGCCGGTGAAGACGCGCAGCACGCCCTTGACGCGCGTCGCCGCCGCGGCGTCGATCGCCTCGATGCGTGCATGCGCGTAGGGCGAGCGGACGAAGGCGACGTGCGTCATGCGCGGCAGCACGACGTCGTCGACGAAGCGGCCGCGCCCCTGGACCAGGCGCCCGGCGTTCGGGCGCGGGACGGTCTTGCCGATGTAGGAATTCGGGCGATCGGGATTGCCGAACTGGATGGTCATGCTCCCCCCTTTCCGGCACGCGCCCGGGCGCGGGCTCCGGCGACGGTCTCGACCGCGTCGACGATGGCCTCGTAGCCGGTGCAGCGGCAGTAGTTCCCGGAGAGGTGCTCGCGGATCTCCGCGCGCGAGGGCAAGCCGTCCCGGCCGAGCAGCTCCTCGACGGCGACGAGCATGCCGGGCGTGCAGAAGCCGCATTGCAGCGCGTTGCGGGCGACGAAGGCCTCCTGCAGGTCGGCGATCTCGCCGGTGTCGGTCAGCCCCTCGACCGTCCAGACCTCGGCGCCCTGCGCCTGCGCGGCGAGCATGAGGCAGCCGCGCACGGCGTCCCCGTCGACGCGGATCGTGCAGGCGCCGCAGACGCCGTGCTCGCAGCTCGCATGCGCGCCGGTGAGCCCCAGCTCCAGGCGCAGGAAGTCGATCAGGTGCTGGCCCGCCGGAACGCGCGCCTCGACGCTCTCGCCGTTGACGGTCAGCGCGATGTCGATGCGATCGCTGACGATCTCGCTCATCGGGTCGCTCCCTCGATCTTCGCCGCGGCCCGGCGCAGCAGCACGCCGGCGAGGTGCAGGCGATAGGCTGCGCTCGCCTGCGTGTCCGACGGCGGGTCGAGCTCGCGCCCCAGCGCGGCGACCGCGGCCTCGAGATCGCCCGCATCGAGCGCGGCCATCGCGCCGGTCGCCAGCATGGGCCTGGGCCCGGTCGAGAAGAGCGCGATCCGATGGCGGCCGTCGCGGCGCACCAGGCACAGGCCGGCGAGGGCGTAGTCGCCCGATCGGCGCGCCACCTCCTCGATGACCTGCGCCTCGCCGGGGCCGGCCTTGGGGACGGAGACCGCCGTCAGGATCTCGCCTTCCGCCAAGGCGGTCTCGAACGTGTCCCGGAAGAAGTCTCGCGCCGGCACGTCGCGGCGGCCGGAGAGGCCTTCGACATGCATCATGGCGTCGAGCGCGAGCGCGCAGGCCGGGAACTCGGCCGCGGGATCGGCATGGGCGAGCGCGCCGCCGATGGTGCCGCGGTTGCGGATCGCGGCATGGGCGATGAAGCCGACAGCGTCCGCGAGGAGCGGCGCGTGCGCGCGGATCAGCGGATCGCGGCCCACCTCGGCGTGACGGGTCAGCGCGCCGATGCGCAGCGCCTCGCCCGTGTCGACGACGCCGCGGCACTCGTCGAGGCGGGAGATGTCGACGAGCACGTCTCCGGTCGTGAGGCGCATGTTGAGCGCGGCGACGAGGCTCTGGCCGCCCGCCAGCACGCGGCCCGTCTCGCCCGCTTCCGCCAGCAGCTCCAGCGCATGGCGCAGATCGCGAGCGCGGGCGTAGCCGCCCACCGCTGCCTTCATGGCTCGTCCTCCCTGTGGTGCCCCGTCTCTGCGGGCCGGATTAATTGAGCATTTGCTCAATCCCGTTGGCTGGATGATGTATGGTTTTCCCCGCTTTGCAAGGTGAATGTTTCCAGGGAGGCGATCGGGTAATGACGAGCGGCCAGCGTGCGGACGCCCTGGGGGGCGAGAAGACCAGCCGATCCGGGCGACGACGCCTGCCGCCGGAGGAGCGCCGTCAGCAGATCGTGGACGGCGCCGTGACGTTCTTCGCCGAGGTCGGGATCGAAGGGAACACGCGCGACCTGGCCAAGCGGCTGGGCATCACGCAGCCACTTCTGTTCAACTACTTCGCGACCAAGGACGACCTGGTCGAGGCGGTCTACGAGCAGGTCTATCTCGACCGGCTCGCGCCCGATTGGCCCGACCGCCTGACCGATCGATCGGCTCCGCTGCGGAGCCGGCTGCTGGCCTTCTACACCGAGTACAGCAAGCTCATCTTCCAGCACGAATGGATGCGCATCTTCATGTTCTCCGGGCTCGCCGGGGCGGAGCTCAACCGGCGCTACCTCCGGCACCTCGGC
Source organism: Salinarimonas sp. (assembly GCA_051117315.1). Classification (GTDB taxonomy): domain Bacteria; phylum Pseudomonadota; class Alphaproteobacteria; order Rhizobiales; family Beijerinckiaceae; genus Salinarimonas. The sequence continues at coordinate 6,164 of JBNPEA010000014.1, read as the reverse complement.
GACGTCATCCTCCACCCGCTCCTGACCGAGATCGCGGCGCAAGCTCGGCCCGGCACGGCGCCCACGATGGAGGATCTCTGGAACCTGCACGGTGGGATCGTCTACATCGGCATCCGCCAGCACATCTATCGCATGCCCTGCCCGGCGGATCCCTCGGAGGCGATCACACGGGCAATCGACCGGTTCCTGCTCGCATTCGGGATCGACGCCCTGTCGACGTAGACTGCGCGCGCGCCGGAGGTCGAGCCCCGCCGGCGCCTGGACGAACGAAGTCGAGCCGAGTCGGCTGAAGCCCAGCCTCGGTGGCGATCACGATCACGTCGCCGAGGCGCGCACGGCCAGCGCGGCGAAGGCGGCGAGATTGTCGTTGGGCGTGACGCGCACCGTCAGCCGGCGAAGCGCGCGAGGAGGTCGGCCGGTGGGCGGATGAACGCGTCGCCGATCTCGAGTCTCATCGGCCGCTCTCCGAGGCAAGATCCTCCGGTGTGACGTCCTCGCGCCAGATCGCCACCCGCGCCACGCCGTCGGCGCGCATGACGCCGCGATACATGCCCGAGCAGTTGAAGGGCAGCGCCACGTTCCCGGCGGCGTCCACCGCGATGAGCCCGCCCGAGCCGTCGTTCGGGAGGAGCGCCTCCATCACGACGCCCTCGGCGGCCTGCGCGAGGCTCTGGCCGGCGTAGAGCATGCGCGCGTGCAGCTCGTGGCCGGCGCACCAGCGCACGAAGATCTCGCCGTGGCCCGTACCGGACATGGCGCAGGTGGCGTCGTCGGCGAAGGTGCCCGCGCCGAAGACCGGCGTGTCGCCGATGCGCCCCGGCGCCTTTGCCGTCATCCCGCCGGTCGAGGTCGCGGCGGCGATGTGACCGTGCCGGTCGCGGGCGACCGCGCCCACCGTGCCGTGGCGGCGCGCCTCGTCCCCGTCGTCCTCCGCCCGGCCCTCGCGACGGCGCGCGAGCGTATCCTGCAGGGCCTGCCAGCGCCCGTCGGTGTGGAAGTACGCCGCCTCGGCGAAGGCGATCCCGTGCGCCCGGCAGAAGGCGAGCGCCCCCTCCCCTGCGAGCAGCACGTGGGGCGAGTGCGCCATCACGGCCCGGGCGGCGAGGATCGGGTTCCTCGGTCCGCAGATCGCGGTCACGGCCCCGCAGGCGCGGTCGCGCCCGTCCATGATGGCGGCGTCCATCTCGTGGCGGCCTTCGCTGGTGAAGACCGCGCCGCGCCCGGCGTTGAACAGCGGCTCGTCCTCGAGCGCGCAGACCGCGGCCGCCACGGCGTCGACCGCCGAGCCGCCGTCGGCGAGGATCGCACCCCCCGCCGCCAGCGCCCGGGCGAGGCCGGCGCGGGTCGCCGCATGTCGCTCGGGCGTCATCCGCGACGGATCGATCGTGCCGGCGCCGCCGTGGACGGCGAGGGAGAAGTCGGTGTCGGTCATGGTTTGGATCCCGGTTTTCCGCGCGGCCGGCGCGCGTGCAGGATGAAGGCGCTCGCCACGATCAGCCCGGCGCCGATCCAGAACACGGACGCGGGCGCCTCGCCGAAGACGAGGAAGCCCGCCAGCGTCGCGAAGACGAGGCGGACATACGGGATGGGCGCGAGCGCCGAGACCTCGCCCACCCGGTAGGCCTCGATCGTCAGCCACATGCCCAGCGTCCCGACGCCGCCGATGAGCACGAGGAGCAGGAGATCGCGCCCCACGGGCACGCTCCAGTCGAGCAGCGCCACGGGCAGGCTGCCCGCCACCGTGACGATGCCGATATAGGCCATGATCGTGGGTGTCGGCTCGCTCGCCGAGAGGCGACGGTTCATCAGCACGATCCCCGCGCCGCCGAGCGAGGCGGCGAGCCCGAGCAGCACCGCGGGCTCGAACCCCACGGTGCCGAGCCCCGAGGCGATCACCACGCCGACGAAGCCGACGAGCGTCGCGGCGACCCGCGCGCGCCCGACCGTCTCGCCCATGATCGGCCCGGCAAGCGCCACGACGAAGAGCGAGGTCGTGAAGGTGAGCACGGTCGCGAGCGCGATCTCGAGGCGCGCGAAGCTCGCGTAGTACAGGGCCCAGCAGAACAGGCTGAGCAGCCCGCGCACCACGTGCAGCCCCGGGCCGCGTCGTGCGGAAGCCCGCCGGGCCGCGGGTGGCGAGGAGCCACGTCGTCGCGAACAGGAGCTGCGCGCCCGCGCGGAACACCACGACGTCGATCTGGTCCACCGCGGGGCTGGTGAGCCGCACGAGCACGATCTCCAGCGTGAAGGCGAGCGCGGCGCAGACGAGCAGGATCGCCCCGCGCAGGGTCGATTGCGGCGTCGTCGGCGCGGCGAGGCTCGTCATCGCGGCCACGGCGTTCCGGGCACCGACCTCGCGCTCACGAGCGCCCCCCGTCGACCGACAGGATCTGGCCCGAGATCCAGGACGCCCGGTCCGATGCGAGGAACATCACCGCGTCCGCGATGTCCTCCGGGCGCCCGAGCCTTCGGGTGTGGACGCCCTCGACGAGCCGCTTCTGCCCCTCGGGGCCGTAGCTCTCCCATTGCCGCTGGGTGGCGGGGTTCGAGAGCACGAAGCCCGGCGCGACGCTGTTGACGGTGATGCCGTGGGGCCCGAGCTCCTGGCTCAGCTGCTTGGTGAGCCCCACGAGGGCGTGCTTCGCCGCCGTGTAGGCCTGGATGCCGGTGAGGCTCGGGCGCAGGCCGGCGCCGGACGAGATCGTCACGATCCGCCCGAAGCCGGCGCGCTTCATGATCGGCGCGGCCGCCTGGGCGCACCAGAGCGCGCTCTCGACATTGGCCTCGAACAGCACGCGCCAGGAGGCCTCGTCGATCGCCTCCAGCGGACGCGCCACCTGACCGCGCACGCCGCCGGCGCAGCAGACGAGGATGTCGACGCCGCCCTCCTCCGCCGCCATGCGATCGAGCGCGGCGTGGACGGCGGGGCGGTCGGCGAGGTCGAGGGTCGCGCTGGCGATCCCCGTGCCGTCGAGGGCGGAAAGTCCCTCGGCGTCGAGGTCGAAGGCGCGCACCCGCGCGCCTCCCTCGGCGAAGGCGCGGGCGACGGCGCGGCCGATGCCCTGGGCTGCGCCCGTGACCGCTACGCGGCGGGTCGAGACGTCGATGCGCATGTGTCGAGCAGGATGTCCAGAGTGTCGGAGGATTGCGGGCGACGGCCGTCCTCGATGTCGTGGATCAGCGTGACCAGCGTCTCGATGGCGGGCGTTTCGATTCCGGCCTTGGCGGCTTGCTCGCCGATGACGGCGATCTGCGCGTCGACCTCGGTCTTGCGCTTGCGCACCGCGAGGTCGCGCCAGACGCCGGAATGGGTCTTGGCCGTGTGGCGGTTGAACTCCGCCATGGCCGCGACGGAGGCGCGGGCGGCCTCCTCGCTCGCGCCGGGCGCGAAGGCGGCGGGGTCGAAGCCGTTGAAGCCGAGCGGGCGCACGCCGTTCGCGACCGCCACCGCCATGACCTCCGAGCCGAGCGCGTGAAAGACCGGGAAGTGGCGCGCGCTGGCGAAGTTCTCCGACATCGAGGCCGGCGTGAGCGCGGTGGCGAACAGCATCGCGCCGTAGCCGAGCTTGCCCCAGAGATAGCCCCAGATGTTGTCGGTGAGCACCGCCTGCGGCTCGTAGATCGACAGGAGCCGGTGGACCTCGCGCGCACGCTCGGTCTCGCGGCCGTCGAGCTCGCCTATCGCGACGGTGGCGCGGTTGCCGAGCAGGATGCGCCCCGGCGCGAGCCAGTCCGCACCGTAGTTGACGAAGCAGCCGACGGTGCGCTCGACGCCGATCTCCTCGGCGATGACGAGCTCGTTGAGCCCGTTCTGCGCCGAGACGACATAGCCGTCCTCCGCCAGATGCGGGCGGATGGCGCGGATCGCGTCGCTCGTGTGGTGCGCCTTCACCGCGAGGAACACCCGGGTGAAGGTCCCCTCGACCTCCTCCGGCGTCGCCGCGCGCACGGGCTGCGTGAACGTCTCGACCGGGCCCTCGATGGAAAGCCCGTCGCGATTCATGGCGTCGACGTGATCGCGGACGATGTCCACGAGGAGCACGTCCTCGCCGGCGCGGGCGAGATAGGCGCCGAGCACGCCGCCGATGGCGCCCGCGCCCCAGATCAGGACGGGCCCGGTCATGCCCAGTCCCCCTCGAGCTGCGCGCGGGTCTCGGCGGTCGCGACCCCCCAGATCGCCAGCATCTCGTCGTCTGGGCGCTGGTAGAGGCCGCCGAAATTGCCGTCGCCGAGGATCTCGCGGGCGCGCTTCGCCGGCAGGCTGCGCATGCGCTCGATGTCGATCATCGGCTTCTGCTCGGCCGGGAGATCGACGCCGTCGAGCCGGGTCCAGGGGAAGTTCTCCATCCAGGAGGCGTGGGAGGCGAGCGGATCGGTCTCCTTCACCTTGGCCATCGTCTGCGGCGCGGACCACCAATTGTGGAAGCGCACCCGGCATTCCGGATTGGCGGTCATCCACTCCATCGCCCCGGTCTGGGCCGGGCTGTTGCCGCCGTGTCCGTTGACGAGGAGGATGCGGCGAAAGCCGGTGCGGGCGAGACTGTCGAGCACGTCCTTCAGGACGGCGAGATAGGTGGACAGCGTCAGCGACACCGTGCCGGGGAAGGCGGCGAAATAGGGCGTCACCCCGTAGGCGAGGACGGGGAAGACCGGCACGCCGAGCGGCTCGGCGGCGTCCAGCGCCACACGCTCGGATAGAATGCAGTCGACGCAGTTCGAGAGATAGGCGTGCTGCTCGGTCGAGCCGAGCGGGACCACGCAGCGGTCGTCCCGGCGCAGGTACGCCTCGACCTGCATCCAGTTGGTGTCGGCGATCTTCAAGTCGCGTTCTCCTTGGGCAGTCCCGCGCGCATGTCCTCGACGAGAGGCAGGAGCGCCTCGCGCACGGCGTGCGGGCTCGGAATGTGGCGGTACTCGATGGCGGCGGCCCCGCGCGGCAGGCGCGTGAGCACGGCCTCGGCCCCGCTGGCGTAGACGAGGACGTCGACCCCGCGCAGCAGCGCGTCGAGATCCAGGTCGTCGAGGAGCCGGATCTCGACGTCGGCGACGTCGGGGGCGAAGCGCAGCACGCCGGGCTTCATGATGGGCACGAACTCGGGAAAGACCGACACCATGCCCACCCGTGCCATCGGATCGATGGCGGCGAGCCGCGCGCGGGTCTCCTCGGAGGGAATGACCGACAGGCCGACGACGGGAAGCCCCGGCCCGACCAGCGTCTCGACCTCGGCCCGGCGGTGTGCCAGCGACACGACGACGTCGTACTCCGCCGCCGCGACGGCGCCCGCGCGCAGATCGTCGATCGTCGCGGCGTCGACCCGGTCGCGCGGCTCCAGGTGGCGCGCGAGATGCTCGGCATAGCCGCGCGTGGCGTCGGGAAAGACGCCGACGAACAGGAGCGCGAGCCCGCGCGGCGCGCCCCGCGCCGCGCGGGCGGAGACGAGGTTCGCGACGTCCGCCGCGGTGAGGCCCGCGGCTTCCGCCTCGGCGAACAGCGCCTCGAACCGGCCCTGCAGCCGGCGCCGCGCGCGCATGCGCTCGAGGCCGGCGGGCGCGATCTCGGCGACGCAAGTGCCGGCGCCCCGCTTCGTCACGATGAGCCCCGCCTCACGCAGCTCGTCGTAGACCTTCGAGACGGTCATCGGCGCGATGCCCGCCTCGTCTGCGCACTCGCGCACGGAGGGAAGCCGGTCGCCGGGCTTCAGCTCGCCCGATGCGATGCCGTACTCTACGAGCCCGCGCAGCTGGACGCCGAGCGGGATCGGTAGATCGCGATCGAGCGCCGCGACGAGACGCGAGACGGGTGCAGCCACGCCCCTCTGTTCTACTACGCTGGTACGCTTACCGGCCATGCGGTGCTTCCTCCCCCATTGACGGTCGACGCGGCGGTTGACACCCCTCGTTTACGCTGCCTACTGTCATAGCCGTCTAGAACACTCTGGACGGAAAACAGTCTATAAATCAAGAGGGGATGCGGATGATGAAGTCCTTCGCTCTGGCCGGCGCTCTCGCCGCGGGCCTCCTGGCGGGAACCGCGCTCACGACTCAGGCCGAGGCGCAGACCCTGACGATCGGCGTGCGCGCCGGCCCCGAGTCAATCGACCCGCACTGGTCGACGCTCGGCAGCCATGCCGTGGCGCAGCGGCACATCTCCGACGCGCTGGTCG
>JBNPEA010000122.1:0-16253 GCA_051117315.1 Salinarimonas sp. | reverse complement strand
CCGCAAGATCTACGCCGAGCGTATCGATGGGCGCGTCCTCTCCGCGATCCAGATCACGACCGCGTCCGCGGTCTGCGCGGTGCTCGACCTCCTCGCCGAGGGCGTGCTGCCGCAGGCGGGCTTCGTGCGCCAGGAGGACATCCGCCTCGACGCCTTCCTCGCCAACCGTTTCGGCCGCGCCTACGCCCGCGGCGACGACGCCCGCGCCGCCGCCTGAGGGGCGGCGTCAGGCCGGCCTCTCGAGCACGATCTGGCGCACGTCGGTATTGCGGGTCGCGAAGCCGACCTCGCAATAGGCGAGGTAGTAGGTCCACAGCCGCCGGAAGCGCGCGTCGAAGCCGAGCTCGGCGATCCGCGGCCAGGCGGCATCGAAGCGCTCGCGCCATGTGCGCAGGGTGCGGGCGTAGTCCGCCGCATAGGACGCGTCGGAGACGATCGGCAGGCCGTGGCGCTGCGAGAGCCGGTCCACGACGGAGTCCGACGGCAGCATGCCGCCGGGGAAGACGTGCCGGCGGATGAAGTCCACCCGTGTGCGATAGGCATCGTAGCGGTCGTCACGAATGGTGATGAGCTGCAGCCCCGCCCGCCCGCCGGGGCGCAGGCGCGCCCGCATCGTCTCGTAGAACGCATCCCAATAGGCCTCGCCCACGGCCTCGAACATCTCGATCGAGACGATCCGGTCGTAGGTTCCCGTCACGTCGCGATAGTCCTCGAAGCGCAGGTCGATGCGATCGCCGAGCCCGGCCGCGGTGATGGCGCGGGCGGCGTGGTCGTGCTGGGCGCGCGAGATCGTCAGCGCCGTCACCCCGCAGCCGATCTCCCGCGCCGCCCACAGCGCGAAGGAGCCGAAGCCGCAGCCGATCTCCAGCACCCGGTCTCCCGGCCCGATCCCCGTCGCCTGCGCCAGCAGCCGATGCTTCTCGGCCTGGGCCGTCTCCAGGTCGGGCGCGCCGGTCGCGAACACGGCGCTCGAATAGGTCATGCTCGCGTCGAGCCAGGCGGCGTAGAAGGCCTCGCCCAGATCGTAGTGGTCGGCGATGTTGCGCCGCGCGCCCGCGCGCGTGTTGCGCCGGGTCGCCTCGCGCACGCGCCGGAACAGCCGCAGCGGCAGCGGCTCCTCGACGACGCGGCCACGGTCCGGCCGGTTCACCGCGAGCAGCGTCAGCAGCGCGCCGAGATCGGGCGTGTCGAACAGGCCGTCGCAATAGGCCTGTGCGAAGCCGATCTCGCCCTTGAGGAACACGCGCCGGGCCAGCCGCGCGTCGCGGATGGTCATCAGCGCGTCGGGCCCCGGCCGCGCGCCGCCGAAGGCGAGCGTGCGCCCGTCCGGCGCGACGATGGTCAGGCGACCGGCCTCCAGCCGCAGCGCGATCGCCAGGAGGCGGCGCAGCAGGAAGGGCAGGCCGCGCGTGGCCTCGGCGAAGCGCTCCGGGGTGACGGGGGCGGGCGGCACGCGCGCGGCTCCGGCGTCAGCGGGCGCGCCGCGGATGCGGCACCACGGCCACACCCTTCGCCCAGAGCCGCAGCGCCTCCCAATGAATGGCGCACACGACCTTCGCCGTCATGAGCGGCGTGCGGGCGAGCGCGGCGAGGAGCCCGCCCGTCGTCAGCGCTCGTCGGCGCCCGGCGAAGAGCGCGGTGAGGACCGGGCCCGAATCGTCGTGCGCGACGATCGTCACCCGCGCCTCCTCGCCCGGGGGCGCGAGCCCGAAGCGGTAGACGTGATCCATCGCGAGGAAGGGCGAGACGTGGAAGGCCTTCGTCGCCTGCGCCCGGCCCGCGCCGGCGGGCAGGACGTAGACGTGCCGCTCGCCGAAGGTGTTGCGCACCTCCGCGATCGTGCCGACGGGGCGGCCGTCCGCCGCGAAGCCGTAGTGCAGCGCGATCGGGTTGAAGGCGTAGCCGAGGATGCGCGGGTAGGCGAGGAGCCGCACCCGCGCGGCGGCGATCCCGTGCGCGGCGAAGGTGGCGCGCGCCCACACCGCGAGCGGCAGCGCGCCGCGCGCGCCGTGGTCCTCCGGGCGGAACGAGACGAGGTTCGCGCGTCCCACGGAGAAGAGCGGCCCGAGCCGCCCCGCCGCCTCCAGCCGGTCGAGATCGATCCACAGGGCCAGCACGCGATAGCGGAAGCGGTGCGTCCGCGGTCGCAGGCGCGCGTGCATGACGTCGCCGACATAGAGGCAGGCGGGCGCCTCGCCCCGGAGCACGTCCGGGAGACCTTCCGGGCCCTGCGTGCCCGCGCTCACGCCGCCGCGTCCCGGAAGGCCCGCGGCGCCACGTCCCACGGCGCGGCGGCGCCGAGCGCCTCGGCCACCGTGAGGCCGGAATGCAGGCCGTCCTCGTGGAAGCCGTACTTCGTCCAGGCGCCGCAGAACCAGATCCGGTCCGCCCCCTGCAGCCCGGCGAGCGCCGCCTGCGCGGCGATCGCCGCCTGGTCGAACTGGGGATGGGCGTAATCGGTACGCGCGAAGACCGTGCCGTCCCGCGGCGGCCGCGGCGGGTTGAGCGAGACGAACAGCGGCCGCGCCGGGTCGATGCCCTGCAGCGCGTTCATCCAGTAGGTGACGCAGACCTCGTCGCGATCGTGCTTGATCACGTTCCAGGCGGCCCAGGCGCTGCGGCTCGCCGGCATCAGCGTCTCGTCGCGGTGCAGCCAGACGGCGTTGTCGCGATAGCGAATGGCGCCGAGCACCGCCCGCTCCGGCGCCGTCGCGTCGGCGAGGAGCGTCAGCGCCTGGTCCCCGTGGCAGGCGAGCACCACATCGTCGTAGAGCGCCGAGGCGCCGCCGGCGGTGGCGACGCGCACGCCGGCGGCCTCGCGCGAGACGCCCGCCACCGGCGCGCCGAGGCGGATCCGGTCGGCGAAGGGCGCGGTGAGGCGGCGCACGTAGGCGCGGCTGCCGCCGGTCACGGTGCGCCAGGTCGGCCGGTCGAGCCGCAGCAGGCGGTGGTTGGCGAAGAAGGCGAGAAAGGTCGCCGCCGGGAAGGCGAGGATGTCGCCCGGCGGCATCGACCAGATCGCCGACCCCATGGCGACGACGTAGTCCTCGCTGAAGCGCCGCGAGTAGCGCTCGCGGGCGAGGTAGGCGCCGAGGCTCAGCCCCTGCAGGCGGCCGGCCTCGAGATCCGCCGTTCCGCGCCGGTTGAAGCGCACGATGTCGCGCGCCACCCGGAGATGGACGGGGGAGGGCAGCCCCGGGCCGATCGGCAGGATGCCGCCCAGCACCTGCGCCGCCCGCGACGTCCAGGCGAGCTCGACCCCGCGCGCGTCGTCCCAGCGCGACACCGAGAAGCTCATGTCGGAGGCCTGCGTCTCCACCCCGAGCCGGGCGAGCAGCCGCGTCAGGTTGGGGTAGTTCGGCTCGTTGTAGACGATGAAGCCGGTATCGACGGCGATCCGCGCACCGTCGTAGTCGATCTCGACGGTCGCCGCGTGCCCGCCGGCGCGCGGCTCGGCCTCGTAGACCGTGACCTCGTGCCCGGATGCGACGGAGAGCGCCCAGGCCGCGCCGTTGCCGGCGATCCCCGATCCCACCACCGCGATGCGCTTGCCCGCCCGTCCGCTCCGCTCAACCAAGGTCACGCCTCACGCCGCATTCTTCTTCATCTGTGCGAGGGCGTCGAGCGCACGGCGCCGGCCCTCGTCGTGCGCCACGATCGGCAGCGGATAGGTCTCGCCGAGCACAACGCCCGCCTCGTCTAGCACGTTCCGCGGCGCGTCCCACGGCCTGTGCACGACGTTGGCGGGCAGCCGGGCGAGCTCGGGCACGAAGCGGCGCACGTAGTCGCCGGAGGAATCGAACTTCTCGCCCTGCGAGACCGGGTTGAAGATCCGGTAGTAGGGCGAGGCGTCCGCCCCGGAGCCCGCCACCCATTGCCAGGAGGCGGCGTTGTTCGCGGGATCGGCGTCGCACAGGGTGTCCCAGAACCAGTCCTCGCCCCGGCGCCAGTCGACGAGCAGGTGCTTGACCAGGAAGGAGCCGACGACCATCCGCACGCGGTTGTGCATGAAGCCGGTCTGCCAGAGCTGGCGCATGCCGGCGTCGACGAAGGGGTAGCCGGTGCGCCCGCGCCGCCAGGCCTCGAGCGCCGCCTCGTCCTCGCGCCAGGGGAAGGTGTCGAAGGCGCGCACCATGTTGACGCGGTCGATGTCGGGCTGCGCGAACAGGAGCTGGTGGGAGAAGTCCCGCCAGCCGAGCTCGGAGCGCAGCATCGCGTAGTCCTCCGGCGGCACGCGCCCGGCGTCGCGCGCGTGCAGCGCCGCGTGCACGACCTGCCGCGGCGAGATCTCCCCGAAGCGCAGATGCGCGGAGAGCATCGAGGTGGTGTGGAGGTCCGGACGGTTGCGGCTGCCCGCGTAGCCGGAGAGCGGCCCGTCGACGAAGGCCGCGAGCCGCGCCTGCGCGCCCTCCTCGCCGCGGCTCCAGGCGTCGCGCAGGCCGCCGGCCCAGTCCGGCCGCGTCGGCTCGAGCGCGAGATCGGCGAGGCGCACGGCCTCGGCGCGGATCGCGGCCGGCCAGGAGCCCGTCTCGATGCGCGACGGCGCCGGCAGCGGCAGCGGCGGCGGGTCGTGCGCGAGCGTGGCGTTGCGGTAGGGCGTGAACACCCGGTAGAGGCCGCCCGCCTTGGTGGTGACCTCGCCCGGCTCGTAGAGGACCCGCGCCTTGCAGCTGCGCGCGGCGACGCCTGCGTCCTTGAGGGTCGCCTTCACCGTGGCGTCGATCTCCCGCTCGGCGCCGTAGCGCCGGTTCCAGACGACGTGCGCGGCTTCCGTCAGCGCCGCGATGCGCGGGATCACCGTGCGCGCCGCCCCGCGCAGGATCAAGAGCTCGCCGCCCCGCGCCGCCAGCGCCCGGGCGAGCGCCTCGAGCGACCCGTGCAGGAACCAGCGCGACGCCGCGCCGAGCGGGCGGATCTCCGGGCTCTCCTCGTCGTGCAGGTAGACGCACAGGACCGGCGCGCCCGTCTCGACGGCGTGCGTCAGCGCGGGATTGTCCGCGACACGGAAATCCTCGCGAAACCACACGAGTGCGGGGCCTGCCACCCTGTCCTCCCTCGACGATGAGCGTCGCGCCCTTGATACGAAGCTTCGGTGCGGGAATGGAACGCCCGCGGCACGCGACTTCGGGCCGCAGAGGGGGAGGGGATGGGGAAGGCGGCCAGCACGGGATGGAGCGCCGCGCGAGGGTGTCGCGCACACGGGCGCGATCTCGGCCGAACCGCTGATGAGGCACCGTCGCTGGGAGAGGATTGGCTCCGGCGGTAGGATTCGAACCTACGACCAACGGATTAACAGTCCGCTGCGCTACCGCTGCGCCACGCCGGAATACCATGGCACGGGCGTGGGTCGCCCGTCGGTGTCAGGGCATATATCGGCGTCGCCCGGTGGACGCAAGCCCCGAAATCCGCACGCACCGCTAAAGATCGGCGGCGGGGCATCAGAACAGGCCCAGGATCACGTCGATCACGGTGGCGCCGGCGAAGGCGAGGAAGCCGATCCAGATCAGCGCCAGGACGGCGCCGCCCAGCACCAGCAGGCCGTCGCGCTCGATCAGCCCCACCGCGATGATGGCGACGCCGATGCCGGGCACGGTGTTGGTCAGGGGCAGCGGCACCGCGATCGACAGCGAGGCCACCAGCATGGCGAGGCCCACGAGCCGCTCGGAGGGGCCGGTCGCCAGGAGGGCGAGGCGTGGCCGGGCGAGGTGCTCGAAGCGCAGGAGCCAGGGTCGGGCGCGGTCGATCATGGCGCGGTAGTCCGACGTGGAGAAGGCGCGAGCGCGCAGGCCCTGCGGCAGCCACAGCGCCTTGCGGCCGATCACGAGCTGGGCCGCGACGAACACCATCGGCACCGAGACGATCTGCGGCACCCCGTAGAGGAAGGGGATCGCGCAGGGCAGCGCCAGCACCAGCATGACGAGGCCGAAGGTGCGCTCCCCGAGCGCGTCGACGAGGGTGCCGAGCGGGATGCGCTCGGCCTCGGCGGTCTCGCCGATGCGGGCGAGGACCGCGGAGGCCGGCTCGTGCGCGTGCGCCTCGGGGGCGAGGGTCTCGTCGGTCATGCTTCGGGCTCGCTCGTCTCGGGCGCGCCGGACCGGCGCGCGCGAGGATGTCCGGACGGATGAGACGCCGTGCCGCGTCCAAGCGCTCGTAGCGGCAAGCGGCGGCTCTGTCCATGCCGGCGCCGGAGCGCGGTAACCGTCCGTGAACGCGCCTGGCCTAAGACCCGTGTCCATGACGGGCGCGGTCGGCATCATCGGGCGGCTTTCGGCGAGCGCACGCGGCGCGGGGCGGCGCATCGGCGCGGCCGGAGGCGGCTTCGCGGCCTGGGCCTTCGCCATCCGCGTCACCGCCGCCGCGCTCGCCTTCCTGACCCAGATCGTTCTCGCGCGCCTCATCGGCGAGGAGGCCTACGGCGAGGTCGCCGCCGCGGTGACCGTGCTCGGCATCGTCGTCGCGGTGGCCATCCTCGGGCTCGACACCGCGGCCCAGCGCTTCATCGCGCAGTACCGGGTCGAGGGCGACATGGACTCCCTGCGCGGCTTCATGCGCGCCGCGCGGCTCCTGCCGATCCTCGTCGGCGGCGTCGTCGGCGCGGCCGGGGCGGCGCTGGCAGCAGCGCACGATCCGGTCCTGGCGCTGGCCTTCGCCATGCTGCCCTTCGTCGCCGCCCTGCTGGCGCAGGAGGGCGTGGCGAAGTCCTTCGACTGGCCGATCCTGGCGCTCGGCCCGACCTACGTGCTGCGTCCCGTCCTGGCGCTCGGCCTGGTGCTCGGCGCGGCCGCCTTCGGCATCGGCCTCGACGCGCGCGGGGTGATGCTCGCCATGCTCGCGGCGGCGGTGCTGGCGCTGGCGCTGCAGACGCTCGTCGTCCTCCCGCGCCTCGCGCGGATCGTGCCGAAGGGCGCGCGGCGCTATCACCCGCGGCACTGGCTCGCCGTGATCTCGCCGATCGTCGTGGGCGACATCGGCTCGCTCGTGGCCAACAGCATCGACGTGGTGGCCCTGTCGCTGACGCGCCCCTCCGAGGAGACCGGTATCTACTTCGCCGCGGTGAAGAGCCTCGCCCTCGTCCAGTTCGTCGCCTACGCCATCGCCAACGCGGTGGCGCATCGGGTGAGCGCGCTGCACGTCTCGGGAGACCGGGTGGCGCTGCGCCGCTACGTGCTGCGCGCCTGCCTGGTGACCTTCCTGCCGTCGCTCGCCTTCGCGGCGGTGCTGGTCGCGCTGGGCGAGATCATCCTCGGCCTGTTCGGCGAGGCCTTCGTTGCGGCCTGGCCGGCGATGGCGGTGGTCGCCGCGGGGGCGGTGGTGCTGGCGGCCGTGGGCCCGGCCGAGCGGGTGCTCAACATGATCGGGGCCGAGCGCGCCTGCGCGGTGGTCTACGTGCTGGCCGCGATCCTCGCCACCGTGCTCGCCTTCACGCTCGCGCCGATCTGGGGCGTGATGGGCGCCGCGGTCGCGCTGGCGCTGACCATGGTGTTCGAGGCCGCGGCGCTCGCCATCCTGCTGCGCTCGGCGCTGCGCTGACGCCGCCGGCCATCGTCAGCGCGGTGCGCCGAACAAAGCCGCGTCCAGCGTGATCAGCACGAGGCTCGCGACGAGCAGCCCCCATGCCATGACGAAGCCGCCGGAGAGGCCGACCGGAATCGAGAGGAACAGCAGCATCGGCGCGAGCGCCAGGCCGAGGCCGCGGGCGAGGGCGCCGATGCGGCTCCTCCGGGTGGGGTCGGACGAGGCTCCATCGCTGACGAGCGGCTGGGTGGACATGGCGAGTTCCTCTGACGCGATACGATGGCGCGAGCTTGGCCGTCCGTGCCTGAACGAGGCTTGAACGGCGACGCGGGCGCACCCATCCGTCCGAGAAGGCGGGACGCCGGTTAACGAAGGCTTACCCGAACGCCGCGGATCCGCGGCGATCACGCACGCTCGGGTGGCTCGTAGGCCCCGAACGCGGCGAGGTGGGCCTCCGCCCGACGCGCCGCATCCGGCGCGTCCGCACCGCGGCGGCGGGCGACCAACGCGGCGAGGGCCTCCATCGCGGCGAAGGCCGGCGTCATCGCATGGAAGAAGGAGGGCGTCTCGATGCGCACCGGCACCACCACGTCGGCGAGCCGCGCCACGGGCGAGACCGGGTCGTCCGTGATCGCGAGCGTCGTCGCGCCGCGCTCGCGCGCGAAGGCGAGCGCCTGGCGCACCGCGCGGGCATAGGGGCGTACCGACACGACCAGGAGGACGTCCTGCGGCGCGAGGTCGCGCAGCCGGTCGATGCCGGTGCCGCCCGGCGCGTCGACGAGCGCGGCGCGCACGCCGGCGATTCCCATCACGTAGGCGCCGGCATAGGCGACGGCGAAGCTCGCGCGTACGCCCAGGAAGTGGACCTCGCGTGCGCCGGCGACGGCGTCCGCCGCCCGAGCCATGGCCGCGGCGGCGCGGGGCTCGGCCAGGTGCGCGAGATCCTCCCCCATGGCGGCGACGAAGCCCGCGAGGAAGCCCGCGTCGTCGGCGCTCTCGCGCCCGGCCACCAGCGCCTCCGCCCGGCCGGCGAAGCCGCCGGCCTCCGCGCGCAGCGCCTCCGCGTGGAGACGGCGCAGGGCGTCGTAGCCGTCGAGATCGAGCCGCTGGGCGAGACGCGTCAGCGCGGCGGGCGACACGCCCGCCCGGCGCGCCTGCTCGCGCGTCGAGAGCAGCGCCACCTCGCGCGGATGGGCGAGCACGAAGCGCGCCGCCGCCCGCAGCCGCGGGGGGAGGCGGTCGAACCGCTCGAGGATCAGCTCGGCCAGGGGCGTGTCGCGCATCGTTCGCACCTAGCCCGCTGAAACGAATGGCTCAAGTCCTGAAACGCGCCGCGGCAGGGCGCGCGCCTTCGTGTTTCTCCGAATGGGCACGCGCCGGAACGGGAATAGGTTCCCGACACGAAGCCGAAGAGGAACCGTCATGCGTGTTCTCGTCGTCTACGCGACCACCGAAGGCCAGACGCGCAAGATCGCCGAGCGTATCGCCGCACGGCTCGCCGCGACCGGCCAGGAGCCGACGCGCGTCGACGCGACGCAGGCCGGGCCGCAGGCCGACCCCGCCGCCTTCGACCTGACGATCGCCGCCGGCTCGCTGCATGCCGGGCGCTACCAGGCCGCGCTCGTCGACTTCGTTCGTCGGCACGCCGACGCGCTGAACACGCGGCCGAGCGCCTTCGTCTCGGTTTCGCTCTCGGCGGCCGGCGACGATCCCGAGGATTGGGCCGGCCTCGCCCGCTGCGTCGAGAGCTTCCGCCACGAGACCGGCTGGACCGCGTCGCATCTCCATCACGCGGCCGGCGCCTTCCGCTTCGCGCGCTACGACTTCCTGAAGAGCTGGGCGATGCGCTTCATCGCCTACCGCCGCGGCGAGAGCGTCGACCCCCACGCGGACACGGAGTACACCGACTGGGCGGCCCTCGACACCTTCGTCGACGAGGCGGTCGCGGCGGCCGGCCAAGGATCGGCGACCGGATCGGCGACCGGATCGGCGACCGGATCGGCGACGGGATCGGCGGCGGGTCCTTAACCGGACCTCAACCTTAACATCGCCAAATCGACGGCAACCTCGTGGCGCGCGGCTCTCCCGTGCGCGCGCGGTCCGTGGAGTGTGCGAGCGATGCCGATGACGAGCGCCGAGACGCCGGGCGCGGAGGGCCGGGCCCCCGCCGCCGACCCGCGCGGGGACATGATCAACCTCTACGAGATCGTGCTCGCGCTGGGGGCCAACCTGCGCCTCATCCTCGGCGTGGCGGTGCTCGCCTTCGCCGCGAGCCTCGCCTACGTGCTGACGACGACGCCGCTCTACCAGGGCCAGTCGCAGATCCTGCTCGAGAGCCGCGACAACGCCTTCACCCGCCCCGTGGAGCAGACCGGCGGCGACCGCACGGCGCAGCTCATCGACGAGCAGGCGGTGGCGAGCCAGGTGGCGGTGATCCGCTCCCGCGAGGTCGCCGCCGAGGCGGCGCGCCGGCTCGGCCTCGTCGGCAATCCCGAGTTCGACCCGCGGATGCGGCCGATGAACCCGGTCGAGCGCCTGAGCGCGCTCGTCGGCCTCGGCGGGGACGAAGCCGACGACGATACCGCAGCGATCGATCGCGTGCTGTCGACCTACTACGACCGCCTGCTGGTCTATGCGGTGGGCCGCTCGCGGGTGATCGCGATCGAGTTCCAGGCGAGCGACCCCGAGCTGGCGGCGCGGGGCGCCAACGTCATCGCCGAGGTCTACCTCGAGACGCTCGAGGGGGCGAAGATCGACGCGGCGCGCACCGCCTCCAGCTGGCTGTCCCAGAACATCGAGCGGCTGCGCGAGCAGGTGCGCGAGGCCGAGGCGCGGGTCGAGGCCTTCCGCTCCGGAACCGGGCTCCTCGTCGGCGGCGACAACGCCACGCTCACCTCCCAGCAGCTCGGCGACCTCTCGGCCCAGCTCGGCGAGGCCCGCTCCACCCAGGCCGACGCGCAGGCCCGTGCGAGCCTGATCCGCGAGCTGATCGAGGCCGGCCGCGCCTTCGAGATCCCCGACGTCGCGGCCGACGAGCTCATCCGCTCCCTCATCCAGCAGCGCGTGGCGCTGCGAGCGCAGATCGCGGCGGAGAGCCGGACGCTGCTCGAGCGCCATCCGCGCATCCTCGCGCTGCAGGCGCAGCTCGCGGATCTCGACGGCCAGATCCGCGGCGCCGCCGAGCGCACGGTGCGCACGCTGGAGAACGCTGCGCGCCT
Source organism: Salinarimonas sp. (assembly GCA_051117315.1). Lineage (GTDB taxonomy): Bacteria > Pseudomonadota > Alphaproteobacteria > Rhizobiales > Beijerinckiaceae > Salinarimonas. The sequence continues at coordinate 5,520 of JBNPEA010000122.1, read as the reverse complement.
CGCCTCCGCGCGGGTCGAGACGCTCACTGCCGCCCTCGACCAGCAGATGCAGGTCGCCTCGCGCGCCAACGAGAACGGCGTGCAGCTGCGGGCGCTGGAGCGCGAGGCCCGCGCCGAGCGCGAGCAGCTCGAGGTCTTCCTCGCCCGCTACCGCGACGCGCTCGCCCGCGATTCGGAGGAGGCGGCGCTGCCGGACGCGCGCATCGTCTCGCGTGCCGCCGAGCCGCAATCGCCGATCTGGCCGCGCAAGGGGCCGGTCGTGTTCCTGTTCACCGTCGTCGCCGTCGTCGTCGTGGTCGGCGCCGTGGTGATGAAGGCGATCGTGTTCGACATGTTCCGCCCGGCGGTCGCGGCGGTCGCCGCGGCACGCGGCGCGTCGGCGCCGGTACCGGTTGCGCCCGTCGCCGAGCGCACGCCGCCCGAGCCGCCGAGCCCGCCCGACGGGCCCGGCAGGGGCGGTGGCGTGCGCGAGCGGCCGCCGGCACCGTCCCGCGAGGACGCGGAAGGCTTCGACGTTCCCGCGCTCGCCGCGCGGCTCGGGCGGGTCGCCACCGCCGAGGGCGGACGGCGCATCGTCGTCACCGCCCTCGAGAGCGACGCCCTCGCCGCCGATCTCGCCGAGCGCCTCGGCGACTCGCTGGGGGCCGGCGCGCCGGCGCTCCTCGTCGAGGTCGTCCCGCGCACGGGCGCGGCGCCCGGCGAGGCGCCGGGCTTCTCCGATCTCGTCGCGGGCGAGGCGTCGTTCTTCGAGGCGATCGACCGGCTCGGCGCCGGGCGTCCCCATCGCGTCGGCGCGGGGACCGGCGTCGTCGATCCGCTGGCGCCGGAGGAAGAGGATGGGCTCGACATCGCGCTCGCCGCTTTCGCCGAGACCTACGGGGCGACGCTGCTCGTGATCCCGGACGCGGGTGCGCCCGGAGCTCTGGACACGTTCGCGCCGCGGGCCGACGCGGTGGTCATCGCGGCGCGGGTCGGGCCGGAGGACGCGCGGCTGGTGGCGCTCTACGAGGCGTGGAGGGCGGCGGGCGCCGTCGATGTCGTGGTGGCGCTGGCGCCGCCGGCGCCGCAGGGTGAGCTCACGCGCGCCGCGTGAGACGCCGCCCGCGGGCGAGCGCGGCGGCGACACCGGGCGAGCCCTTCGCCCAGCGCTTCACGCGGCCCGCGACGCCCGCCTTGGCCGCGAAGGCGCGCCCGGCGATGGAAACCGGCAGCGTCAGCTCGAGCATCTCCTCGGTCCGGTCGCAGAAGTGGCCCTTGTAGCGGGCCTCGCCGACGCCGAGGTCGAAGCTGTCGTAGCCCTCGGCGCGCAGCTCCTCGATCACCGAGAGCATCAGGAGGTCGCCGGGGGTCGCGCGGGCGATCTCGGGCGCGTCGTCGAAGGCGGTGATCATGCCGCTGGCGCGCACGCCGTCGCAGGCGGCGCCGAAGACGGCGGCGATGCGCTCGCCGACGCACAGGCGCCACAGCGTCATCGCCGGGCGCCCCGGCCCGTCGGGATCCGCCGCCGCGCGCAGGAAATCGCGCGTCCCCCGGTCGTCGAACGGGTTGGGCAGGCCGAGGGCGCCCATCCGGCGGGACTTGAGTGCGAAGAAGGCCTCGAGCGTCCGGCCGACCTCCGCGGCGCTGGTCGCGCGCGAGGCGGCGACCGGGCCGAGCTGAGCGAGCCCGCGCTCCTTCTTGCGCAGCTTCTTGCGCGTCTCCGCGCTCAGCGGCGCGGCTGGCCCGTCCTGCGGCCGGTCCGCGAAGGCGCTCCAGTAGGCGTCGCTCGCGGCCGGGCGGGCGCCGGGCAGGACGAGGGGATTGGGCTGGCCGAGCCAGGTGCGCGGCAGGTTGACGAAGGCGAAGGCGTCGACGCCGATCGCCCGCCCGATCGTGCCCAGATGCGCGCGCATCGCGGCCGGCGTCAGGAGCGGGCGGGCCTGCGGGCAGAACAGCGGCAGGTGGAAGTTCGCGTGCTTGCCGCCCAGAGCCGAGGCGACCGACAGGAGGCCGCGGCGCCCGACGGCGAGCGGCATGATCAGCACCGGGCGCTTGGTCTGCGGCTCGTGGAGGACGGCGACGTGCACCGTGGCGCCGGCGCCGAGCGCATGGGCCGCGAAGGCGCTCTGCCAGGCGAAGGCCTGGTAGGGCGAGGCGAGGCAGTGCGCCTCGAGCGGCACCCACGCCTCTCGCGCCGAGGCGAGCCCGTCGTGGACCACGATCGTGGCCTCGTCCGCGGCGGCGTGCGCCGCCGTGCGCGGCGCGTCGAGCGCGGCATATTTCGTGGTCGCCGTCACGCGGTTCTCGCCCTGGGGTCCGGATGGACCGATCGATTAACGCGGACAGTGTATTGAACGAGGCGTTAAGCACCACCTAAGAGGGCAGGGGCAATGCTCAAGAGGGCGATCATCTCCGCCGGGCTCTACGGCAGCGATCTGGTCCGCGCGCACGCCTGGGCGCGGTTCGCGCGCGGGCGGGGCGTGATCCTGACCTTCCACCACGTCCGGCCCGCACCGGCGGAGGGCTTCGCGCCCAATCGGCTCCTCGAGATTACGCCCGGCTTCCTGGAGACGGTGCTCGACACGCTCGACGCGCTCGGCTTCGACGTCGTGCCCCTCGACGACGTGCCCGCCCGCCTCGCCGGGCCGGAGCCCGAGCGGCCCTTCGCGGTCCTCACCTTCGACGACGGCTATCGCGACAACCGCGACTATGCCGCCCCCGTCCTCGCCGCCCGCGGCGTGCCGTGGACGCTCTTCGTCACCCGCGACTTCGCCGAGGGCCGGGGCCGGTTCTGGTGGCGCGAGCTGGAGGAGGCGGTGCGCCGCGCCCCGCGCATTCGCCACGACGGGCTCGACCTGCCCGCCGAGACGAACGCGCAGAAGGCGCGCGCCTTCGAGACGCTGTACTGGCGCCTGCGTGCCGGCCCCGAGGACGCGCTGCGCGAGGCCGTGCGGCGGCTCGCCGAGGCGGCGGGCGTCGATGTCGCCGCGCTCTCGGCGGATGCCTGCCTGAGCTTCGACGAGCTCGCCGATCTCGCCCGCGACCCCGCGGTGACGCTCGGGGCCCACACCCTCACGCACCCGATGCTGGCGAAATGGGACGCAGACACCGCCCGCCGGGAGATCGTCGAGAGCCGTGCGGCGCTCGCCGAGGCGACCGGGCGCGCGGTCCGCCACCTCGCCTATCCTGTCGGCGACCCCGGCTCGGCCGGGCCCCGCGAGTTCGCGCTCGCCCGCGAGGCCGGGTTCGAGACGGCGGTGACGACGCGCCCGGGACATCTCTTCGCCGAGCACGCGGACCACCTGCACGCGCTGCCGCGGGTCTCGGTCAACGGCCTGCACCAGAGCGCCGGCGCGCTGAGGGCGCTGCTCTCGGGCCTGCCGCTGCTGGCCTGGAACCGCGGCCGGCGCGTCGCCGCCTGACCCGACGCGGCACGCGCGGGGATGACAGCGCGGACCGCGAGCGATACAGAGCGTGGCGCACCGACCGGAGCCTCGTCCCATGAACCGTATCTGCGTCTTCTGCGGCTCCAACCCGGGGCACGACCCCGCCTATCGCGCCGCCGCGGTGGCGCTCGGCGAGACCCTCGCCGCGCGCGGCATCGGGCTCGTCTACGGCGGCGCCTCGGTCGGGCTGATGGCGGTCGTGGCCGACACGGTGCTCGCCCGGGGCGGGGAGGTCGTGGGCGTCATCCCGCAGATGCTCGTCGACAAGGAGATCGCCCATGCCGGCCTCTCCGCGCTGCACGTCGTCGAGAGCATGCATGCGCGCAAGAGCAAGATGGCGGAGCTCTCCGACGGCTTCGTCGCGTTGCCGGGCGGGGTCGGCACGCTCGAGGAGCTGTTCGAGATCTGGACCTGGGCGCAGCTCGGCACCCACGCCAAGCCCGTCGGCCTGCTCGACGTCGGCGGCTTCTACGGGCTGCTCGAGCGCTTCCTCGACCACGTCGTGGCGCAAGGCTTCATGCGCGCGGCGCACCGGGGCATGCTCCTGCGCGCCGACGAGCCGGGCGCGCTGCTCGACGCCTTCGCGGCCTGGACGCCGCCCGTCGTCCAGAAGTGGGTCGAGCGCACACAGACCTGACGGGCGCGCGCGCCACGCTCAGCCTCTGAAGTCGCTCTCCTCGAGGAACGCAACCTCCTCCGGCGTCGTCTCGCGGCCGAGAATGTCGTTTCGGTGCGGGAAGCGTCCGAAGCGGGCGACGATGTCGCGGTGGTGGCTCGCCCATTTCACCCCGTCCGCGTCGCCGGCCTCCTCGTTCAGCGCCACCGCCCGTTCCTGCATGGCGAGATCCTCGGCGTGCTGGAAGGGCAGGAAGTAGAAGCGGCACATCGGCGGCGCGAAGGCCTTGTGGTGCCCGCGCTCGATCGCGCGCTCTGCGAGGAGCAGCGCCTGCGCGTCGGTACGATAGACGTCCTTCGTGCCGCGGAACATGTTGCGCGGAAACTGGTCGAGCAGGATGAGCAGCGCGAGCGAGCCCTCCGGCAGGAGCTCCCACTCGTCGAGCCGGCCCGACGCCGCCGCCCGGTACGTCTCCCCGAAGCGCTCGCGGATCTCGGCGTCGAGCGCCTCGTCCTTCGAGAACCACTTCTGCGGCCCCGCCGCCTCCCAGAAGGCGACGATCTCGCCATATCCCACCGTGTCGCTCATGCCCGTTCTCCCCGATCTCACGATTGCGCCCGGCCGCGCCACTCGATAACACGCCCGTGGCGACGCGTCGCGCGCGGTGCCGCCGGGCGCCGCCGACCGCCGGTTTTCGACGCCGGCTCACTTGCGTCCGGCGCCGTGCCCGCTACAAGCGAGCCCGAGCGCGTAGCGATGTTGCGCGAGGCGGCCGGCGCGCGCAACGAACCGCAAGCGGGCGGGGCGAGCCCCGATGGACTGGAGACGGGGGCGCGCCCCCGGGTGAGAAGGGAAACGAGACCATGCGCGTCTATTACGATCGCGACGCCGACATCAACCTGATCAAGGGCAAGACGGTCGCCGTCATCGGCTACGGCAGCCAGGGCCACGCCCATGCGCTGAACATGAAGGACTCGGGCGTCGCCGAGGTCGCGATCGGCCTGCGCGAGGGCTCGGCGTCCGCCAGGAAGGCGGAGGCCGCGGGCCTCAAGGTGATGAGCGTCGCCGATGCGGCGCGCTGGGCCGACGTGGTGATGATGCTCACGCCCGACGAGCTGCAGGCGGACATCTACAAGGACCACCTCGAGGCCAACATGAAGCAGGGCGCCGCCCTGATGTTCGCCCACGGCCTCAACGTGCACTTCAACCTGATCACGCCGCGCGCCGACCTGGACGTGCTGATGGTCGCGCCGAAGGGCCCCGGCCACACCGTGCGCTCCGAGTACGTCCGCGGCGGCGGCGTGCCCTGCCTCATCGCCATCGCCCAGGACGCGTCCGGCAACGCCCACGACCTCGGCCTCTCCTACGCCTCCGCCGTCGGCGGCGGGCGCGCCGGCATCATCGAGACGACCTTCCAGGAGGAGTGCGAGACCGACCTGTTCGGCGAGCAGGTCGTGCTCTGCGGCGGCCTCGTCGAGC
>JBNPEA010000005.1:0-16496 GCA_051117315.1 Salinarimonas sp. | reverse complement strand
AGCGAGTCGCCCATGCCGTCATCGGCCTGCGCGCCTTCTTCCACGACACGCGCCACCGCTCACGGCGCAGAGCCCGCTGAACGCGTCAAGATCACCCCCAAAACGGGGCGCTCGTATCGCTTACGGTTGACCTGCTCGAGCCCCTCGGACTTCTTCGTCTCACGGTAGCTGTGCTGGCGCGCCGCCGCCGACTTGGGTGCGCGCTTTCCGCCTGCCTTCCGGAAGACGTACGCGGTGATCGGCTCCAGCCCGCCCTCGATCAGGTCCTGCTCGCTCAAGCGCGTGGCGTCCTCGCGCGTGGCCTCCTCGTCGCGCTTCCCGCCGTCGTCGCTGTCCGGTGCCATGCCTGCCTCCCCTGCTGCGCAGAGGATGTATGGGTGCAACGGCCGGAACATCAGGGCTCGGCGTCACTCGAGACGCCTAGTTCGCGAGGCATGGCTAATCGAGCTTGACCGAACAAGCGCAAACGTGAGGCAATGACAGGCGTGAGCCGTCGCGCACGCGGGTTGGGATGCGGACAGATTCGCAAAGCACGACCAGGTGGGCGCATGACGCCGGCCGGCGGGGGTGAGCGAAGCCGGCACTCCGGTGCGCCAACGGGCGACGCTCGAGATCGCGCGCGGGTGTCACTGCCGATGTCCCGGATCCGGGCTTTTTCCGGCCTCGTCCCGGTCGCGTGGCGTGCTGACGCGGACAGCGGGATTCGTCTTGCGGGCGCCGAGACGGCGCGCGAACGCCGTGGCGTGCGGCCGGCGCGTCGCGACCTCAGGATTTGCGAGCCACGCGCCGGCTGCGCTGATGGGCGGCAACGAGGGCGTCCACGTCGATGGGCAGCTCGAGAAGGTCGATGGTTTCCTTCAGCTTCGGGATGAACATCTCTTTGGTGTAGCGCCGGCTCTCCGCGCTGCGGCCCTCGCTGGCGTGCCCGGTCAGCGCCTCGACGAGCGCGATGTTCGAGACCGCGTTGTTGAGATGCGTGATGAACAGGTGCCGGAAGCGATGCAGGCCCCGTTCCTCGCCCTCCGGGACGAGCCCTGCGCTGACGAGATAGTTGCCGAAGCGCTTGCCCAGCTTGTCGCCGTAGGAGCCGTGGGCGTTGTCGTTGGAGAGCTCGGGAAAGAGCAGCGCCGAGGGATCGCGGTCGACGACGCGGTCCTCCAGGAAGCCGAGCCTGAGGAAATCGCGGTGCAGCGGCACGAAGCGCCGGCTGCCGTCGTCCTCGGCGCAATCCGCGGCCTTCAGGTTGAGCTCTGGGTCGTTCAGGTCGAAGAACCAGATGCCGAATTCCTGGCGCACGTTCCTGACGCGCAGCTGGGCCGCCTCCTCCCGGCGCAGGCCGTGGAAGGCGGCCATGAGCGGGATCCAGTAGAGGCTGTCGCGAACGACGACCGTCCCCGGCCTGGAGAGGAAGTACGCGGAGAGGCGGCCCATATGCACGGGTCCGTGGAAGGTGCGTCGGGCGGCCTCGGCCGTGTAGGCGAGGCGCTCGCTGCTGGCCGAGCCCTTCTTCTTCTTGACCTTGGCGTCCAGCTGCTTCAGCAGCGCGCGGCTGCCGGCGGGCGCCTGCTCGCGCTTCTCGAGCCAGTCGGCATAGGCGCGCATGTTGGCGAGATGCTTGTTGAAGGTCTTCGGGGACAGGCGCTTGTAGCGCTGCTTCGCCCCCGCACCGTGCTTTCCCGGCAGCTGTCTGAGAAGCCCGCGCAGCGCCATGACCTCTACGAGCTGGTCGACCCGCATCTCGCGCCAGCGCGGGACCGTTCGATAGCCGTACGGCAGGTCGAGGTAGAGATCCTTCCAGGTCTGGAACAGGGCCCTTGAGAGCTGCCCGACGCGAACGTCGCCGCACAGCCACTTGAACAGGCTGCAGGTCGATTCGAACTCGGGCCGGCGCGAGGCGCTGAACTCGCCGGTGCGGTCGACCTTGTCGTAGATGAAGTCGTCCCAGGCGGTGAGGAAGGGCCTCGGGTCGACGGCGTCCGCCGCTGCGCCAGCGGCGCCAGGCCGCGATGCCGCCCCGTCACGAGTGTCGTCACGCGTCACGGCGGCGGGCGGCATCGACGTTGCCGCGGCACAGGTGGCGATGGCGGCAGGCATCGCCGCGACGGAATCACAAGCGGCGTCACTAGTGGTATCACTAGTGACGGGGCCCAGCGCCATCGCTGCGTCGGCGCCGGGCACCGCTGCGGTCCGCGGAGCGGCCGAGGGCCACCCTCCGGGCGCGGCGGCCGGCAGAGGCTGCGACGCCGCGACGTGCGCGCTGACATCGCCGCGCCACAGCCTTTGCTTCGCCTCGATGATCTCGATGAGGCCCTCGACGAAGAGCGGCAGCGCCTGCCTGACCTCCGCGCGCCCGGTCTCGTCGGCCGGCGAGAGCACCGCCTCGGCGAAGCCGGCGAGCGGCTCCAGGATCTCCCGGCGCGCCTGCGGCTGGCCCGACAAGGCCGCCTCGGCCCGGGCGCGGGGCCCGTCCGGATCGAGCTCGAGGGCGGTGCGCAGGAGCGCCTCGAGCTCGAAGCCGGGATGGTCGTCCCGGCCGTCGGCGCAGGTGTCCAGCCGGTCGCGCTCGTGGCCCTCCAGGATGGCGAGCCCCTCCTCGCGCAGCCGCTCGGCCGTGCGGCGCACCGCCTCCTGCTTCCACAGCGCGATCGCCTCGCGCACGGCCTTCTCGTTCATCCCCGTCAGCCTCGAAAACAGCCGATCGGCCTCGGCCCTGAGCCGGCGCGCATGCCGCGCGGCGACGGCGTGGGGGACCGAACCGATTCGTACCCGAAGCTGGCTCGAAGCGCCGCTTTGCGCAAGCGCTTTCGGCAGGCGCAGGCGAAAGCGCCAGGCGCCGTCGTGACGCTCGAGATGGGCGACGCGCCCGCGCCGGGCCGGCTTCGCCGCACCGTGGCGGGCGGCGCGCCGAGAGCTGGCGTGCGCGGTGTCGTGCGAGACGTGTTGAGGGGTGTCGGGCGCAACGTCGCCTGCGCTGTCCTCTTCGGCCGCCCGCCCGCTCGGCCTCGTGTCCGTGTCCGTGTCCGTGTGCCCGTTCATGTGCCCCGTCCGTGTGCCAGGAAGGGCACGGCGCCCCGGCGGGATGGCCGAAAGGCCTTGCGGGGCAAGGGCTTGCGGGGGGATTGGCTGGGGGACCTGGATTCGAACCAGGACTAGCGGAGTCAGAGTCCGCGGTTCTACCGTTAAACTATCCCCCAGCAGGGGAGGCGTCGCCGCCACCGCCGACACAACGTCCCGGGACAGGCCCGGTTCCGTGCGGCGCTGGCGGGTAGATAGCGGGGGCGGCGCAGCTTGTCCAGCCCCTCGATCATATGATCGAGAGCGGCGTCTTCGCCCGCGGCGGCGGGAACAGCCGGTCGAGCGCCGCTTCGTCCTCCTCGTCAAGCACGACGTCGAGCGCCGCGCGGTTGTCGCGCAGATGCGCCTCGCTCGAGGCCTTCGGGATCGCGATGGTGCCGGACCTGGAGAGCACGAAGGCGAGAGCGACCCGCCAGGGGCTCGCGCCGTGCTTCTCGGCGATCTCGGCGAGCGCGCGCGTCGGCAGGCTCCCCTGCCCCACAGGGCTGTAGGCCATCATCGGCACGCCGCGGGCCTGGAGCGTCGGCAGCAGGTCGTATTCCGGCCCGCGTTCGGCGACGTTGTAGAGCACCTGGTTGGTGGCGCAGGCCTCGCCGCCGGGGAGGCTCCAGAGCTCCTCCATGTCGTCGGTGTCGAAGTTGCTCACGCCGAAGCGGGCGATGCTGCCCGCCTCGACGAGATCGCGGAAGCCCGCGAGCGTCTCGGCGAGCGGCACGCTGCCCCGCCAGTGCAGCAGGTAGAGATCCAGCCGCTCGACCCCGAGCCGCGCGAGCGAGCGGGCGCAGGCGGCGCGCACGCCCTCGCGGCCGGCGTTGTGGGGATAGACCTTCGAGACGAGGAAGACCTCCTCGCGCCGTCCGTCGATCGCCTCGCCGACGACCTCCTCGGCGCCGCCGGAGCCGTACATCTCCGCAGTGTCGACGAGCGTCATGCCGAGGTCGAGCCCGAGCCGCAGAGCCGTCACCTCGGCGGCGCGGCGCGCGCGGTCCTCGCCCATGCGCCACGTCCCCTGCCCGAGGGCGGGGACGGGCGTGCCATCCGGCAGCGTGACGGTCCTGACGTCTGTCATCGGCGGCTCCTCGCTCCTCGACGTCGGTGCGCGTGCCCTCCGGCCCCGGCGTTGGCGCCGCTGGGTCAATCGGCGTTGATCACCGAAACGACGCGGAAGGTGTGCATCTCGTCCATGTCGTCCTTGATCGAGACGTACTCGCCGATCTGCAGGACGTGGTCGCCGAGCCGGAAAGCGGCCTCGTCGTCGTCCTCGCGGGTCGGGTCGTAGTCGAAGACCCAGGTGTGGCCGCCCTGGCCGCCGGCGCGGTGCACGAGCAGGCCGATCTGGTCCTCCTCGCCGTTCCAGAAGCGCCGCACGCGGCAGACGTCCCGGCGCGAGCGCCAGGCCTCCGGGTCGATGCGCCCGTCGGCGTCGAGCGGGGCCACGACGTCGTAGCCGTGCCGCGCGGAGCCGTTGGGATGATCGTGGCTGCGCGCCAGGTGCAGGGTGATTCGCTTGAAGTTGTGGGGAAGGCTCATGACGCCGGCTTCCGTCCTGTTTCGATCTGGGCGCACACCCGAGCACGGGCGGGCGCGCCGCGCCTTGATCATTCGCAAACGGCCGACGCGCCGCCCACGTTCCGACCGACGCGCGCCGGCCCGGCCGACCCGCGCCGCCGCGACACCTGCCGTACGATCGCCGCGTTTTCGCGCGAGCACGTGCATTCGGGGCTTTCGAAACGCGGCCTCGCCTGTTTTAAGAAGCGTGGCGGTGCGCGTCGCGCGTCGATCCGTCCACGAGCATCGGTCCGGCATGCGCAAGACACCCTCCCTCAAGACGCGGGCGACGGCGGTCCTGATCGGGCTCGTGGTCGTGGCGGGGCTCGTCCTGGCGGTGGCGCCTTGGACGGTCTCCTCCGACGCGTTGCGGGCGGCGGTGGAGCGGCAGCTCGAGCGGGAGCTGGGCCTCACCTTCCCCGACGCCGGGCGCACGACGATCGCCTTCCTGCCGTCACCGCGGGTCAAGTTCGAGGACATCCAGCTGGCCGACGCCGACGGCGCCGCGCTGGTCCAGGGCGGCGCGCTGCGTGGCCAGCTCGCCTGGGGGGCGCTCGTCCTCGGCCGCATCCAGCTCACCGAAGTCTCGCTCGCCCAGTCGCGCATCGTCGTGCCCGTGGATGCGCAGGGGCGCTCGCCGTGGGACGGGGCGCGCGCGCGCCTCGCCACGCGGCTCGAGGGCTCGCGGGACGCGCTCGTCGGCAGCCTCGGCCTGGTAGACGCCACCATCGTGTACACCGACGCCGGCGCGAGCCGCCGCGAGGTGGTGCGCGACGTGGACCTCACCCTCGCCTGGCCGGACGGCCGGGGACCCGTATCGCTCTCGGGCTCGGCCGCCGTGCGGGGCGAGACGATCGCGATCTCTCTGTCGGGGCTCGACCCGTCGAAGCTCGCCGCCGGCGTGCGCAGCCCGATCGACCTGCGCCTGTCCGGGCGGCCGGGACGGCTGTCGGTCACCGGCAGCGTCGCGACCGGCCGTGACAGCCCCTGGCTCACGGGCCGCGTTTCCTTCGAGACCCGCGCCGCTCGCGAGGTGCTGGCATGGAGCGGTGCGCAGCTGCCGCTCGGCCCCCTCGTCGGCCCGCTCTCGCTGGACGGCGAGGCGAGCGGCGTCGGGCGCTCGCTCTCCTTCTCCGCGCTGCGGCTCGGGCTCGGCGGCGCGCCGCTGGAGGGCGCGCTCACCGCGCGCCTCGCCGACGGCCGGCTCGGCATCAGCGGCACGCTCGCCGCGACCGGCCTCGATCTCACGCGTTTCGCCGCACCGGTGGTGGAGGCGAGCGACCCCGCCTCGCCGCTGCGCCGGGCGCCGTTGACGCTCTCGCAGCACACCGCCGCCGATCTCGACCTGCGCCTCTCGGCGAGCGAGGCGCGGATCGGCGCCGTCCGGCTCGCGGACGTGGCGATGAGCGTTCTCGTCAATGCCGGGCGCATCGAGACGACGGTCTCCCGGGCGGGCCTCGCCGGCGGCGAGATCCGCGGGCGCTTCGCCCTCACCGATGCCGCCACAGGCGTCGAGATGCGGCTCGAGGCGGAGGGGACGCGGATCGATCTCGGCGGCCTCGGCCGCGCGCTCGGCTCGGCCTGGATCGCGGGCCCCGCGGTGGCGGAGGTCGCCCTCATCGGTACCGGCGTCGACGCGGACGCGCTGCTCGGCGCGTTGCAGGGCGCGCTCGTGGTCGAGGTCGGTGCCGGGGAGTTCGCCGGCGTCGATCTCGCCGAGGCGCTGCGCCGCTTCGAGCGTCAGCCGCTCACCGCCACACGCACCCTGCGCAGCGGCCGCACGCCGTTCACGAGCGCCATCGCCCGCCTCGAGGTGGAGGACGGCGTCGGCCGGATCGTGGATGCCGGCTTCGAGAGCGCGCAGCTGTCGGGCATGCTCGAGGGCGCGATCTCCCTCGCCGCCCGGCGTATCGACGCCAAGGCCGCCGTCGAGAGCGTGACGCCGGTGGGCGAGGACAACCTGATCTCCGCCCTCACCTTCGCCTTCCGCGGCCCGCTGACGGACGTGACGCTGGTGCCGGACGCCAAGGCGCTGATCCAGCGCTCCGGCGCCGCCCGCCTGCTGCTCGGCAACCCGGAGGCCCCCCCGCCGGAGCCGGCCATCCCGGCCTTCGCGCCGGCGGCGCAGCAGTAGCGGCTCGCGCGCCGACGAATTCCCGATGGAGGAGCGGGAGGCGGCCGCCCGCTTCCGCTCCTCGCCCCTCGCCCCTCGCCCCTCGGGGCGGGATCCCGTGGCGCCGACGTGGCAAGTCTCGGCTGCGCCGAACGCGCCCTCGGCGCCTGCCGATGGCCGCCGCAGGTCCGCTCAGCGCGCCCCCTCGCCCTTCGCCATCATGCGCATCAAGAGCAGCACCGGCAGGATGCCGACGGCGACGATCGCCAGCGCGCCGGTGGCCGCCTGGGCGAGGCGCTCGTCGGAGGCGAGCTGGTAGACGCGCACCGCCAGCGTGTCGAAGTTGAAGGGCCGCACGATCAGCGTCGCGGGCAGCTCCTTGAGTACGTCGACGAAGACGATCAGCGCCGCGGTGACGAGGGAGCCGCGCAGGAGCGGCGCGTGAACGCGTGCGACCACCCCGCCGGGCTTCTCGCCCAGCATCCGCGCCGCGTCGTCCATCGTTCTGGAGATCTTGAGGAAACCCGATTCGACCGAGCCGTAGGCGATGGCCAGGAAGCGCACCAGGTAGGCGAACAGCACGGCGACCACCGTCCCCGACAGGATGAGCCCCGTCGAGATCCCGAAGGTCTCGCGGACGAATCCGTCGACCGCGTTGTCGAAGGCGCCGAGCGGCGCGAGCACGCCGACCGCGACCACCGTTCCCGGCACCGCGTAGCCGATGGTCGAGACTCGCACCAGCACCCGCAGGGGCTTGGCCTGTGAGAGGCGGGTCGCATAGGCGAGCAGGATCGCCACGCCGACGAGCAGCACCGCCGCCATCGCCGCCAGCGTCAGCGAGTTCGCCGCGTAGCGCCAGAAGCGCTCGCTCATGAACGGGTCGCCGCCGATCAGGTGCAGCCGCACCAGGATCAGCACCGGCGCGACGAAGCCCGCGATCACCGGGAGCGCGCAGGCCGCGAACGCGAGCCCGGCGCGCCAGCCCCGCAGCCGGAAGGCGGGCGCCTTGCGCGCGCCGCGACCCACCTGCGTATAGCGCTGCGCGCCGCGCGCGTGCAGCTCGAGCGCGATCAGCACCAGCACGAAGACGAGGAGCCCCGTCGCCAGCTGCGCCGCCGCCGGCCGATAGCACCTGGCGAACGAGTGGCGAATGATCGCGGTCGTGAAGTGTCGCACGCCGTAAGATTGCAGCGTGCCGGAGTAGGCGAGCGCCTCCATCAGCGCCAGCGCGGCGCCGGCGGCGATCGCCGGGCGCGCCAGCGGCAGCGCCACCCGAGCGAAGGCGCTCCACGGCCCGTGGCCGAGGGCGCGGGACGCGTCGAAGGCGTTGGCGGTCTGCTCCAGGAAGGCGGCGCGGGACAGGAGGTAGACATAGGGATAGAGCACGAAGGTGAGCATCGCGCTCACGCCCCAGACGTTGTAGACGTCCGGGAACCAGTAGTCGCGCGGCGTGGCCCAGCCGAACAGGTCGCGCAGGCCCGTCTGCAGCGGCCCGGCATAGGCCAGGAAGTCGGCATACGCATAGCCGATGATGTAGCCGGGGATGGCGAGCGGCAGCAGCAGCAGCCAGACGAAGGCGCCCGAGAAGGGGAAGCGGCACTGGGTCACGAGCCAGGCGCTGACCACACCGATCGAGATCGTCCCGAGCCCGACGACGAGGACGAGGATGCCCGTGTTGAGGAGGAGATCCGGCAGGATCGTGGACGCCAGATGCGCCATCACCTCCGAACGCGGCGAGAGCAGGCTGGAGGCGACCGACAGGATCGGCAGCAGCACCAGTGCCGCGACGAGCGCGGTGGCCGCGACCAGAGCCCGCGGCGCGCGCGAACGCGTTCGCCCCCGCCGGGTGACGGCGGGGGCGAGACCTTTCGCGGTCATGGCCGTGGCGACGGCGGGGGGTGGCCCCGCCGCCGCCGGCTCGGTTCGACGCATCACTTCCAGCCGGCCCGATCCATGATCATGAGCGCCTCGGCGTTGTTCTGCGCGAAGGTCTCGGCCGACAGGTCGTCCTCCTGGAACTCGCCCAGCGTCTGGATCCACTCGGGGGCGGCGACGCCCTCGACGACCGGGTACTCGCTGTTGCCCTCGGCGAAGTAGGTCTGCGCCGAATCGGAGGCGAGGTACTCGAGGAAGAGCTTGGCCGCCTCGGGGTTCGGGGCATTGGCCGCGACGCCGCCGCCGGAGATGTTGACGTGCGTGCCGCGGCCGTCCTGGTTCGGGAAGACGACGCAGATCTGCTCGGCCACCGCGCGGTCCTCGGGGTTCTCCGACCGCATCAGGTTGCCGAGATAATAGGTGTTGGAGATGGCGAGATCGCCCTCGCCCGCCGCCACGGCGCGGATCTGGTCGGTGTCGCCGCCGCGGGGATCACGCGCGAAGTTCTCGGAGAGCCCGCGCGCCCACGCCTCGGTCGCCTCCTCGCCGAGCGCGGCGAGGACGGAGCCGGTCAGCGACTGGCTGTAGATGTTGGTGGAGGAGCGGCTGAGCACGCGACCCTCCCACTCGTCGTCGGCGAGCGCCTCGTAGGTCTGCGGCGGGTTCTCGACGCGGTCGCAGGCGTACATGATCACGCGAGCGCGCTTGGAGAAGCCGAACCAGAAGTTCTCCGGATCGCGGAGGTAGTCGGGCACGCGCTCCTGGAGAACCTCGGACTCGACCGGCTGAAGCAGGCCCGCGACCTGGGCGCGCTCGAGACGGCCGGCATCGACCGTCAGCAGCACGTCCGCCGGCGAGTTCGCGCCCTCGGCGGTCATGCGCTCGATCAGCTCGTCGGCGCCCGCCTCGATGCGGTTGATGGTGATGCCGGTCTGCTCGGTGAAGTCCGCGTAGAGCGCCTCGTCGGTGTCGTAGTGACGCGAGGAGTAGAGGTTCAGCTCGCCGCTCTGCGCGACGGCGACGGCCGGCAGGCCGACGAGGCCGGCGGCGAGGACGGTGCCGAGGAGAAGGGTGCGGCGCGCGGGCTGGAAGTCTCTCATCACGATGTCTCTCTCCCGAAGCCGGGCGTTCAAGGCGCCCGGATGAGCGATTTTGCGAGCGGCTCCGGCGCCGAATGCGCCGCAACAGCGACGGCGCCATAAAGGCCATCGACGCACAAGACGTCAAGAGGAAAACACAAGCTTAGAAGCGTTTGAAACAAGGCATATCCAGTTGAGAATCGCTCTAAAGAGACAGACGATCCCGACGTTGCGAGTCGAAGCACAGTATTCGATCGCACGTGCTGGAGGCATCCGGCGCCGTGAACCGCCCTCTACCGTGCGAAGCGCGCGATCTCGTAGGGCGCCATGTCGATCCCGCCGGTGTCACCCGAGAGCAGCCCCGCGACGAGACGTCCCGTCGTCGCGGCCTGGGTGAGGCCGAGATGGCCGTGACCGAAGGCGTAGATCACGCGTCCCTTGCCGGGTGACCACCCGATCACCGGCAGCCCGTCCGGCGTCGAGGGACGCTGGCCCATCCAGCGGGTGCCGCCGCGCGTGTCGAGGTCGGGCAGGTAGATGCGCGCGAGCCGTGCCAGCGCATCCGCCCGGGCGAGGCGCGCGGGCGCGTCGAGCCCGGCGAACTCCGCCGCGCCGCCGATGCGCAGCCCGATCGCGAGCGGGGTCGCGACGAACTTGCGCTCGGCGAAGACGAGCTGGCGCGTGAGCGAGACGCTCGGCTGGGGAATGGTGACGTTGTAGCCGCGCTCCGCTTCCAGAAGAGCCCGGTCTCCCACGCTCGCCGCGAGCCGCGCGGACCAGGCGCCGGCGGCGACGACGACGAGGTCGGCGTCCCCGACGGTGCCGTCGGCGAGGGCGATGCTGACCCGGTCGAGCCTCGGCTCGAGCGCGGTCGCCTCCGCCTCGTGGAAGGCGACGCCGTGCCCCCGCAGCCAGGCCTCGAGCCCCTCGACGATCCGGCGCGGGTCGGCGACGGTCGCCCAGCTCGGGTCGAACACGGCGCGCGCGATCCGCGGCGAGAGCGCCGGCTCCATGGCACGGGCCTCGTCCCCGGTGAGCGTCTCGTTGGGGAAGCCGTGCGCGACGCGCCGCTCCCAGTCCGCCCGCTCCGCCGCGAACCCGGCCTCGGTCTCGTAGAGCGTCAGCGCGCCCTCCCGGCGCAGATCGTCGGAGAGCCCGATGTCGGAAAGGAGCGGGACGATGTCGTCGTAGACGCGCCGGGCGAGGGCCGCGTTGGCCGCGCTGATGCGCGCGATCTCCGTCGGCGTCCCGCTGGCGAGAAAGCGGCGCAGCCAGGGCACGAGACGCGGCGCGTGGGCGAGCCGTACCGACAACGGCCCGAGCGGATCGAACAGCCAGCGCGGCACCTGCATCCACAGGCCCGGCGAGGCGGCCGGCGCGATCTCGCTCACCGCCAGCCCGCCGGCATTGCCGAACGAGGCGCGATCCCCCGCCAGCGCACGGTCGACGACCCGCACCGCGTGCCCGTCCCGGACGAGCGCACGGGCGCAGGCCAGTCCGACGACGCCGGCGCCGATGACGACGATGTGCACGTGGTGTTCCTCGGGCGCGACATCGGGGGGACGCGCCGCTCATGGGCCGAAGCGTGACGATGGTCCGCGGCGCTGTCAAATCGACAGCGCCGCCGCGCCACACCCGCGGCTCAGGCGGGAAGGACGGCCGTCGCCTCGATCTCGACGAGGGCGGCGGTCTCGACGAGCCGCACGACCTGGACGAGCGCCATTGCCGGATAATGCGGCCCGATCACCTCGCGATAGGCCCGCCCCAGCTCGCGCTGGCAGGCGAGATAGGCGTCCATGTCGGTGACGTACCAGGTCATGCGCACGAGATCGCGCGGGCCGGCGCCACCCTCCTTCAGGATGGCGACGATGTTCTCCAGCGCCTGGCGCGTCTGCGCGACGAAGCCTTCGGGAAAGCGCCCCTCCATGTCCCAGCCGACGACGCCGCCGGTCACGACGAGCGTGCCCGTCGCCGCCATGCCGTTGGCATAGCCCTTCGGGGCGGGCCAGCCCGGCGGCAGCAGCACGCGGGGCCCGCCGTCGCCACCCTCCCCCTTCATCAGATGCTCGCGCAGGCCGTTCATCGGCTTCTCTCCTGGTAGTCGATCAGGGCCGCGCGCAGGTCGTCGGGGATGCTCATCGCCCGATGGGCGTCGAGATCCGTGGTCACGATGACGAGACGCGCGGCGATCACGGGCTGCGACCCGCGGTATCCGGGAACGAGGAGGCCGACGGAGGCGCCGCCGATACGCTCGACGAGGACGGCGAAGTCGACGACGTCGCCCATCATCCCCGGCTTCAGGTAGTCCGCGTGAGCCTGGCCGTAGCCGAGGCCGACGCGGCGGTCGCGGATGAGGACGTGGTAGTCGAGCCCGAGCGCGGCTGCGAAGAAGTCCTCGATCACGCCGTTGAGCATGTCGAACCAGCGGGCGAAATAGACGATGCCCGCCGGGTCGCAATGGGCGAAGCGGATCTTCACCGGCGCGACGTGGACGCCGGCCGGAAGGCTCTCGCGGGCGGGCGGCGCGATGCGTGCCGTCACCGGGCTGCCTCCTCGCTCGCCTGCCGGCGCAGGGCGAAGCGCTGCAGCTTGCCGGTCTGCGTCTTGGGCAGCGCGTCGACGAAGACGATCGAGCGCGGGTACTTGTAGGGCGCGATCTCGCTCTTCACGTGGTCCTGCAGGCGCTTGGCCATGGCCGCATCGGCGCTCTCCCCCTCCCGCAGCACGACGTAGGCGCGCACGATCATGCCGCGCTCCTCGTCGGGCACGCCGACGACGCCGCATTCCGCGACCATCGGATGGGTGAGCAGCGCCGCCTCCACCTCCGGCCCGGCGATGTTGTAGCCGGACGAGACGATCATGTCGTCCGAGCGAGCCTGGTACCAGAAATACCCGTCCTCATCCATCAGGTAGGTGTCGCCGGTGACGTTCCAGCCGTTCTCGACGTATTTCGCCTGGCGCTCGTCGGCGAGGTAGCGGCAGCCGGTGGGCCCGCGCACGGCGAGGCGCCCGACGCTGCCCGGCGGCATGTCGCGGCCGTCCGCGTCGATCACCTTGGCCTCGTAGCCGGGCACCGGCCGCCCCGTGGCGCCGGGGCGGATCTCCTCCTCGGGGGAGGCGATGAAGATGTGCAGCATCTCGGTGGCGCCGATGCCGTCCATCAGCTTGAGCCCCGTCGCCTCGTGCCAGGCCTCGAACGTGGCCTTGGGCAGCGGCTCTCCGGCGGAGACGCACTTGCGCAGGCACGAGACGTCGAACTCGGGAAGCCGCGCCAGCATGGCGCGGTAGGCCGTGGGCGCGGTGAAGACGACGCTGGCACGATGCTCGTGGATGGCCGGCAGCAGCTCGTTGGGCCCGGCCTTCTCCAGCAGCACGGTCGAGGCACCGATGCGCAGCGGGAACAGCACGATGCCGCCGAGCCCGAAGGTGAAGGCGAGCGGCGGCGAGCCGATGAAGCGGTCGTCCGGCTCCGCGCGCAGCACGTTCTTCCCATAGGCGTCGCAGATCGCGAGCATGTCGCGGTGGAAGTGCATCGTGCCCTTGGGCTCGCCCGTCGTGCCCGAGGTGAAGCCGATCAGGCAGACGTCGTCGGCGGCGGTGTCCACCGCCTCGAACTCCGGCGAGGCCTCGGCCATCAGGGCCTCGAGCCCGAACGCGTCGTGCGTGCTCCAGTAGACCACCCGCTCGAGGCAATCGCAGAGCGGCTCGGCCTTGCGCATCTCGTCGGCGAGGCGCGCGTCGCACAACGCGATGGCGACCTTCGCCTTCTCGACGGGATAGGCGATCTCGCGGGCGCGCAGCAGCGGCATGGTGGCGACGACGACGCCGCCGGCCTTCAGCACGGCGAGGTAGCAGGCGACCATCATGGGGTTGTTGGCCGAGCGCAGCAGGACGCGCCCGCCGGGCACGAGGCCGAGGTGCTTCGTCAGCACGTTGGCGATGCGGTTCACCCGCTCCTGGAGCTCGGCATAGGTGAGGCTCTCGGTCGGCGAGACGATGCAGGAGCGATTTCCCCGCCCCTCGCGGACGTGGACGTCGAGGAAGGCGTCGGCGCAATTGAGCCGCTCGGGGTACTGCAGTTCCGGACGCGTGAACAGGAAGTCCGGCCAGAGCTCCCGCGGCGGCAGGTTGTCGCGCGCGAAGGTGTCCGTGTGGGCGCTGGGGGTCATGCGCGTCTCCGGGCTGCGATGGTGCAAGTGCTCGGCGGAAACGCAGAGCCTTCTCCTTCCCTGTAGGGGAAGGAGAAGGAGCGGCGCGGCCCTCGGCGAGCGCTCCTCATCTCCCCGCCCCCTTCAGCGTCTCGCGGGCGATGACGATCTTCTGGACCTCGGTGGCGCCCTCGTAGATGCGCAGCGCGCGGACGTCGCGGTAGAGCTCCTCGACCTTGACGCCCTTGGTCACGCCGAGCCCGCCGAAGATCTGCACCGCCTTGTCGACGACGCTCTGGGCGCTCTCGGTCGCGACCATCTTGGCCATCGCCGCCTCGCGGGTGACGCGGGGCGCCCCCTGGTCCTTCACCCAGGCGGCGCGGTAGACCAGCAGCGCGGAGGCGTCGACGTCGGTGGCCATCTCAGCGAGCGCCGCCTGGGTGAGGGGAAGCTCGCCCATCGGCGCGCCGAACAGCCGGCGGGTGCGGGCGCGGTGGAGCGCCTCGTCCAGCGCGCGCCGGGCGAAGCCGAGCGCCGCGGCACCCACGGTGGAGCGGAAGACGTCGAGGGTCGCCATCGCCACCTTGAAGCCCGCGCCGGGCTCCCCGATCCGGTGCGCGAGCGGCACGCGGCAATTGTCGAACCGCAGGCGCGCGAGGGGATGGGGCGCGATGACGTCGATGCGCTCCTCGACGTGCAGACCCGGGTTGTCCGCCTCGACGAGGAAGGCCGAGAGGCCGCGCGCGCCCGGCGCCTCGCCGGTGCGGGCGAAGACGACGTAATGGTCGGCGATGCCGCCGTTCGAGATCCAGGTCTTCTCGCCGTCGAGGATCGCCTCGCCGCCCTCGATCCGTGCCGTGGTCGCGAGCGCGGCGACGTCGGAGCCCGCTTCCGGCTCGGAGAGCGCGAAGGCGGCGATGCGCTCGCCCGCCACGACGCCGGGCAGGACCCGGCGCTTCAGCTCCTCCGAGCCGAACAGCGTCACCGGTCCGGTGCCGAGCCCCTGCATGGCGAAGGCGAAGTCGGCCAGCCCGTCGTGATAGGCCAGGATCTCGCGGGCGAGGCAGAGCGTGCGTACGTCGAAGCTCTCGAACAGGCCGCCATGCGCCGCCGGCGCCACGGCACGCAGCCAGCCGGCCTCGCCGAGACGGCGCACCAGCGTGCGGCAGGCCTCGTCGACGTCGTCGTGTGAAACACGAAGATCGCGCGCGAAGTCTTTCAACCGGCTCGCGAAGTCACGATGACCCGCGTCGAAGAACGGCCAGGAGAGGAAACTCGTATCCGGCATGATGCGGCCTCCTCAATCGCCCTCGAAGACGGGCGCGCGCTTCTGCGCGAACGCTTCGTAAGCCCGCCGGAAGTCGTTGGTGGTCATGCACAAAGCCTGCGCCACCGCCTCCGCCTCGATGGCTTCCTCGACGGACATCGCCCATTCCATGGCGAGCATGCGCTTCGTCATGGTGTTCGCGTAGTTCGGGCCGGACGCGATCGACGTCGCGAGCGTCCGCGCCTCGGCGCCGACGTCGCCCTCGACGATCCGCGCGAAGAAGCCCCAGCGCTCGCCCTCCTCCGCGCGCATGAAGCGGCCGGTGTAGAGCAGCTCGGAGGCCCGACCCTGGCCGACGATCCGAGGCAGGATCGCGCAGGCGCCCATGTCGCAGCCGGCGAGCCCCACCCTGTTGAACAGGAAGGCGACCTTGGCTGACGGCGCGGCGAGGCGGATGTCGCTCGCCATGGCGATGATGGCGCCGGCGCCGGCGCAGATGCCCTCCACCGCGGCGACGATCGGCTGCGGGCAGGCGCGCATCTCGCGCACGAGCTCGCCCGTCATGCGGGTGAAGGCGGTGAGATCCTTCGTGCCCATCCTGGTCAGGGGCTCGATGATCTCGAACACGTCGCCGCCCGACGAGAAGTTGCCGCCGGCCCCGGCGATCACCACCGCGTGGACGGTGTCGTCCTTCCTGAGCGCGGCGAACAGGTCGGTCAGCTCGCGATAGCTCTCGAAGGTGAGCGGGTTCTTCCTCTGCGGCCGGTTCAGCGTCACGTGGGCGACGCGCTCCGTCACCTCGAGCAGGAAATGGCTCGGGCTGTAGGAGGAGACCGGAAGCGTGACCGGGTTCGCGGGGGTCATCGGGAAGCTCCCTTGTCCGAGTTCTTGTCCGAGTTCTTGTCCGGGCTCTTGTCGGCGCTTCTGTCCATGGCGGCCCTGGTGGAGGCCTTCACCTTGCCGAGCAGGCCCATCAGGGTCTCGACCTCGGCCTCGTCGAGGCCGCCGACCATCTCGGCGATCCAGGTCTCGTGCTCCACCGCCATGGCGCGGAATTCCGCACGACCGGCATCGGTGAGGCTGATCACCTGCGCGCGCCGGTCGGTCTCGGAAACCCGGCGATCGACGTGCCCGCTCTCGACGAGCCGCTCGACGAGGCCGGTGACGTTGCCGTTCGAGACCATCATCCGCTTGGAGACGTCCGAGAGCGTCATGCCGTCGGGGGCGCGCACGAGCTGCGCCATCAGGTCGAAGCGCGGCAGGGTGACGTCGAAGCGCTCGCGCAGGCGCCGGCGCACCTCGCTCTCGATCCTGGTCGAGAGCGTCCGCCGACGCAGCCACAGCCGCAGCTCGGCCGCGAGCTCGGCCGGCGCACCCAGCGCCTTGGCCTC
>JBNPEA010000121.1:0-16510 GCA_051117315.1 Salinarimonas sp. | reverse complement strand
GGGGGCGGGGCGGCGGCGGCCGGGGGGTGACAGGGGGGGGCGGGGGGCGGGGGGGGGTGGCGGACGGGCGGCCGGGGCGGCGGCGTCCCGGCCATGATCCGCACCTCGCTCGCTCCCCGCCTGCTGCTCCGCGCCACCGCCCCCGCCCTCGCGCAGGCGCCCTCCCCGGACGCGCGAATCCCCCACTCCACCGTCGCGACGGGTACGCGCGACATCGCCCGCGCCTGGCTCGCCGAGCCCACCACCCGCTACGCGCACGGGGTCCTCGGCGACGCGATCGAGGCCGGGGCGCTCGCGGTCGAGACGCAGGATGGCACGCGGCTGGTGCATCGCCTGCCCGCAGATCACGTCTTCGAAGACCTCGCCCCGCGCCTCGTCGATCTCGACGGCGACGGGCGCGACGAGGTGATCGTGGTCCGCGCCGACTCACGGCTCGGCGCGGCGCTCGCGGTCTATGGCGTGGAGGACGGAGCGCTCGTCGAGACAGCGGCGACCCCGCCGATCGGACGGGCGAACCGCTGGCTCAACCCGATCGGCGCGGCCGACCTCGACGGGGACGGCGCGATGGAGCTCGCCTGGATCGAGACGCCGCACATCGGCGGCGTGCTGCGCATCGCCACGTTCGACGATCGAGCCCGGCGCGACGGGACGCTGGTCCCGCGCGCAGCCCTGCGCGGCGTGTCGAACCACGCGCTCGGCTCGACCGCGCTCGGGCTCCACGCACTCGTGGATGCCGACGGCGACGCGACGCCCGAGATCGTCGTGCCGACCCAGGCGCGCGACGCCCTCGTCGTCGTCGACCTCGTCGGCGGACGGCTCGTCGAGACGGGAAGGCTGGCGCTCCCCGGCCGGGTCGTCGGGGACATCGCCCGGCAGGGCACGGGTCTCGCCGTGCCCACCGAGGCGGGGGAGGTGCGGCTCACCCTCCCCCGCTGACCTCACGCCGCCTGCGCCTGAGGCGGCGGGGGCCGCACGCGGTCGAGGAGCCGCTCGATGCCCTCGCGCCGCGAGAGCAGGGCCATGGTCTCGGCGCGATCCATGTCGGCGAGCCCCTCCTCGACGCTCTCGGCGGCGTCGAGCCTGGCGAGCGCGACGACGAAGGCGGGGTCGACGCCGGTCCGCCCCGCGGGCGGAGGCGGCAGCATTCCGACATGCAGCGCCGTGAGCGACGGCGTGTCCAGCAGGCGCACCACCGCCGGGCGCTCTGCGCCCAGCGCGGCTGCGATCTCCCGGCGCAGGGCGCGGGCCCGCACCAGCATCGGCGGGGCCGCGCGCTCCTCGGGCGTGCGCAGGAGGCCGGCGGCGGCGATGCGCGGCGTGGCGCGCGCGGTGAGCCCGGAGAGCGGGATCGCGAGCAGCAGGCCCACCACAGCCGGGCTCGTCCACAGGAACACCGCCGGAGAGACCGCGAGCGCGGCCGCCCCTAGCGCGAGGCCGAGCGCCGTGTGCCAGCGGTGGCGCCGGGCGATCTCCGACCAGGGCACCGAGCCGTCGTCGCGCCGCTGCGCCTTCCAGCCGGCGTCGCGCCCGGCGAGGATCTGGAACACGGCGGCCGATTGCAGGGCCATCATCACCGGCGCGAGCAGCGCCGAGACGAGCGTCTCCAGCAGCAGCCCGCCCGTCGCCCGCAGCGGGCCGCCGAGCCCCCGGCGCACGGGTCCCGATGTCATCGCGACGGCGAGGCCGAAGAGCTTGGGCAGGAGCAGGCCCGCACTCGTGGCGGCGAACCGGCCCGGCGCACGCTCGGAGTCGATCACCGGCCAGGTCGGAAACAGGGCGAAACCGCCGGCGAAGTAGTCCGGGCGTACGAACTGCGCCTGGAGCGCCAGCACCAGCCCCGAGAGCAGGAACGCGAGCCACAGCGGCGCGGAGAGATACGAGAGGATGCCGATGGCGAAGTGCATCCGGCTCACCGGGTGCAGGCCCCGCGCGAAGAGCACGCCCGCGTGCTGGAGGTTGCCCTGGCACCAGCGCCGGTCGCGCTCGGCGAGGTCGACGAGGGAGGGGGGGCTCTCCTCCCAGGAGCCGGAGAGGGCCGGATCGATCTCCACCGCCCAGCCGGCGCGGCGCATCAGGGCGGCCTCGATGAAGTCGTGGCTCATCACCGGCCCGCCGAAGGGTGCGCGCCCGGGCAGATGCGGCAGCCCGGCGCTGTCGGCGAACGCGCGGGTGCGGATGATGGCGTTGTGGCCCCAGTAGTTCCCGGCATCGCCGGAGAACACCGCGAGCCCCGTCGCCATCACCGGGCCGTAGACCCGCGCCGCGAACTGCTGCAGGCGCGCGAACAGGCTCCAGCGCCCCACCAGCAGCGGCACGGTCTGGAGGAGGCCGAGCTCCGGCCGGCGCTCGAGGGCGAGGGTCATGCGCACCAGCGTGCGCGGCGTCATCACGCTGTCGGCGTCGAACACGACGAAGGCCGGGTAGGCGCCGCCGAAGCGGCGCACCCATTCGGCGATGTTGCCGGCCTTGCGCTCGACGTTCTTCGGGCGGCGCCGGTAGTAGATCCGCGCCCGCGGGCGGCGGGCGGCGCGCATGGCGAGGAAGGCCGCCTCCTCCGCGAGCCAGACGTCCGGGTCCGTGGTGTCGCTCAGCACGAAGACATCGTAGGCCGCGTGTACGTCGGCGTCCGCCAGCGCCTCCGCGGTAGCGACGGCGGTGGCGAAGACCCGGGCCGGGTCCTCGTTGTAGGTCGGCAGCAGGATGGCGGTGCGCGTGCGCGGCCTGGCGCGAGGTGCCAGGAAACGCGGCGGCGAGAGCCGCCGATACAGCAGCGAAGCGGTACCGAGCACGGCGAGCGCGAAGGCGAAGGCGATCCAGGCGATCGTCGTGGCGAAGAGCACCAGCATGGCGATCTCGACCGCCGTCAGCGATGCGACCGAGAGCACCGCATGCATCTCGCGGGTGAGCCCGACGGCGATCACCGCGGCGAGCACGATCGCGACGGCGCGGGCGAGGCGCACGCCCCGCCGCGGCGGCAGCGCGCCGCGCGGGGCGGGCGCGGCGTCGAGCGCCTGCACCGGCATCGGCAGCGGCGCCTCCGGCGGGAGCGCCGCGTCCGGCGTGACGAGCGGATGAGCGGTCATGCGGGAAGCCACCTGTAGAGCCAGGTCTCGGAGACGACGGCGCCGTCGCGCACCAGCGCGCAGCGCAGCTCGGACACGGGCGCGCCCTGCGGATCGAGCTCGAGGGCGACGCGTACGCCACCGATCTCGGGATCGGTCTTGACGACGGGGGTCGAGAGCTGGCCTCCGGAGGCGCTGGCCTGTGCCGTGATCGGCCCCCCGGCATCGAGATCGGCGAGGCCCTCGCCGGCGAAGTCGACCACGAAGACGCGCTTGTCGCGCTCGGCCTGCGGCCGTCCGACCTCGGAGAGGCCCGAGAGCGTGCGCCGGACCTTGGCGAGGCCGTGCTGCACCGGCGGCTCGCCGCGCCAGTGCAGGCGGTAGGCGAGCTGCACCGGCACGCCCGCCGCCAGCGGCCTGCGCGGGCGCCAGAACGCGACGATGTTGTCGTGCACCTCGGCGTCGGTGGGGATCTCGACGAGGACGACCGCCCCCTCGCCCCAGTCCCCGATCGGCTCGACCCACAGGCTCGGGCGGCGGTGGTAGTCCGCCTCGAGGTCCTGGAAGACGGGCAGGTCGCGCTCGCGCTGCATCAGGCCGAAGCCGTGGGGGCGCCGATCGAGGAAGGTCGAGATCTGGAGGGTGCGCGGGTTGAGGATCGGCCGCCAGAGCCACTCGCCCTCGCCGTTCCACATCAGCAGCCCGTCGGAATCGTGCACCGCGCCGCGGAAGTCGTCGATGCCGACCCGGTCATGCCCCGAGAAGTAGAACATCGAGGTCAGCGGCGCGATGCCCACGGTGGCGATCTCCACCCGCGGGAACAGCACGGCCTCGACCTCCATCAGGGTCGAGGCCCCGGGCCGCAGGCGGAAGCGGTAGGCGCCGGTCGTGCTCGGGCTGTCGAGAAGCGCGTGCACGATGATCGTGTCCGTGTCGGGCGCGGGGGTCTCGATCCAGAACGCGCGGAAGCTCGGGAACTCCTCCCCGGCAGCATCGGCGGTGCCGACGGCGAGGCCGCGGGCGGACAGCCCATAGGCCTGGCCCTTCGCGACCGCGCGGAAGTAGCTGGCGCCCTGGAACACGGCGAACTCGTCGAAATAGTCGTCGCGGTTGACCGGGGCGTGGATGCGGAAGCCCGAGAAGCCGAGGTCCTCGATGTCCGTCGGCGGGTTCTCCACCAACGGCCCGTAGGAGAACATCGCCGGGTCGAAGATCAGCTTGCGGCTCGTCCCGCCCTCGACCACGCTGATCGCCACCGGCTCGCGATAGCCGAAACCGAGATGGAAGAGCTGCAGCTGGAACGGGCTCTCCCGATCCGCCCACAGCGCGCTTTCCGGCCGGAAGCGGATGTCGCGGTACTGGTCGTAATCGAGCCCCGCGAGCGTCCCCGGGAGGTCCGCCGGCGGCGGCTCCCACGGCACGGCGGCGAGCGCCTGGGCGCGCTCGCGCACCAGGGCGGGGCGGAAGGGCTCGGGCTCTCCCCAATGCTCCGCGCCATCGGCGAGCGCCGCGGCGAAGGCGCGTCCGGGCGATCCCGGACGCGGGGCGAGCGCGAGCGCGGCGGCGAGCGCCAGCACCGAGCGGCGAGTGACCGACACGAGTTCGTCTCCGACTGTCCTGAAGGCGCCCGACCGGGCCGTTCGCGGGCGCGCGGCGGGAAACGCCGTGCGCGGGTCCGCTCGCTCTCGGTCGACGCACTTCGATGATACGCTGCCGTTTCGCGCTGCACAACGGGCATCGTGGCGGATCGTTCGATCCGCCAGCGCCCTTTGCGCGGCGCCCGAACGCTGGCCGCGGTTTTGGCGCAGATCGTGGCGCGCTTCGGGCGAGGATGCGGAAATTGCTCCCAACCCGGTCGCCGGCACGGCCTATCGGTCGCGCGCCGCGGACAAGCGCCACCGGAAGACGGCATCGACGAAGCGCTTCGGGACCCGCGGCAGCACGACGTTCTCCAGAAACGGGCGCGCCGCGGGGGCGTAGCGCAGGCGCGGGCGGCGCGCGGTCATCGCCGTGAAGGTCGCCCGCGCCACCGCCTCCGGCGGCCGGCCGCGCTGCGGTGCACCCGAGACGATGCCGCCGAGCGCCCAGCGGAAGGCGCCGCCGTAGCGGGTGTGGTCGAATCGGTCGAGCCCCTGCACGGCGACCTTCTCCCAGACGGGCGTCGCCACGGCGGAGGGCGCCATCACGATCACCGGGATGCCGAAGGGGGAGAGCTCGCGCCGCAGCGCCTCCGAGAAGCCCTCGATCCCGTGCTTGCCGGCGATATAGGAGGTGACGAAGGGCTGGCCGAAGCGCCCGCCCAGCGAGGACATCGTCACGATCCGCCCGATCGGCCCCTCGCGGCCGGGATCCGTGCCGACGAGCGGCAGGAAGGCACGCGCGGTGAGCATCGTGCCCACGAGGTTCACGTCGATCTGCAGGCGGATCTCGTCGACCTCCTGGTGCTCCAGCGGCGCCGGGATGCCGATCCCGGCATTGACGACGACGCCCGCGAGCCGCCGCTTGCCCAGCGCCTCCCCCACGACCTCGGCCGCCCGGGCGAGCGCGTCCGCGTCGGTGACGTCGAGGAGGAGCGGGGTGAAGCCCGGCCCGAGATCGTCGCGCAGCCGCGCCGCGTCCTCCTCCCGCCGCGCCGAGCCGAACACGTGCCAACCCTGCGCCAGGAAGTGCCGAGCGATGGCGAGCCCGATGCCGGACGTGGCGCCGGTGACGACGAGGGCCGGGGGCGGGGTGGGCATGGATGCGGCTTGGTCCGCCGACGACTGTTTTCGCACGCTCTGGTTCATGCTACGCCTGCGGGAGGGCCGTGCGCAGGCTTGAAAACGGCGAACCCCGCGAGGGCCCGGAGGCTGTCGCGGGGTTCTAACGTCCGGCCCCGTTTGCAGGCAGTGACGAGACGCGGCACACCCCAGACCGAGTACACGCATGAGCGGCGCTTATCAAGAACCGGATGCGTCGGAGCTTCCTGCACTGCAACGCTTCCTCTCGTCCGACCGGCTCTCGACCTACATCACGGCCGCAAACCAGGACCTGCGCCGCGCCCTCGCGTTGTATCTGTGGAATGCTCGGCTCGGCGAGGCGTTCCACACCCCGATCCAGGCCGTGGAGGTGGCCTGCGCAACGGCGTCGATGCCGCGCTGTCTGCCGAATACGGTGACGCGTGGTGGCGTGAGCCCCGGTTCACGGCACTGCTCGAGGCGATCGACGCGAAGCGCCTCGCCGATCTGGACCAGGTGATGCGGCGCCTCGCGAATCGCCGGCTGACGCCGAGCCCCGGCCAGGTCGTGGCGGGCCTGTCCTTCGGCTTCTGTGTCGCCTTGCTGCAGAAGCGCTATGTGCCGCCGCTCTGGTCGCGGCACCTGGCGCTGGCCTTCCCGCATCTTCCCGCGGCTCGAACCCGCCGCGATCTCGCCGAAGGCGCCCGCAAGGTCGCGGATTTGCGCAATCGCATCAGCCATCACGAACCGATCTTCCGCAACGACATATCGAAGGATTTCTCGGAGCTGATGGAGCTCCTCGCCTGGATCTGCCCCACGACGCAGCGGTGGCTGCGGCCCCATTGCCGGGTGCCGGACGTGATGCGGCAGAAGCCGTGACCGGCGAGCCCGCGCGGCATGCGCGTGGTCTACCCCTGGCGAATCAGCCCCAAACCGGTGAGATAGCGCCCGGAGGACGGATGGTCAGGATCCTGCACACCGCCGATTGGCATCTCGGGCATACGCTCGCCGGCTATTCCCGCGAGGCCGAGCACCGCGCCGCCCTCGACGCGCTCGTCGAGATCGCCGTGCGCGAGGCGGTCGACGCGGTCGTCGTCGCGGGCGACGTGTTCGATGCGCTCAACCCCTCCGCGGAGGCGCAGACGCTCTATTTCGACACGCTGGCGAGGCTGCGGGCGGCGCGCCCGCACGCGGCGATCGTCGTCGTCGCCGGCAACCACGATCCCGCCGGGCGGCTGGAGGCGCCGGGCGGTCTCTACCGGCTGGCGAACGTGACCGTGGTCGGGACGATCGCCCGCCGGCCGGAGGGACCCGATCTCGCCCGCCATCTGGTCCCCGTGCGCGACGCGCAGGGCGCAGTCGGCGCGCACGTCCTCGCCGTGCCCTACCCGCGCGTGGCGGACCTTCCCCCGCTCGATGCGCCCGCGCCGGGATCGCCGGTCGTCGCCGGCGTGCGCGCCCTCTACGGCGACCTGGTCGCGCGCGCCAAGGCCGCGATCGGCGTGAGCCCGCTCGTCGTGACGGGGCACCTCCACGTCGCCGGCGGGCTCGAGTCGGACGGCGCCGAGCGCCGCATCCTGGTGGGTGGCGAGCACGCGGTGCCGCCCGACGTGTTCCCGCGCGAAGCCGCCTACGTGGCGCTCGGCCACCTGCATCGGCCGCAGGCGGTGGGGCGCGAGACGATCCGCTATTGCGGCTCGCTGTTCCCGCTGTCGAAGACCGAGAGCGGCTACGCCCACGGCGTCACCCTCGTCGACGTCGAGGGCGCGGCGGTGCGCGTGCGCCACGTCCCCCTCCCCCGCCCGGTCGCCTGCCTGCGGGTGCCCGCGCGGGGCGCCCTGCCGGCGGGCGAGGTCGAGGCGGCGCTCGCGGGGCTCGGGCTCGCGGACGACCTGCCGGCGGATGCGCGCCCCTTCGTCTGGCTGACGGTCGCCGTCGAGGGTCCCGCGGTCGGGCTCCACGCCGAGATCGGCGCGCTCGCCGAGCGCTTCCCCGTGCGCCTCGCCGGCCTCGCGCTGGAGCGCCCCGCCGCGTCCGGCGATGCGGCGCCGGCCGAGGCGCTCGCAGTGCGGCTCGCCGAGCGGGCGCCGGCGGAGGTCTTCCGCGAGGCGTACCGGGCCCGCCACGGGGCGGAGCCCACGCCCGCGCACGAGGACGCCTTCGCCGCCCTTCTCGACACGCCCGAGGCGGGGGCCTGACATGCGCATCCTCGCGATCCGCGGCGAGAACCTCGCCTCCCTCGCCGAGACCTTCGAGATCGACTTCGCCGCCGCGCCGCTGGCGGCCGCGGGCCTCTTCGCCATCACCGGCGAGACCGGGGCCGGCAAGTCGACGCTGCTCGATGCGCTCTGCCTCGCGCTCTACGACGAGTTCCCGCGGGTGAAGGCGGATGGCGCGAACGAGCAGATCCCCGACGGGGAGAACACGCCCCTCGCCGCCACCGACCCGCGCACGATCCTGCGCCGCGGCGCCGGGCGCGGCTTCGCCGAGGTGGACTTCTCCGCGCGCGACGGCGCCGTCTACCGCGTGCGCTGCGAGCTCAACCGCGCCCGCGGCAAGGCGACGGGCGCGCTGCAGAAGCGCGGGCGGGCGCTGTGGAAGCTCCTCCCCGAGGGCGGGCTCGACGCGGTGGCATCCGGCGTCGTGCCGGTGCGCCAGGAGGTGGAGCGGCTCACCGACCTCACCTGCGACCAGTTCCGCCGCACGGTGCTCCTCGCGCAGGGCGACTTCGACGCCTTCCTGCGCGCCGACGCGCGGGAGCGCGCGGAGCTGCTCGAGAAGATCACCGGCACGGAGATCTACGCCACGCTGTCGCGCCGCGCCTACGAGCGCTGGCGCGAGACACGCGGCGCCCTCGACGCGCTCGAGGCACGCCGCGCCGGCATCGGCCTCCTCGCGCCCGAGGACCGTACGGCGCGCGAGGCCGAGATCGCCGCGCTCGTGGTTCGCAAGGCGGAGGAGTCGGCCGCGCGCGAGGCGGCGGAGGCGGCGCTGCGCCGGCACGAGGCGGTCGCGACGGCGACGGCGAAGCGCGACGCCGCGGCGGCGGCGCTGACGGCGCGGCGCGAGGCCGCCGAGGCGCTGGCGCCGGAGCGCGCACGGCACGAGGCGCTGGAACGGGCGGAGCCGCTTCGGGGGCATTTCGCGCGCGCGAGTGAGGCGGCGCAACGCCTCGCCAGCCTGCGCGAAGCCGCCGCCGAGACGGTCCGCGCGCACGAGATCGCCGCCGCCGCGCTCGGGGAGGCGCAGGCGCATGCCGGCGAGGCGCAGGCGGCGTGCGCCGCGGCAGAGGTCGCGTGCGAGCGTCTCGCTCCCGTCTGGGAGGAGGCCGCCGACCTCGATCGGCGCATCGCCGACGCCGCGGCCGAGGTGGGCGCGAAGGAGACGGATCGCGATGGCGTGCGCCGCGCGGCGGCCGACGCGGCGCGGGCGGTCGAGGATCTCGTCGCGCGCATCGGGGCGGCGCAGGCCGAGCGCGTCGAGACCGAGTCCGCGCGCGCGGCGGACGCGGGCCTCGCCCGCCTGGCAGACGGCTTCGAGGATCTAGCCGCGAGCCTCGCGAAGCGCACGTCTCTCCGCGACGAGATCTCCGGGCTGCGGGAGAGGCGTGCGGCCGCGGCGCGCGCGCTCGAGCAGCTGGCGGGACGTCGGCGGGCGCTCGATGCGGCCGATGGGGAGGATGCCGAGGTTCGCAACGGTTGCGACGCGCGGCTCGCCGAGAAGACGGCGGCGCTCGATGCGCTCGACGCCCCGGCCGCCGCGACGCGGCTCGCGGCGCTCGACGCGGCGGATCGCGCATGCGCGCGGCTCTCTACGGCGGCCGAAAAGGCGCGCGACGCGTCGGACGCACGGGGCGAGGCCGAGACGCGGCGCGCCGTCGCCGCGCAGGCGTGGTCGGCGGCGCGCGACCGCGCGCAGGAGGCAGAGGCGGCGCTCGCGGAGGCATCGGCCCGCACGGACGAGGTCTCCCGCCTCGCCGACCTCGCGGAGGCGAGCGCATCCGCTCATGCGGCCCACATGCGCGCGACCCTCGTCGTCGGCGAGCCCTGCCCCGTCTGCGGCGCGCGCGAGCATCCGCTGGTGCAGGGCACATCGGACGCCGTCGTCGCAGAGATCCGCGCCAGGCGCGCGTCGCTCGTCGCCGAGCAGGAGAGCACACGCGGCAGACTGGCCGAAGCGAAGGCTGCGAAAGGGACGGCCGAAAGGGACGGCGCGGCCGCGGCGACGGCGATGACGGCGGAGGCCGAGCGGCTCGCGGCGGCAGCGCGCACCTACGAGGACGCGCAGGCCGCCTGGCCGGCCCATCCCGGCCTCGAGGGACACGGCCCGCCCGCCGAATGGCGCGACGCCGTCCCGCGGCTCGCCGCGCTCGCGCAGGCGATCGGGCGTATGCGCCACCAGGCGGCGGTGGTCGTACGCGAGGCGGATGTGCTGCGCGCCGACGTCGACGCCGAGCGCCGGCGGCGCGACGCGGCGGCGCAGGCGATCGAGGCGCGGCGAGGCGAGCGCACAGCGCTCCAGGCCGAGGAGCGGACCGCGAACGAGGACGTGATAGCCGCCGACGCGAGCATTCCCGACCGGGAGGATCGCCGCGTCTCGATCGATCGCGAATGGGCGCGCGTTTACGAGGCGGCGGGCCTCGCGCCCGCCGATCTCGACCGCGATCCGGAGGGTGCGTCCCGGCTCCTCGCGGAACGCCGGGAGGCCTGGGTCGCGCGCCGCACCCGCCTCGCGGAGCTCGACCAGCGGATCGCCACCGATCGCGAGGCGCGGGCCGGTGCCGCCGTCACAGCGGAGGCGGCGAGTAAAGCCGTCACCGCCGCCGAGGCCGCCGTCGCAAGGGTCGTCGCCGGCCTCGCCGCGCTACGCGAGATGCGCGCCGGACTGCTCGACGGCGAGGACACCCGCGCCCACAAGACCCGCCCCGTCGATGCGGCGACGCATGCGCGCACGATCGTCGACGCGGCCCGCACGGCCCACGCGGAAGCCGCCCGGGCTTTCGCAGTCGCCGAGGCACGGATGAAGGGGTCGGAGGCCGCGGTCGAGGAAGCCGCGCGCGCGCACGCGCAGGCCGATGGCGCCTTCGCCGCCGCCCTGGCGGCAGTCGCCCTCGCACGCGAGGACGCGCTCGGCCTCCTCGCCGTTCCCTCCGACGCCCGCGCGGCGCTGCGCGCCCGCCTCGCCGCGGCCAACGAGTCGCTGCGCGAGGCGACGTCGAGCCTCGCGTTCTGCGAGACCGCTCTGGCCGACGCCGTCGCCGCCGGCGCGCCGGAGGAGGACGTCGCCGCGCTGGAGGCGCGCCGGGCGGCCCACGTCGCCGATCTCGCCGGCCTAGACGAGGCGCTCCTCGCCGCCCGGGTCGCGCTGGAGCAGGACGACCGCGCGCGGGAGACCGCCGGGCGGCTCGAGGGCGAGATCCTGGCGGCGGCGGCGGTGGAGACGCTGTGGCACGAGGTATCCGACGCGATCGGCTCCGCCGACGGCTCCAAGTTCCGCCGCTACGCACAGTCGGTGACGCTCGACCACCTGGTGGCGCTCGCCAATCGCCACCTCGCCGCGCTGGCCCCGCGCTATCGCCTGGAGCGGGCCGGCGGCGAGGGCGGCGATCTCGGGCTGCAGATCCTCGACCGCGAGCTCGGCGACGCGCGCCGCTCCACGCGCTCGCTGTCCGGCGGCGAGCGCTTCCTCACCTCGCTCGCCCTCGCGCTGGCGCTGTGCTCGCTCGAGGGTCGCGGCTCCTTCGTCGACACGCTGTTCATCGACGAGGGCTTCGGCACGCTCGACGCCGCGACGCTCGACGTCGCCATCGACGCACTGGAGACGCTGCAGGCGCAGGGGCGCAAGGTCGGCGTCATCAGCCACGTCGAGGCCATGCACCAGCGCATCCCGGTGCAGATCCGGGTGGAGAAGGCCGGCGGCGGCAAGAGCCGCGTGCGGGTGACCGGGGCCGGGCTGCTGGGAGCTTGAGTCGTCATCCCGGATGACCCAGATCCGCCGACGCAGCTCTCGGCGTGCGCGATAGCGCGCGCGTCCACGCACGCCGCCGGAAGCCCTCCCCGCCTCGGCGCTGGCGCGCGGCTCGACGAGCACCTGTGCTTCTGGGTCCCGGGCCCGCTTCGCGACCCGGGATGACATGGAAAACCCCGCGGCCGTCTCCGGCCGCGGGGTTCTCGTGTCGGTTCGGCGGGCCGCTCAGGCCGCGAGCGAGCGCAGCACGTAGTGCAGGATGCCGCCGTTCTTGTAGTACTCGAGCTCGTCGAGCGTATCGATGCGGCAGACCAGCGGCACCTCGATCGTCGAGCCGTCTGCGCGGGTGATCTCGGCGGTGACGGTCTGGCGCGGCTTCACGTCGGCGAGGCCGCGCAGGCTGACCTGCTCGGCGCCGGTGAGGCCGAGCGACTGCCAGGACGTGCCTTCCTCGAAGACGAGCGGCATCACGCCCATCCCGACCAGGTTCGAGCGGTGGATGCGCTCGAAGGACTGGGCGACGACCGCGCGCACGCCGAGCAGCTTCGTGCCCTTCGCCGCCCAGTCGCGGGACGAGCCCGTGCCGTACTCCTTGCCGGCGAAGACGACCAGCGGCACGCCCTCCTCGGCGTAGCGCATGGCCGCGTCGTAGATGTACATCCGCTCGCCGGAGGGGTGGTGGATGGTGTAGCCGCCCTCGACGATGGCGCC
Source organism: Salinarimonas sp. (assembly GCA_051117315.1). Taxonomy (GTDB): domain Bacteria; phylum Pseudomonadota; class Alphaproteobacteria; order Rhizobiales; family Beijerinckiaceae; genus Salinarimonas. Next base: position 4,053 of record JBNPEA010000121.1, on the reverse strand, counting down.
CGTGTCGTCCTTCACCATCTGGTTCTTGATGCGGATGTTGGCGAAGGTGCCCCGCATCATGATCTCGTGGTTGCCGCGGCGAGTGCCGTACTGGTTGAAGTCCTTGACCGCGACCTGATGGGACTGCAGGTACGTCCCCGCAGGCGAGGCGACGCGGATATTGCCGGCCGGCGAGATGTGGTCCGTCGTGATCGAGTCGAGGAAGAGGCCCAGGACGCGGGCGGTCTCGATGTCGGTGATCGGCTCGGGATCCTTGGTGATGCCCTCGAAATACGGCGGGTTCTGCACGTAGGTCGAGCCCATCTGCCACTCGTAGGTCAGGCCGCCCTCGACCTCGACCTTGCGCCAGTTGTCGTCGCCGGTGAAGACGTCGGCATAGCGCGCGCGGAACAGCTTGCGGGTGACGGTCCGGTCGATGAACTCCTGGATCTCCGCCGAGGAGGGCCAGATGTCCTTGAGATAGACCGGCTTGCCGTCCGCCCCCGTGCCCAGCGGCTCGCTCGCCACGTCGACGTACATCGAGCCCGCGATGGCGTAGGCGACGACCAGCGGCGGCGAGGCGAGGTAGTTCGCCCGCACGTCCGGATTGACGCGGCCCTCGAAGTTGCGGTTGCCCGAGAGCACCGAGACGGCGACGAGGTCGTTGTCGTTGATCGCCTTCGACACCGGCGCCGGCAGCGGGCCGGAATTGCCGATGCAGGTGGTGCAGCCGAAGCCGACGAGGTTGAACCCGAGCGCGTCGAGGTCGTCCTGCAGGCCGGCGTCCTCGAGATACTCGGCGACCACCTGCGAGCCCGGCGCGAGCGAGGTCTTCACCCAGGGCTTCACCTTGAGGCCCTTGGCGACGGCGTTGCGGGCGAGCAGGCCCGCGCCGATCATCACCGACGGGTTCGAGGTGTTGGTGCAGGACGTGATCGCGGCGATCACCACGTCGCCGTGGCCGACGTCGAAGTTCGTGCCCTCGACCGGATAGCGCTTGGCGCGGTCGTTGGCCTTCTTGAACTCGCTCTCCATCGCCGTCTCGAAGGCGGGCTTGGCCTGCGTCAGCAGCACGCGGTCCTGCGGGCGCTTGGGGCCGGCGAGCGAGGGCACGACGTCGTCGAGGTCGAGCTCGAGCGTGTCGGTGAAGACGGGATCGGGCGTGTCGGCGGTGCGCCAAATGCCCTGCGCCTGGGCGTAGGCCTCCACCAGCGCGATGCGGTCCTCCTCGCGGCCGGAGACCTCGAGATAGTCGATGGTGCGCTTGTCGATCGGGAACAGGCCGCAGGTCGCGCCGTATTCCGGCGCCATGTTGCCGATGGTCGAGCGATCGGCCACGGGCATGTCGGCGAGGCCGGTGCCGTAGAACTCGACGAACTTGCCCACCACGCCCTTCTTGCGCAGCATCTCGGTGACGGTGAGCACGAGGTCGGTGGCGGTGACGCCTTCCTTGAGCTTGCCGGTGAGCTTGAAGCCGATCACCTCGGGCAGCAGCATCGACACCGGCTGGCCCAGCATCGCGGCCTCGGCCTCGATCCCGCCGACGCCCCAGCCGAGGACGGCGAGGCCGTTGACCATGGTCGTGTGCGAATCGGTGCCGACCAGCGTGTCCGGATAGGCGACGTCCTCGCCGGTCTCCGGGTCCTTGCGCACCCAGACCGTCTGCGAGATGTACTCGAGGTTGACCTGGTGGCAGATGCCGGTGCCCGGCGGGACGACGGAGAAATTGTCGAAGGCGGACTGGCCCCACTTGAGGAAGCGGTAGCGCTCGCCGTTGCGCTGGTACTCCAGCTCGACGTTGTGCGCGAACGCCTTGGGCGTGCCGAACTCGTCGACGATGACCGAGTGGTCGATCACGAGGTCGACGGGCACGAGCGGGTTGATGCGGGCCGGGTCTCCGCCGAGCGCGGCGAGGCCGTCGCGCATGGCGGCGAGATCCACCACCGCCGGCACGCCCGTGAAGTCCTGCATCAGGACGCGGGCGGGGCGGTAGGCGATCTCGCGCCCGGCCTTGCCGCGGTTCTCCATCCACTCGCCGACGGCGGCGATGTCCTCCTTCGTCACCGTGCGGCCGTCCTCGTGACGGAGCAGGTTCTCGAGGAGCACCTTCAAGGAGAAGGGCAGCCGGGAGATCCCGGAGAGGCCGTTCTTCTCGGCCTCCGTGAGGGAATAGTAGGTGTAGGTCTTGTCGCCGACGGTGAGAGTCCGGCGGGCCTTGAAGCTATCGAGCGACGTCACTGGCGAATCCTCGCGTGCGCGTTGAACGGACGGTTGGTTTCGGCCTGATGCGCGGGTTGCGCGCGCCGCTCCGGGGGCGCCCGGACTTCTCATGCGCGCGAAAACGGCTAGGACGTCAATCACGCGGCACGGCGCAGCCAAGTGGCCATATAGTGCATTTGCGCGCGCCGCGCTACACGTCCGAGGTCCAGTTAGGACTAGCCCTGAAGTGGAACATTCCCGTTGCGTCTCGTGGTCGAGGATCTGGAGAGCCGCCGCTCGGGCCGGCGCATATTCGAGGGTGTATCGTTCACGCTGTCGCCCGGCGAGGCGCTGGTGGTGACCGGGCGCAACGGCGCGGGAAAGTCGACGCTGATCGCGATCCTCTCGGGGCGCCTGCGCCCGGCGGCCGGCCGCGTCGCGCTGGAGGGCGCGGGCGAGCGCAGCCTGCCGGAGAGCCTGCATCTCGTCGGCCATCGCGACGGGCTCAAGGCCGCGCTCACGGCCGGCGAGAACCTGCGCTTCGCCGCGGACCTGCTCGGCGGCGCGGGAGGCCTGTCGTCGCGCGACGCGCTGGCGCGGGTCGGCCTCGCCCACGCGCACGACCTGCCGGTGGCCTATCTCTCCGCCGGCCAGCGCCGGCGCACGGCTCTGGCGCGGCTCCTCGTCGCGCAACGTCCGCTCTGGCTCCTCGACGAGCCGACCTCGGCGCTCGACGTCGCCTCGCAGGAGACGCTGGCCGAGCTGATGCGCGCGCATCTCGCGGGCGGCGGCATGCTCGTCGTCGCCACCCACCAGGCGCTGGGCCTCGCCGACCCGAAGCGGCTCGTGGTCGAGCCCGCGGCGGCGAGGGCCGAGAACGCGGCTCTCGATGCGGAGGGCGGCTGGTGACCGGCTTCCTCGCCCTCGTGCGCCGCGACCTCACGCTCTCCGCCCGTGTCGGCGGCTCGGGCTGGCTCGGGCTCGTCTTCTTCCTGATGATCGTGACGCTCGTGCCCTTCGGGCTCGGCCCGGACCTCAACCTGCTCTCGCGCATCGGCCCGGCGATCCTCTGGATCGGCGCCGTGCTCGCGACGCTGATCGGCCTCGACCGGCTGTTCCAGGCCGACGAGGAGGACGGGTCGCTCGACCTGATGACGGCCTCGCCGCTGCCGCTCGAGCTCGTCGTGCTCGCCAAGGTGATCGCGCACTGGCTCACCACGGGCCTGCCGCTGGCGCTCGCCGCGCCGCTGTTCGGGCTCCTCGTGGCGCTCGACGGCGTAGGCATGGCGGCGGTGAGCGTGACGCTGCTGGTCGGCACGCCGGCGCTCACCTTCATCGGCGCGGTCGGCGCGGCGCTGACCGCCACGATCCGCCGCGGCGGGCTGATCCTGGCGATCCTCGTCCTGCCCCTGATGATCCCCACCCTGATCTTCGGCGTCTCCGCGGCCAACGCGGCCCGCGGCGGCGACATCCCGTTCGGGACGCCGCTGCTGATCCTCGGCGCGATCACGCTGATGACGGCGGTGGTGGGAACGGTGGGGGCGGCGCTGGCGCTGAGGCAGGGGGAGTGAGGGAGCGTTGTCCCTCCCCTCGGGGAGGGAGTCGGCCGAAGGCCGGCGGGTGGGGGCGAGTGCTTGGGGCGCGCGGGTCTCGTCAGACTCGCCCCCACCCGTCCGCTGCGCGGACTCCCTCCCCTGCGGGGAGGGATCGGCGCCCCTCACCCCGCCTGCGCCTCGATCGCCTCCATGTCCTCGTCCGACAGGCCGAAATGGTGGCCGATCTCGTGGATCAGGACGTGGGCGATGATGGCGCCGAGCGTCTCGTCGTGCTCGGCCCAGTAGTCGAGGATGGGGCGGCGGTAGAGCCAGATCATGT
>JBNPEA010000042.1:0-16601 GCA_051117315.1 Salinarimonas sp. | reverse complement strand
CGGATCGCCCGCGCGGCGGCCTCGTTTCCCAGCGTCATGAACACCGCCACGCGGCTGCGGGTCGGGGTCGCCCGATCGCCGGCGGGGACGAAGGGCGCCACCGCCGCGCAGGGGTCGCGCGCGAGCCGGGCGATCGCGAAGCCGATGCCGGCGTTCACCAGCCCGAGCACCGTCCACGGCGCGCTCAGGGCGAAGGCGACGAGGACGACGAGATCGAGCGGGCCGAGCCCGTCCGAGCCGAGGATCGCCACGGCCGGGATCATCAGGGCGAGGAAGCCCGCGAGCGTCAGCCCCGCGACCAGCGCCCGGCGCCGGCCGATGGCGATGGTCTGGACAGCCCGCTCGGGCGTATGGGAAGTACCCGAGGCCGGAACGCCGCGCTCGCGGCCCGGATCGCACGCCACATCGCCGCCCTCGCGGAGCGGACGGTGGGCGATCAGGTCGGTCGGGCGCACGAGATCGTTCATCGAGCCGTCCTCGGAAAGACTGTGGGGGAGCCATGCCGCGCGACGGCGAGACGAGTGGGAGCGACGCCGTGACGGACGTGCCGGGGGAAACGATGGCACGCGCTCTCTGGTACGTCGGGCATGGGCGAGCGGTTCTGCGCGCGCGCGATATCGGCGCGAAAAAGCCCGATCTCGTGCGCGTCCGCACGCTCTGGAGCGGCATCAGCCGGGGAACCGAGCGGCTCGTCGCGGCCGGACGGGTGCCCGCCTCCGAGTACGAGCGCATGCGCGCGCCGCTCCAGGACGGGGCGTTCCCGTTCCCGGTCAAGTACGGCTACAGCGCCGTGGGGGTGGTGGAGGACGGCCCGGACGGGCTCGTCGGAAGGACGGTCTTCGCGCTCGCTCCGCATGAGACCGTCTTCGACGCTCCCGCGGGCCTCGTCCAGCCCGTGCCCGATCACGTTCCCGCGCGCCGCGCGGTGCTCGCCGCGAACATGGAGACCGCGCTCAACGCGCTGTGGGACGGCGGCGCCGGTCCCGGCGACCGGATCGTCGTGGTCGGCGCGGGCGTGGTCGGCTGCCTCGTCGCGGCGCTCGCGGCGCGGCTGCCGGGGGCGGAGGTGACGCTCGTCGACGTCGACCTCTCCCGGCGCGCGATGGCCGAGGCGCTCGGCTGCCGCTTCGCCAAGCCCCTCGATTCGCCCGGCGACGCCGATCTCGTGGTCCACACGTCGGCCACCTCCGCCGGCCTCTCCTGCGCCCTCGCCTGCGCCGGCGACGAGGGGCGCGTCGTCGAGCTCTCCTGGTACGGCGAGGCGACGACCGAGGTCTCGCTCGGCGCGCGCTTCCACTCGGGGCGGCTCTCGCTGATCTCGAGCCAGGTCGGGCGCGTGGCGCCGTCGCGCCGCGGCCGCTGGAGCCACGCCCGGCGCCTCGCCAAGGCGCTCGACCTCCTCGGCGACGATCGGCTCGACGCCCTGATCACCGACGAGGTCGCCTTCGACGACCTGCCCGACGCGATCCCCCGCCTCCTCGCCCCGGGCGCCGCGGGGCTCGCCACCGCCGTGCGCTATTCCTGACGCCGATTCAGATCCCCACCCTTCCCCAGGAGACGCCCCCCATGTTCGCCGTCGAGGTCCGAGACCACATCATGATCGCCCATTCGTTCAAGGGCGATCTCTTCGGCCCCGCGCAGAAGCTGCACGGCGCCACCTTCGTCATCGACGTCGCCTTCTTCCGCGAGACGCTCACCGAGGACGCCGTCGTCGTCGACATCGGCCGCGCCCACGAGGCGCTGAAGGCGACGCTCGGGCCGCTGAACTACCAGAACCTGGACGAGCTACCGGACTTCGCGGGGAAGAACACGACGACCGAGTTCCTCTGCAAGCACGTCTTCGACGCCATGGCCGCCGCCGCCCGCGAGGGCCGGCTCGGGCCCGGCGGCGAGGGCGTCGCCAAGATCCGCGTCTCGATCGAGGAGAGCCACGTGGCCCGGGCCTGGTACGAGGCGGCACTCTGAGCATGCCCCCCGACGCCAAGGCTCCGCTCGAGGCGGCCATCGCCATTCCCGGTGCGCTCGAGACGGCGACCGGCGGCTACGCCTATGCGCGGGCCGTGCTCGCCCGGTTGCCGGCTCACGGCATCGCGCCGCGGGTCGTGCGCCTGCCGGACGGCTTTCCGCACCCGACGCGCGCGGACGTCGCCGCCGCGGCGCAGCGCCTCTCCGGCGTCGCGCCCGGCGCGGCGCTCCTCGTCGACGGGCTCGCCTACGGCGCGCTGCCGGCGGCGACGCTCGACGCGCTGGCGCGCCCGCTCGTCGCCCTCGTGCATCATCCGCTCGGCCTCGAGACCGGTCTCGCGCCGGAGCGCGCGGCGGCGCTCGTCGAGAGCGAGCGGCGGGCGCTGGCGCGGGCGACCCGCGTCGTCGCCGCGAGCCCGACCACGGCGCGCACGCTCGTCTCGGACTACGGCGTCACGCCCGAGCGTCTCGTCGTCGCCGAGCCGGGTACCGAGCCGGCGGCGCGGGCGACGGGCGCGCCCGCGGGGGCGCCGCCGGCGCTGATCGCCATCGGCGCGGTGTCTCCACGCAAGGGCTTCGACGTGCTGATCGCCGCGCTCGCGCGCCTCGCCGACCGGCCCTGGAGCCTCGCGATCGTCGGCCCGACCGATCGCGATCCCGCCACCGCGGCGGCGCTGCTGCGCCAGGCGGAGGCGGCGGGCCTCGCCAAGCGCATTCGCTTCACCGGCGCCGTCGACGACGCGACGCGGGACGCGCTGCTGGCGGGGAGCGACATCTTCGTCTCGGCCTCGCTCTACGAGGGCTACGGCATGGTGCTGGCGGAAGCGATGGCGCGGGGCCTCCCCATCGTCGCTTCGACCGGCGGCGCCGCCGCCGAAACGGTTCCGGACGCCGCCGCGCTGAAGGTGGCGCCCGGGGACGTCGATGCGCTCGCCGCGGCGCTGGCGCGGCTTCTCGACGAGCCCGCCCTTCGCGCCGATCTCGCCGCCGCCTCGTGGGAGGCCGGCGCGCGGCTGCCGCGCTGGGACGACACCGCCGCGCGCATCGCCGACGCCCTGCGCCGCAGCCTGGAGACGAATGGATGAGCGGCTTCTCGCCCGATTGGCTCGACCTGCGCGAGGCGGCCGACCACCGCGCCCGCGACCGGGCGCTGGAGGCGCGCCTCGCCTCCTGCTTAGGCGATCGCGGGGCGGTGCACGTCGTCGATCTCGGCTGCGGGCTGGGCTCGAACCTGCGCGGCCTCTACCGCGCGCTGCCCGCCCGCCAGTCCTGGCGGCTCGTCGACCACGATCCCGCCCTGCTCGCGGGCGCGCGTGCGCGCCTCGCCGCCTGGGCCGACGCGTCCGAGGCGGACGACGCGGGCGGGCTGCGGCTGGAGAAGGACGGCCGGCGCCTCGACGTCGCCTTCGCCGAGGCCGATCTGGCGGGGGATCTCGACGCGGCTCTCGGCGAGAGCCCGGACGTCGTCACCGCCGCGGCACTGTTCGACCTGTGCGGCGAGGCCTTCATCGGGCGGTTCGCGCAGGCCGTGGCGGCGCGCAAGGCGCTGTTCCACACCGTCCTGACCTACGACGGCCGCGAGACCTGGGAGCCGCCGCACCCGCTCGATGCGGCCTTCCGCGCCGCCTTCGTGGCACATCAGGGGGAGGACAAGGGGTTCGGCACCGCCGCCGGACCGGCGGCGACGCGCCATCTCGCCGGCGCCTTCGTCGCGCAGGGCTACGCCACCCATCTCGGCGCGAGCCCGTGGCGGCTCGTCGCGCCGCGGGACGCCGCGCTGATGCGGGCGCTGGCGGAGGGCCAGGCCGGGGCGGTCGCCGAGACCGGCCGTCTCACGCCCGCCGAGGTCGAAGCCTGGCGCGCCGCGCGCGCCGGCGCCGCGGCGGCGACGATCGGCCACGCCGACCTGCTCTGCCGCCCCTGAGGGGCGAGCGGAGGCGAGATCAGCTCTCCAGCGGCCGGCGGCAGCCCCAGCAGGCGAGAATCTCCGCCGTCTCGTCGGCGACGAAGTGGCGGGCGCTGTCGCGATCGTAGCCCTCCGCCAGCAGGGCGTCGTAATCCGTCAGCACGTGGCGGACGTAGGACACCATGGACAGCCAGGCCGCCGTCTCCGGGCTCGCGCCGGCGAGGCCGCGGCTGTCGAGCGCGTGATCGAGGATGGCCTCGCGCTCGAACTCCGGCGCGTCCGGCGCCAGCCGCTCGAGGGCCTCTGTGAGGCGTGCGCGCTTGCCGCTCACGACGCCCATCCGCGGGAGCGTTCCGGCGACGGCGCTGGAGGGAGGGAAGGACCGGGACGCGGCATAGGACATGGGGACGCCTCCTCTTCTATTGGAAGGCATCGGACCCGTTCATCGCCCGTTAAGCAATGTGCAAACCCGCACGCGGCGGCGTCCGCCGATCCCCGGGAACCCCGACCGAATCCTAACAAAGGATAAAGCCAGGAGCCCGTCATGACCAGGAGCCCGTCATGCTGAAGCGACCCGTTCCGACCCCGCCGCAGCCCGGGCAGGAGAGCGTCTGGGACTATCCGCGCCCGGCGATCTGCGAGCCGACGGACGCCACGCTCGAGGTCGTGCTCGGCGGGCGGACCATCGCGCGCACGCGCCGTGGCTTTCGCGTGCTCGAGACCTCGCACCCGCCATCCTATTACGTCCCGCCGGACGATGTCGACGTGGGTGTCCTGGTGCCCGCTGGCGGCGGCTCGATCTGCGAGTGGAAGGGGCCGGCCACCTATTTCGACGTCGTTTCCGGAGACGTGCGGGCGCCGCGCGCCGCGTGGTCCTATCCGCGCCCGACGCCGTCCTTCCGGCCGATCGCGGGATACGTGACGTTCTACCCGGCCCTGATGGAGGCCTGCTTCGTCGACGGCGAGCGGGTGGTGCCGCAGGAGGGCGGGTTCTACGGCGGCTGGATCACCTCGAAGGTCGCCGGCCCATTCAAGGGCGGGCCCGGCACCCGCTTCTGGTGAGCAGGCACCGCCTCGCCCTCGCGCCTCAGGTCGTCGTCATCACCGAGCCGCCGTCGACGCGCCAGTTGGCGCCCGTGACGTAGCTCGCCCGCTCCGAGCACAGGAAGGCGATGACCGCCGCGACCTCCTCCGGTCTCCCGCGTCGCCCGGTCACGATCCCGGGTCGCTTCTCCTCCAGGAACCCCTGGATCGCCTTCTCGCGATCGGTACCCTCCTCGGCGGCCTTCTTGTCCATCATCTTGTCGGTCATCGGCGTCGCCACGAAGGCGGGGGAGACGACGTTGACGTTGACGCCGTCCGGCCCGAAGGCCTTCGACAGGCTCTTGCCCAGCGCGTCGATGCCGGCTTTGGCGACGTCGTAGGGCATCTCCTCGGGATAGGGCTGCACGGCATTCTCCGACGAGATCAGCACGAGCCGGCCCCAGCCCTTGTCGCGCATGCCCGGGATGAAGGCCCGCGCCACGCGCACGGCGCTCATCAGGTCGACCTCGAGCACCTCGCGCCAGCCGGCGTCGTCGATGCCGAGGAAGTCGCCGGTGGGACCCGTCGTGCCGGCGGCGTGGACGACGATGTCGGGCGTCCCCATCCCCTCCTCCACCTGCGCCTTGAGGCGCTCCACCTGGTCGCGCTGCGTCAGGTCGGCGGTGAAGTGCACGCAGCGCCCGTGGGCGGAGAGCGCCCGCGCCGCCTCGGCGAGCTCGTCGCGGGTCATGTCGCACAGGGCGACGGACGCACCTTCCTCCAGGAGGACTCGCGCGGTCTCCCGGCCCATGCCGGAATCGCCGCCGGTAACCAGGGCGAGCCTGCCCTCGAGATCGAGCTTCATCGTGTCTCTCCATCCTGTTCGGTGGGTGTATGCTGTGGGCGAGCGAACGCGGCCGCACCCGATCGCGTTGCGGCGACGCGGGGTCGCGGCACGGTCGCGGCCGATCCTGGAACGACCGCGGGAGCCCCGGAATGGCGGACGACTTCGACATCGCACGCTTCGTCGCGGCACAGGACCCGGTCCTCGACACCGTGTGCGCCGAGCTCGCGGCGGGCGCGAAGCGGTCGCACTGGATGTGGTTCGTGTTTCCCCAGCTCGAGGCGCTCGGGCGCAGTGCCACCGCCCGGCGCTACGGCATCTCCGGCCTCGACGAGGCGCGCGCCTATCTCGCCCATCCGGTGCTCGGCCCGCGGCTGCGCGAGGCCGTCGGGCTGCTGCTGCGCCACGCGGGCGGCGACATCCACCCGATCCTCGGCAGCCCCGACGACCTGAAGCTGTGCTCCTGCCTCACCCTGTTCCGCGAGGCGGCGCAGGACCCGGCGGACGCCGCGCTGTTCCAGCGCGGGCTCGACGCGTTCTACGACGGGCGGGCGGACGAGCGGACGCTGGCGCTGGTCGGGGCCGGGTGACGCGAACCGGGCGCCGCATGCCCCTCCACCGCCGCCAGCTCCGCGTCGAGCCGGGCGGCCTCCGCGGCGCGCGGCTTCGAGAAGCGGGCGAGGAGGAGGTAGGCGACGGGTGTCAGGAACAGCGTGAACAGGACGGACAGGCCGAGCCCGCCCACGACCACCCAGCCGAGCGCCGCCCGGGCCTCGGCGCCGGCGCCGTCGGAGAGGACGAGCGGCAGGCCGCCCAGCACCGTCGAGATCAGGGTCATCATCACGGGGCGGAAGCGCACCACCGAGGCCTCGAGCGCCGCCTCGCGCACGGTCGCGCCGGCGTCGCGCAGCTGGTTGGCGAACTCGACGATGAGGATGCCGTTCTTGGCCATCAGCCCGATCAGCATGACGAGGCCGATCTGGCTGTAGATGTTGAGGCTCGTGCCCGTGATCGCCATGGCGATCGCCGCCGCGCCGAGGCCGAAGGGCACGACGAGGAGGATGACGAGCGCCGAGGCCGGGCTCTCGAACTGGGCGGCGAGCACCAGCAGCACGATCGCGAGCGCGAAGGCGAAGGTGATGGCGACGCCCCGCGAGGTCTCCTCGAGCGCCGCCGCCTCGCCGAGGAAGGCCAGCGTCTGGCCCGGCCCGAGCAGCGGCGCCGCCACGGCGCGCACGGACTCGATCGCGCTGCGCAGGGGCAGGTCCGCCGGCAGCCCGGCCTCCACCGTGAGGGCGCGGCGCTGGCGCTCCCGCTCCAGCGACGGCGAGACGCTCTCCTCCTCGAGGCTGGCCAGCGCCGAAAGCGGCACCAGCGCGCCGCCGTTGCCGCGCAGCAGGATGCCGGCGAGGTCGTCGGGCTGAACGATCGCGCCCTCGGGCGTGCGCAGGCGCACCTCCACCGCCCGGTCGCCGACGAAGACGTCGCCGACGCGCCGGCCGTCGAGCGCCGTCTGCAGCGCGAGCGAGACGTCGGCGGGATCGACGCCGAGATCGGCGGCGCGGGCGGTGTCGAGGCGGATGGAGAGCTGCGGCTGGCTGACGTCGAGCGCGAGGGAGGGATTGGTCAGCGCCGGCAGCTCGCGGCGCAGCGCCTCGACGAGGGCGAGCCCGGTGTCGGTGATCGCGTCGTACTCCTCGCCGAGCACGGCCACGCGCAGGCCCTGGCCGCCACCACGGATGCCGAGCGAGTTCGGCGAGATCGCGCGGGCCTGGACGCCGACCACCGCGCCGAGCTTGCCGTTGATTTCCGAGACGATGGCCTGCTGGTCGCGCTCCCGCTCGGCCCAGTCCACCAGCGGGGCGGCGATGAAGGCGCGGTTCGAGCGGCCCCATGTGCCGATGACGGCGAGAACGCTCTCGATCTCCCCCGCCTCGACATAGGGCGCGAGGATCGCCTCGACCTGCGCGACCTTTCCGTCGGTATAGGCCAGCGAGGCGCCCTGCGGCGCGGAGACGACGAGGAGGACGAAGCCGCGGTCCTCGGGCGGGGTCAGCTCTTCGGGCAGGCTCGACCAGGCGATCCAGGCCGCGACGCCGAACACGGCGCACAGCGTCAGCACCACGAGCGGTGCGGCGAGCGCCCGAACGAGGACAACGCGGTAGAGCGCGACGACGCCGCCGCCGATGGCCGCGAGCGGGTCGTGCCGACGACGCGGCGCGCCCTGCACGAGCTCGGCCCGGTCCTTCAGCAGGCGCGAGGCCATCATCGGGGCGAGCGTCAACGCCACGAAGGACGAGAGCACGACCGCCGCGGCCAGGGTGAAGCCGAACTCGGCGAAGAGCCGGCCCGCCTGGCCGGGAAGGAACGAGATCGGGACGAAGACGGCGGCGAGCGTGAGCGTCGTCGCGACGACGGCGAAGAACACCTGGCGCGTGCCGAGCACGGCGGCGGCGCGCGCGCCCATGCCCTCGGCCCGCCGGCGCTCGATGTTCTCGATCACCACGATGGCGTCGTCGACGACGATGCCGGTGGCGAGCACGAGGGCGAGCAGCGTCAGGGTGTTGACGGAAAAGCCCATCAGCCAGATCGCGGCCAATGTGCCGACGAGCGCGATCGGCACGGTCAGTGTCGGGATCAGCGTCGCGCGCCAGGAGCGGAAGAACAGCAGGATGATGACGACGACGAGGATCGTCGCGATGGCGAGCGTGCGCAGCACCTCCGCCACGGCGCTGCCGACGAAGACGGCATCGTCCGAGCGCACGGCGACGACGATGCCCTCGGGCAGCGAGCGGTTGAGCTCCTCCACCGTGGCGCGCACGGCGCTCGAGATCGCGATCGTGTTCGAGCTCGCCTGCCGCAGGATGCCGGCGCCGAGCCCGACCCGCCCGTCCGAGCGCAGGACCATCTCGTCGTCGGCGGGGCCGAGCGAAACGGAGGCGACGTCGCGGATGCGCGTGCCGCGGTCGACGAAGGTCGCCTCGATATCGTCGACCGAGCGCGCGGCGGCCCCGGCCTCGACGAGCACGGTGGAGGCCGGCATGCGCAGGTCGCCGGCCGGCGCGTCCGAGAGCACACCGTCGAGCGCACGGCGCACGTCGGCGATCGTCAGGCCCCGCGCATTGAGCGCGGCGACGTCGAGGGTCACCCGGAAGACGGGCTCGCGCAGGCCGTAGACCTGCACGTCGGCCACGCCCTCCACCGCCGCGAGCCGGTCGAAGACGAGCCGCTCGGCCAGCGCCGAGAGCTCCTCGATGGCGTGGCGGTCGGAGACGACGGCGAGGCGCAGGATCGCGTCGCCGTCGGCGTCCGCCTTGACCACGCGCGGCTCCTCGGCGTCCTCGGGCAGGCTGCGCAGGATGCCGGAGACGGCGTCACGCATGTCGTTGGCAGCGACGTCGAGATCCACGTTGGCGCCGAACTCCGCGACGATGCGGCTCCGGCCGCGCGCACTCGACGAGGACACGGAGACGAGCCCCGGCACCCGCGCGACCGCGCCCTCGACGACCCGCGTCACCTGCGCGTCGATGGCTACCGGCGTGGCGCCGGGGAAGCCGGTCGTGACGGTGACGACCGGGCGGTCGACGTCGGGCAGCTCGCGCACGCTGACGCCGAACAGCGCCGCGAGCCCGGCGAGGACGATCATCAGGCTCATCACCGCGGCGAGCGTCGGGCGCCGCACGCAGAGCGAGGCGATGTCGGCGGCGCGGGAATAGGCGCTCGAGGAGACGCTCATGCCATCAGCTCCGCTCGGCGCCGCGCGACGAGGCGCCCTGGGGCGGCGTGTCCTTGGCGATCTCGACATCGGCCCCGTCGCGCAGGCGCTGGACGCCCTCGACCACCACCTGATCGCCGGCTTCGAGCGGCGCCTCGACCAGCGCCACGTCGTCCGCGCGGCCCGCGAGCGACACACGCACCTGCGTCACCGCGCCGTCTGCGACCCGCCAGACATAGGCACCCTCCCGGTCCCATTGCAGCGCCTGCGCCGGCACGGACATGCGCGCGGCGCCGGGGAAGGCGAGCGTGACGGTGAAGCTCATGCCCGGTCGCAGCCGGTCGGCCGCGTTCTCGATCTCGGCGCGCACGGCGAGTGCCCGGCTGTCGGGGTCGACGCGGCTGTCGATCTCGACGATCGTCGCCGCGAAGGTCTCGTCCGGATAGGCGGCGGTCCGCGCGACCAGCGTGTCCCCGCGCGAGACCCGGGCGGCGAGCCGCTCGGGGACGGGGAAGCGCACCAGGATTCGGCCGCGATCGTCGAGGGCGGCGACGGGCGCCTGCGTCGTCACGCGCTGGCCGATCTCCACCTGCGACAGCCCGAGCCGCCCGGCGAAGGGCGCTTCCAGCGTGCGGCGCTCCAATGCCAGCTCGGCGGCTTCGACCTGCGTGCGCGCGTCGGCGAGGGCGGCGCGCGCCTCCTCCACCTGCACGGCGGAGGCGGAGCGGCTCTCGGCGAGGCTGGCGAAGCGATCGGCGCGGTCGCGGGCGAGGTCGACGGCGATCGTGGCGCGCTCGAGCGCGATGCGCTCCGCACGGTCGTCGAGCGTGAGCAGCGCGTCGCCTGTGGCGACCCGGTCTCCCGGCGCGAACAGGACGGCGGTGACGAGCCCGTCGTCGGGGGCGTAGAGCGTGACCGAGCGCGCCGCCTCGGCGGTGCCGATCACCTCGAGGCGCGTCTCCTCGCGCGCTTGCGCGACGGCGCCGACGACGACCCGGCTCGGGCCGAAGCCGCCGCGGCGGAACCCGCCGGGGGCCGCCTCGCCCCCCGCCTCCGGCACGGGCAGGCCCACGCGCTTGGCCACGTCGACGATCGCCGCCGGCGCGGTCGCCGGCGACAGCGTCGCCCAGCCCGCGAGCGCGGCCGCGACGAGCGCCAGCGCGAGGAGCCCCTGTTTCCACAATGCCATGAACGTCCTGCCTCGCAGCGCGGCCCCCGGGCGACGTGCCCGTCCGCGCTACGGGATATCTATGTCACGCCGGCGCGGGCCGCACCACCAGTACGGACGTGCGCGCATGCCGGACCACCCGGGCCGCATTGGGGCCGAGGAGATAATCCTCGAGCTCGGGCCTGTGGGCGGACATCACGACGAGATCGGCCTTCGTCTCCTGCGCCCAATGCAGGATCTCGCGATAGATGCCGCCGTGGCCGACGATGGTCCGGTGCGGGATCTCCGCCGGGATGGCCGCCGCCGCGAAGGCGTGCAGCTCCTCGTTCGCCCGCGCGAGCGCCTGCTTCTCGAAGCCCTCGGGGAAGAAGCCGCCCACCAGCGCCATGCCGTAGTCGGGCACGACGTTGAGGAGGTGGACCGTGGCGCCGAAGGCGCGGGCGTACTCGACCACGGTGTCGACCGCGCGCTGCTCAGCCTCCTTGTGGCCGAGATCCACCGCGAGCAGGATGTTCTGGTACATCGTCGCACCTCCCTCCGGGCCACGAGCCCGAGCCCATGATATCGCGCTCTCAGGCGCGCGCCCCCGCACCCGCGTCCTCGTTCGCGCCGGCACTCCCGGTCGCGCCGCGGGCTTTCCGATCGGCCTCGCGATCGGCTTCCTGGCGCCTCGCGCGGCGCGACTGGGCGAGCCAGACGAGCCCGAACAGCAGCACCGCAGGCAGGTAGGACCACGCCCGCGCCGGCTGCTCCACCGGCACCTCGACCGCGGTGATCATGACCGGATCGTCCGCGTAGAAGTCGAGATGGCCGAGCGTGCGCCCTCCGGGGCTCCTGGGGTCGAACGGCTCCTCGAGCAGCACCCGCTCGCCCTCCGTCAGGTAGACGAGCCCCGTCGCCTGCTCGAGCCGCGTCGCGGGGTCGAGCTCGGCGTCCGGCAGGGTGAAGGCGAGGGTACGCTCCTCGACTTCGAGGTCGGAGAAGCGCGGGCCGGAGACGCCGAGCCGGATGATCCCGCCCTCCGGCGTCCGGGCGATCGCCTCCTCGATCCCCGTCGCCGGCCGCGGCTCGTAGGGCGCGACGATCTGGTCGATCAGGAAGCCGGGGCGCAGCAGCAGGAAGGCGACGAGGAGGAGCGCCACCGTCTCCCAGATGCGGTTGCGCACCAGGAAATAGGCCTGCGTCGCCGCGGCGAAGATCAGCATCGCCGCCGTGGCCTTGAGGAACACCCAGATTCCCTGCACCCAGCCCACGTCGATGAGGAGCAGGTTCGTGTTGAACACGAAGATGAACGGCAGGAGCACCGTGCGCAGGCTGTAGAAGAACGCCGTGAAGCCGGTCTTCAGCGGATCGCCCCGCGACACCGCAGCGGCGGCGAAGGAGGCGAGCCCCACGGGTGGCGTCACGTCCGCCATGATGCCGAAGTAGAACACGAACAGGTGCGCGGCGATGAGCGGGATGATGATCCCGTTGGCCTGGCCGAGCTCGACGATCACCGGCGCCATCAGGGTGGCGACGACGATGTAGTTGGCCGTCGTCGGCAGGCCCATGCCGAGCACGAGCGAGATCAGCGCCGTGAAGACCAGGATCAGCAGGATGTTGCCGCCGGAGAGAAACTCGACGAACTCCGCCATCACCTGGCCGACGCCGGTGAGCGTCACCGAGCCGACGATGATGCCGGCGGTCGCCGTGGCGCAGGCGATGCCGATCATGTTGCGCGAGCCGAGGATCAGCCCCTGCGTCAGGTCGGCGACACCCTCCTTGAAGGCCGCGCCCACCTGCGCGCCGCGGACCCGGCGAAACAGCGCCTTCAGCGGCTTCTGGGTGAGCAGGATCACGACGAGCAGCACCACCGCGTAGAAGGCCGACAGCCCCGGCGAGCGCTGCTCGATCATCAGGAACCAGACCAGCACGACGATGGGCAGGATGTAGTGCAGGCCGGTCTTCAGCACCTCGGTGGCGATCGGCAGCTCGAGCACGGGGGCGTTGGGGTCGTCGATCTCGAGGTCGGGCCCCTTCGAGGCGAGCCAGATCAGGCCGACGTAGACCGCCGCCACGAGCAGGAGCAGCACCGGCGTCGACACTGCCGGCAGGATCGCCTGCACGCCGCGGATCGCGAAATAGACCACGCCGGCCAGGATCAGGATCGAGGCGACGGTGATCCCCGCCCGCAGGAGCGCGGTCGGCAGCGGGTGGACCACGCGCTTGGGCAGCGCCGGCATGGCGTTCTTCAAGGCCTCGAGATGCACGAGGTAGAGGAGCGCGATGTAGGAGATCACGGCGGGCAGGAAGGCGTGCGTGATCACCGCCGTGTAGGGAATGCCGACGTATTCCACCATCAGGAACGCGGCGGCGCCCATGACGGGCGGCATGATCTGGCCGTTGACCGAGGAGGCCACCTCGACCGAGCCCGCCTTCTCCGCGGAGAAGCCGACGCGCTTCATCAAGGGGATGGTGAAGGTGCCCGTGGTCACCACGTTGGCGATCGAGGAGCCCGAGATCAGGCCCGTCATCATCGAGGACAGCACCGCCGCCTTGGCCGGTCCGCCGCGCAGGTGGCCCAAGAGCGCGAAGGCGAGCTTGATGAAGAAGTTGCCCGCGCCCGCCTTGTCCAGCAGCGAGCCGAACAGCACGAACAGGAAGACGAAGCTCGCCGAGACGCCGAGCGCCACGCCGAAGACGCCGCCCGAGGTCAGCCACATCTGGTCCATGGCCCGGGAGAACGAGGCCCCGCCCCATTGCAGGATGTCGGGGACGATCGGCGCCGAGCCGAAGAAGACGTAGAGCAGGAAGACGATCGCCACGATGGCGAGCGGCGGGCCGAGCGCCCGGCGCGTCGCCTCGAGCAGGAGCACGAGGCCGGCACCGGCTGCGGCGAGGTCCGCCGTCGTCGGCAGGCCCGGGCGCGCGGAGATCTCGCGGTAGAAGATGAAGATGTAGAGCGCGCAATAGGTCGCCGCCGCCGCGAGCACGAGGTCGACGATCGGGATGCGGTCGCGCGGCGAGCGCGAGAAGGCGGGATAGGCGCAATAAGCCAGGAACAGCGCGAAGCCGAGGTGGATCGGGCGGATCTGCGCGTCGTTGAGCACGAGCGGCAGGCCCGTGAGCTGCGACGCCAGGAACGGCAGCGGCGAGGCGATGTAGAGCTGGAACAGCGCCCACGCGAGCGCGATCCCGGTCACCGCGAGGCCCACCGGCCCGCGCGGGTTGCGCGCGCCGGTATCGGCCTTGGCGACGAGGTCGTCGAGCTCGCTCTTCGAGGGCCCGTCGACCGCGGCCGTTCTGGTCTCGTCGCTCATCGCACGCCTCACGCCGGCGACGCCCCGCGTACGGACGCCGCGAAGGAAACGGGGTCGCCGCCCCCGAGGTCCCCGGCTCGGTCCCGCGCTCGGTCCCGAGCCGGACTCCCGGAGGCGGCGCTGTCGCTCAGGCGCGCGGCTGCGCGGCCCGGTCGCGGAGGCTCACTGGAGCCAGCCGCGCTCGCGGTAGTAGCGCTCGGCGCCCGGATGCAGCGGCGCGGTGAGGCCGCCGGTGATCATGGTCTCGGGCTCGAGGTTGGCGAGGGCCGGGTGCAGGGCGGTGAAGCCGTCGAAATTGTCGAAGACGGACTTCACCAGCGTGTAGACCGCCTCCTCGGAGACGTCCGCCGAGGTGACGAAGGTCGCGCCGACGCCGAAGGTCTCGGTCGGCTCGTCGTTGCCCGGATAGAGGCCGGCGGGAACCTCGGCCTTGAAGTAGTAGGGGAACTCGTCGACCAGCGCGTCGACATAGTCGCCGGTGACGTCCACGAGCAACGCGTCGCAGGTGGCGGTCGCCTCCTGGATCGAGCCGTTCGGGTGGCCGACGCTGTAGACGAAGGCGTCGATGTTGTTGTCGCACAGCGCGGCGGACTGCTCCGCCGGGGCGAGCTCGGAGGCGAGCGCGAAGCTGGCGTTGGTCCAGCCCTTGCGCTCCATCAGCACGTCCATCAGCGCGCGCTGGCCCGAGCCCGGGTTGCCGATGTTGACGCGCTTGCCCTCGAGATCGTCGAAATGCTCGATCCCCGCCTCGGCGCGGGCGAGCACGTTGAACGGCTCGGGATGCAGCGAGAACACCGAGCGCAGGTTCTCCTGTGCGCCCTGCTCGGCGAACTGGCCCTCGCCGTTGTAGGCCTGGAACTGGACGTCGGACTGGGCGACGCCGAACTCGAGGTCGCCGCCGCGGATGGCGTTGACGTTGTAGACCGATCCGCCCGTCGACTCGACCGAGCAGCGGATGCCGTGATCGCGGCGGGTCTGGTTCATGAGCCGGCAGATGGCGCCGCCGACCGGGTAGTAGACGCCGGTGACGCCACCGGTCCCGATCGAGACGAACTGCTGCTGGGCGACGGCGCCCGTCGACGTGCCTCCGAGCGCGAGGGCCATCGCGGCGGCCGCGAGCGTCGACTTCAAGGCGAGTTTTTCGTGCATGATCTCGTGTCTCCGTCTGTTCGAGGGAACGACACGCCCGCGTGGTAGGCGTTTTCGTCGTTTTATCCACGCACGGCACTCTTAGCCCATACCTCCGCCGCTTGCCAAGGAAGCAGGCATCCGGGCCTGTGCGTGCCGCCGGGCGCGGGGCGCGGGCGGGTGCGAAGACGGGGGCTTCACGCTTGCGGGTTTCGCCCGGGCGCCGGCGCGCTACACTGTCCGCGACACGATCGGCAACGACGGGAACGAGCGAACAGGGGGAGGACGCGATGGGCGCACGGCTGGAGGGCAAGGTCGCCCTCGTCACGGCTTCCGGGCAGGGGATCGGGCGGGCGATCGCGGCGGCCTATGCCGACGAGGGCGCCGTCGTCGTCGCCACGACGCTGAACCCGGAGGAGCTCGACGGCCTCGCCGTCGCCCGCCGCGTCGCGCTCGACGTCACCTCCACGGACGCGGTCGACGCGCTCGCGGAGGAGATCGCGCGGGACCTCGGCGGTATCGACATCCTCGCCAACTGCGCCGGATGGGTCGCGCACGGCACGGTGCTGGACTGCGACGAGACGGACTGGGACCGGTCCTTCGATCTCAACGTCACGTCGATGCACCGCACCATCAAGGCCTTCCTGCCGGCCATGCTGGCGCGCGGCGGCGGCTCGATCGTGAACATCTCGTCCGGCGCCTCTTCGCTCAAGGGCGCGCCGGCGCGCTACGCCTACGGCGCCACCAAGGCCGCGGTGATCGGGCTGACCAAGGCGGTGGCGATCGACTTCATCCGCCAGGGCATCCGCTGCAACGCGATCTGCCCCGGCACCGTGCAGTCCCCCTCGCTCGACGCGCGCATCGCCGCGCTCGCCGAGCGCACCGGCCAGGACGAGGAGACCGTGCGCGCGAGCTTCGTCGCCCGACAGCCGATGGGCCGCGTCGGCACCGCCGACGAGGTCGCCGCCGCGGCGGTCTACCTCGCCGCCGACGAGAGCGCCTTCACCACCGGCACCACCCTCGTCGTCGACGGCGGCTGGACGCTGTGACCACGCAGCCAAGCAACGGAAACATCAAGCCCATGCACGTCCTCGTCACCGGCGCCGCCGGCATGATCGGCGCGAAGCTCGCCCGGCGCCTCCTCGCCGACGCCCGTCTCGGCGACCGCGCCATCGACCGCCTCACCCTGCACGACGTCGTCGCGCCGCCCTTGCCCGAGACGGCGTCGTTCCCCGTCGAGACCCTCGCCGCCGACATCGGCGACCCGGCGACGGCGATACGGCTCGTGGCGGGGCGGCCGGACGTGATCGTGCATCTCGCGGCGATCGTCTCGGGCGAGGCCGAGGCCGACCTCGAGAAGGGCTACCGGATCAATCTCGACGGCACCCGCGCGCTGATGGAGGCGATCCGGGCGCAGGGCGCGGCGAGCGGCGGGGGCTATCGCCCGCGTCTCGTCTTCGCCTCCTCCGTCGCCGTGTTCGGCGCGCCGCTGCCCGAGCCGGTGCCGGAGGACCACGCGCTCACGCCGCTGACGAGCTACGGCACGCAGAAGG
>JBNPEA010000113.1:0-16660 GCA_051117315.1 Salinarimonas sp. | reverse complement strand
CGGGCGTCGCCGTGATCACGGTGCCGGACCTGCGCTGGAAGCGCCGGGACATCAAGTCGGTGGCCCTGCTCGCGCAGGTGCTCGCCAAGCAGGAGGCCGCCCGGGCCGGCGTCGCCGAGGCCTGGATGGTCGAGGACGAGCACGTGACGGAAGGGTCGTCCTCCTCCGCCTTCATCCTCACCGCGGACGACCGGCTCGTCACCCGGCCGCTCTCGAACGCGATCCTGCCGGGCATCACCCGCACGGCCGTGATGCACCTCGCCCGCGAGATGCAGCTCGGGGTGGAGGAGCGGCTGTTCACGCTGACCGAGGCGCACGCGGCCAAGGAGGCGTTCTACACCTCGGCCTCGGCCTTCGTGATGCCGGTCGTGACCATCGACGGGCGCTCGGTCGGGGCCGGCACGCCCGGCCCGGTGGCGCGGCGGCTGCGCGAGCTCTACATCGCGCTGGCCCGGGACGGATCGCTGGCGAGCGGCGGCTGACCGGCCGCGCAGCGCTCCCCGAGACAACGCGAACGCCCCGCTCTCCTGTCCGGAGAGCGGGGCGTCGTGCATCGTCCTTCAAGCGTCCCGAATCCTGCGCCGGGTCGCGTGACCCGGACGCGGGATCAGAACTTGTAGTTCACGCCCGCGCGGACGGTCGAGAACTCGACGCCGGCCTTGCGCTGGATGTCGAGAGTGTAGGTCTCGTTGTCCAGGTCGGTGTAGAGGTACTCGACCTTGGCGGTCAGGTTGTTGGTGAAGGCGTGCTCGACGCCGCCGCCGAGCGTCCAGCCCCAATGGGTCTGGTCGTCGGAGAAGGTGCGGCCGCCGACAACCGCCGTCACGTCCGCACCGCCATAGGCGAAGCCGCCGGTGGCGAAGACGAGCGTGCGGTCGAGCGCGACGCCGGCGCGGGTGCGCACGGTGCCGAAATAGTCGAGCTGAGCCTCGCTGACGGTGCCCGCCAGCGCACCCGGGACGGCGGGGCCACCCTCGAAGTTGGTCCACTGCAGGTCGGTCTCGAGACCGACGACGAACTGGCCGAACTGGACATTGTAGCCGAGCTGGCCGCCACCGACGAAGCCGTCGCCCTCGTCGTAGAGCGCGCCGCCGGTGGTGCCGGTGAAGTCGCCCCAGGCGTAGCCCAGGTTCACGCCGGCGTAGAAGCCGGTCCAGGTGAAGACGGGGGGCGCGGCGGCGACGAAGGGCGCGGGCTGCGTGCGGGCCGGCAAGTCGGCGGCGATGGCGGGCACCGCGAAGGCGGCGAGCGCGGTGGAAGCGATGAGCAGACGGTACATGATGCTGGTCCTCGGTCGGTGATGGCGGACACATAGCGCGGATGCCGATGCCGCGAAAGTCGCGCCGGCAGGTTACCGAAGCATTGACGCCATCCGTTGTATTTGTGCAACTTAATCATCAGTTAAACATGCTCGTGCCAACTTCTCGGCGACTTTGTGTCTAAAGCGTGGCAGCACTGAATACGAACCGAGACGGACGCTCGACTTAACAATCCGTTCACCATGGCCTCGGATGCGCCGCCCGTTGACACCCGGGCGGACCGCTGCGATTCCTTCCGCATGCCGAGCCTCCACGTCTGCCCGCTCTCCCGCCTCGACGAGACCGTCTGCGCCACGCGCGCCTCGCATCTCGTCACCCTCGTCAAGGTGGGGACGCCGCTCTCGCGCCCCGCGGCGATCACCGAGGGGCGTCATCTCACCCTGTTCATGAGCGACATCGTCGAGCCGATGGACGGGCACGTCCTGCCGGGCGTCGAGCACGTCGAGCCCTTCCTCGCCTTCGTGCGGGACTGGGATCGCGCGGCGCCGATGGTGATCCATTGCTGGGCCGGGATCAGCCGCTCGACGGCGAGCGCCTTCACCGCCGCCTGCGCGCTGGCGCCGGAACGCGACGAGGCCGCGATCGCGCGAGCGCTCCGCGCCGCCTCGCCGATGGCGACGCCAAACCGGCGCATCGTCGCCGTGGCGGACGACCTGCTGGGGCGGCGCGGGCGCATGGTCGACGCGATCACGGCGATCGGCCGAGGGGCGGACGCCTACGAGGGCGTGCCCTTCACCCTGGCGCTGGACTGACCCAGGTGCCGACGGGCGGCCCCGCAGGGGGAGCCGCCGGCACGCCTCACCGGCCGCAGCCGTCGAGATCCTCCGGCTGCGCCGCACCGGCGGACGCGAGCAGGCCGGCCGCGGCGAGCGGGACCGGGGCCGCCGTCGGCGATGCGGCGGAGAGCGAGCCCTCCTCCTCGAGCGTGCGCACGGCCCCGACGAGCGGGGCCGTCGTCAGGCGGGCCACCGGCGCCGGAAGCCCCGCCAGCTCCTGCACGACCGCGCTCGCGATCTCGCCCGCGATCTCCGACAGGGGCCGCCCCGCGAGAGACGCCACCAGGTCCGTGAGGCCATGATCGACGACGGCGAACCGCCTCTCGCGCGCCCGGGCGCGGGCGAGGTCGCGCGCGTCCAGATCCGAGAGATCGACATCCTCGGCGACGTCGAGGTCGACGGACGCCACCGCGTCGACGAGGCCCGGCGCGGCGAGGCAGCCGAGGCGCAGCCGCAGGCGGCCGGGGCGCAGCGCCGCGTCGGCATCGAGGTCCAGGCTCAGATGCGGCGCGCCCTCGAGCCCGCCGCGGGCGGCGCCCTGCGCGGAGGCCGAGGCGGCGACGGTGCGCGCATGCGCCTCCGCCGGGGTGCCGGCGAGCAGGGCGGCGGAGGCCTGCGCGCCGCTCAGCGTCACGCTCGCCCGCGAGGCCGAGGAGCCGAGGTTGACGCGCGCGGCACCCGCCTCGGCCACGAAGATCGCCGGCTCGGCGCCCGGGCGGCGGGCGCGAAAGAGCAGATCCTCGAAGGCGAGCGAGAACAGCCGGGCCGCATCGCCCTCGGGCGCATCGGCGAGGCCGAGGGCGGCCTGCGCCACCTGCGTCAGGCTGCGCGGAGAGCCGTCGAGCGCGAGGCTGCCGAGCGTGAACTCGGCGGCACCGGCGAAGCGGGCGCTGCCCGAGAGCCCCTGCGCCGCGAAGCCCGCGATGTCGAGGGCGGGCAGGGCGCCCGCATCCTCGGGCTCCCCGACCGTCGTGCGGGCGACGAGGCCCTGGAGCACCAGCGTCTGCGCCGCGAAGCGGGAGGCGAAGCTGCCGCGCGCCGGATCGGCGACGCTGCGACGCACCTCGATGGCGAGAGCCTGCACCACAACGTCTGCGGGGGTGGACGTGGACGGCATCGCGCCGGTGGCGGCGGCGCCCAGCGTCCGCAGCGCCTCGACGGGGAGGACGACGAGATCGGCGCCGATCGTGCCCGCCTCGTTCTCGAGCGTGAAGCCCTCGAGCACGAGGTGTGTGCCGATCAGGTAGGCATTGGCCGCGGCGAGGCGCGTGCCGCGCCAGCCGATCGGCAGAGCCAGGCCCGTGGCCGTGAGGTCCGGCGTCAGGCGCACGGCATCCGTGATACCGGCGCCCGCGAGCGGATGACCGGAGGGGAGGCGCGCGGTGACCGGCGCGCCGTCCCAGACGACGTCCGACCAGGTGGCGCCGCCGAGCATCGGATGCGCCTCGACCAGGAACTGCGTCAGCGCCTCCGCGGGGGCGGCGGCGCGCGCGGGCGGCGCGAAGCCCGGTGCGGCCTGCTGCGCGACGGCGCCGCTCGGCGCCAGGACGGCGCCCGGACCCGCCCCCAGGGCGAGCACGATCAAGGCCGCGCCGGCGAGGCGGGAGGGCTTGCTGGAGTTCTTGTCGGAAGGCATGCGCGACGACTTGCCGGAGGAACCGGGAAACGATTTGGCGATCATTGGGCCCAACCCGGCCTCCATTGCTCCGCCGGCGCGGCGCCGGCATAGGGGTCGCCGCGTCCGCCGTCGAAGCGGCCCGCCCACCAGCCGCCGGCGCTGGGCGCGGGCTCCTGCTGGGGCGGTTCCGGCTCGAGCCAGTAGGGCGACTCCTCGCGGGCGAACAGCGGCACGTCGATCATCGCCGTGGTGATGCCGGCGGCCCGGGCCTCGCGCAGGAAGGCGGCGGCGATCGGTGCAGCGAAGGACCCGCCCGTGGCCCGCCGGCCGTTGATCGAGGGCAGCGGGTTGTCGTCGTCGCGGCCGATCCAGACGGCGAAGGCCAGATCGCCGGTACGCCCGACGAACCAGCTGTCGCGATGCTCCTGCGAGGTGCCGGTCTTGCCGATCACCCCGTCCGGCCCGTTGGCGAAGGCGCCCGCGGCGGTGCCGCGCAGGACGACCCCGCGCATCATCCGCTCGAGATCATCGAGGCTCTCGGGAGTCGAGAGGTCGCTGCGGCGCGGGTCGAGCGCCGACATCGCCAGAGCCATGCGGTAGGGCGAGGTCTCCACGGCGCCGATCGAGGCGGAGGGGAAGAGCAGGCCGCGCTCGTCCGGCGGGTAGAGGCTGGCGGACACGGCGACGCGGCGCACCTCCTCCATGCCGACATGCATGGCCAGCCGCGCGGCGACCTGATTGTAGCTGCGTTCGAGCGCGGTGAACACGGGCGTGTAGCCACCGCCACCGCCGTCGTAGTTGCCGGGCGACCACACCTCGTTGCCGACAGTCACGGTGATCGGCCCGTTGAGCACCCAATCCTGGGCCCGAACACCGAAGTCGAGGGCGGCGAGCCAGACGAAGGGCTTGAAGGCGGAGCCCGGCTGGCGCTGCGCGCGGGTGCGGTCGAAGCCGCTGGCCCAGCTGCGGGTGCCGCCGACGGAGGCGATGGTCTCGCCGGTCGTGAGGTCGATCGCCACGAGCGCGCCCTGGACGCGCGGACGGCCCTGCACCTCGCCGTTCGGCAGGAGGACGAAGACGTCGCCGAGCTGCGCGCCGCGGGGGAGTTCCGGAACGGCCGGGGCGGGTGCGTCCGCCGCCGTGGCACCGGTGGTGTCGGCGGGGTCGCGCGGCTCGACCATGGGGCCGCTCGGGCCGGCGACGACGCGCAGATGCCCGTCCGGAAGGCGGGCGACGACCCGGTCGGCTGCGAGCCAGAGCGATTCGGGGCTGGTCTCGGCGCGCTCCAGGAATCGCGCGGGCACCCGCCCCAGCGGCGCGTCCGCCAGGCGCCGGTTCACCGGCTCGAGCACGGCGTCGAGCGCGCGCTGCGCCATCGCCTGGGCATCGGCGTCGATCGTCGTCGCGAAGGGCCGGTTCGGCGGCAGGTCGAGATAGGAGCCGGTGCCGACGAAGCGGCGCGCCTCGGACAGCGCCCAGTAGTCAGAATCGTCCGGCGCGGCGCCGGCGCGGGGCGGCGGCGGCGGCGGCGCGACGGCGACCTGCGTCGCCTGCGCCGCGTCGCGCTCGCCCTCGTCGATGAAGCCGACCTCGGCCATGCGCGCCAGCACGTGGTCGCGCCGCTCCTTGGCGCGCGTGGCGCTGCGCAGCGGGTCGAGGCCCGAGGGCGCGCGCAGGACGCCGGCGAGGAACGCGTGCTCGGGCAGGGTCAGGGCGTCCCAGTCCCGGCCGAACCAGTTGCGCGCGGCGTTGGCGGCGCCGTCCGCGCGCCGGCCGAAGTAGACCGCGTTGGCGTAGCTCTCGAGGATCTCCTCCTTGGAGGCGACGCTCTCCGTCATCACCGCGACGACGGCCTCCGCGACCTTGCGCTCGAGCGTCGCCGAATCACCCACGAGCGCGTTCTTGGCGAGCTGCTGCGTCAGCGTCGATCCGCCGCCCGCACCCGAGCGACCGCCCAGCGCTCCGAAGACGGCGCGGCCCAGCCCCGCCGGGTCGAGCCCCATGTGGCGCTCGAAGCTCGCGTCCTCGACCGCGACCAGCGCCTCGACGAACTGGTCCGGCAGATCCCCGTAGCGCACCGTCGTGCGCTCGACGCCGAGGCGGCCGGCGATCTCGCCGTCGCGATAGGCGATCTCGATCGAGCGGGACGCGCCCGCCTCCTCGGTGCCGTGCAGCGCCAGGACGGGCTTGGCGTCGACGACGCCGACCGGCCCGGCCAGGATGGGCGCGCCCAGAGCGACGAGGGCGGCGAGTGCGGTGAACGCGTCGGACATGGTTCGGCGTTTCTCCAGGGCAGGTCCGGCAGTCGGCGCTTCGCCTGAGCGCACACGCGAGCCGCTTCGATTCTCATTTGCACCCTAACATCCGTTACGTCCAGGTTGACTCACGGCGACTACGAGGCGCAGCATCGCTTTCGCCCCCTGGTGTGGAAAACTTGTGACGCCCGTCGGCGCGGGTGACGAATGCCGGCGGGACACCGCTCGTCGAAGCGGTGCCCCGGCTCGGCCTGCGGTTTGCGCACGGGCTATCTCCGGTCATCCGGTCACAACGCAGCAGACGGCATTTCGGGTGTGCCGCACGGCTCCGAATGTGGCTTCCTCGGAAGTCGATATTCTCAGAAACCGACCTGGACGGTGACGCCGGTTTCGCCGCCGCTCTGCTGGACGTGGCCCTGCGCACCCTCCCCGAACTGGAAGAGCCCGTGGGCGTTGCCGCCGCCGCTCTGCTCGAGCGTGCCGGTGTGGCCGTTGCCCTGCTGATGGACGACGCCGAGGTTGCCGCCGCCGCCCTGCAGGATTCCGGCGGCGTTGCCGTTCCCGTGCTGACCGACCTGCGCGGACCCGCTGGCGCCCTGCGCCAGGCCGAACAGGGCGAGGCCCGTGCGCACCGCGAGATCGCCCTCGGGCGTGCCGGGCGTGACCGTCACCCCGAGCGTTCCGGAGGCGGTGGCGGGCGTGGCGAGCGGCGCCGCGAGCAGCACGGCCGCGGTCGCGGCGGCGGCAATAGCGCGCAAAGCGCTGGAATGCTTGATGTTTCTCATGAAACAGCTCCTTCGTCGCGGGCCGCGGAGGGCCCGAATGAGTGAGAAGACCCTCCGGGTCAGAGGGAATGGCGGGCGTCGCAGG
The DNA here is from genome assembly GCA_051117315.1 of Salinarimonas sp. GTDB lineage: Bacteria > Pseudomonadota > Alphaproteobacteria > Rhizobiales > Beijerinckiaceae > Salinarimonas. The sequence goes on along the minus strand of JBNPEA010000113.1, from coordinate 9,822 downwards.
CGAGGGTCTCGCCGTCGACGTCGATCTCGAGCACCACGTCGAGCGTGCCGTTGCCGTCGAGGACGGCGCGGGAGAGGCGCGTGGCCTCGCCGGGCGTGGCGGCGAACGACCCGCCCTGCGAGAGGCGGCTGCGCCCGCCCGGGCCGATTCGGGTGAGCCGCAGGCGATAGGTGCCGGCGGCGGCGCGCGCTGCGTGCACGATCGGGACGACGGCGACGCCGCCGACCGCGCGCTCGAAGGCGATCTCGCAGGCGATCTCCGGCTGCGCCCGCGCGTCGCCGGGACCGGCGAGGGCGAGGACGGTGCCGAGCGGTGCGAGCGCGAGCGCCGCGGCGAGACGTGAGGTCGGGCGTCGGGTCATGGCGGCGTCTCCGGGTCGGGAGCCGCGGCGGTCGATCCGCCGCGGCAGGACGATGCGCCTCAGCAGGCCTGCACGATGGCGGCGACGTTGCCGGCGCCGTGCTGGTTGACGCCGCCGGAGCAGCCGTCGCCGACCTGGACCGCAGCGGCGACGTTGCCGGCGCCGTCCTGGCTCATCACCGCCTGGTGATTCGCGCCGAACTGCGCCACGCCGGCGGCGTTGTGGATTCCGGCCTGGTCGAGGTCGGCGTCGTTGAGCACGCCGATCTGGCCCACGGCGCCGACATTGCCATGGCCGTTCTGCCTGGCGGTCGCGCCGTTGAAGAGGCCCTCCTGGTGCGTCCCGACGACGTTGCCGGTGCCGCTCTGCACCCCGCCGACGGCGTTGCCGAATCCGAGCTGGTTGACGAAGAACTCGTTCGCGTGCGCCGGCAGCACGGCCCCGAGGGAGAGGGAGAGGGCGGCGGCGAGGGTGAGGGTGCGGGTCTTCATGGGGAGCATCCTTCCGGGTTCGAGGTGGATGCTTCTTCGTCGGGGCCCGCGCGAAACAGGTTCGATGCCGCCGCACGATTTCCGCAAAGGCCGCGATCACGCGCCATGCGCGCGCTTCGTCGTTGTTCGGCGCGCGGGTTCGGGCTATCGAGCCGGCCGAAGGAGCCGCCCCTCATGCCCGCATCACCCCGCAAGGCACTCGTCACCGGCACGGCCGGCTTCATCGGGTACCACGTCGCCGCGCGCCTGCTGGCGGACGGCTGGCTCGTCACCGGCATCGACGGCCTGACGCCGTATTACGACGTCGCGCTCAAGCAAGCCCGGCACGCGCGGCTGCGCCGCTCGAACGCCTTCCACGCCCACGAGATCATGCTCGAGGACGACGCCGCCCTGCAGCACGCCTTCGACGAGGCGGCGCCCGATGTCGTCGTCCACCTCGCCGCCCAGGCGGGCGTGCGCTACTCGCTCGAGAACCCGCGCGCCTACGTCGACGCCAACCTCGTCGGCACGTTCAACGTGATGGAGGGCGTGCGCCGGCATGCGCCCGGCCATTTCCTGCTGGCCTCGACGAGCTCCGTCTACGGCGCCAACGCGGACATGCCCTTCGGCGAGACCGACCGCACCGACCACCCGCTGACCCTCTACGCCGCCACCAAGAAGGCGACGGAGACGATGGCGCATTCCTACAGCCATCTGTGGAAGCTGCCGACTACGGCCTTCCGCTTCTTCACGGTCTACGGCCCCTGGGGCCGGCCGGACATGGCGCTGTTCAAGTTCGTGCGCGCGACCCTCGCCGGCGAGCCGATCGAGGTCTACGGCGAAGGCCGCATGCAGCGCGACTTCACCTACATCGACGACCTGGTGGAGGCGATCGTGCGCCTGATCGACGCCGTTCCGGTGGAGGGCGCACCCGTCGGGCCGATCGATTCGCTCTCGCCGGCGGCGCCCTGGCGCGTGGTGAACATCGGCGGCGGCCAGCCGGTGGGGCTGATGCCGTTCATCGAGACGATCGAGCGTGCGCTCGGGGTCGAGGCGAACAAGCTGATGCTGCCGATGCAGAAGGGCGACGTCACCGCCACCTTCGCCCGGGCGGAGCTGCTCGAGGCGCTCACCGGCTACCTGCCGGCGACGCCCGTCGAGGAGGGCGTGCGGCGGTTCGTGGCGTGGTACCGGGAGCACGTCGGGCGACCCGCGACCTGATGGCGCAGGGGTACGATCTGCGCTAAGCGTGGCGATGGCTCGGGTGGGGCCGCTCGCGAGGGCGCGACGTCATGGACGACGAAATCTTCTTCCTTCTGATCGCGCTCGCCGTCCTCGCGCTCCCGGTCCTGGCGATCGCGGCGTTCGTCCTCGCCTACAACGCGCGCCAGCGGGTGCGTGCCCTGGAGGGCCGTCTCGTCGCCGCGGAGCGGGCGCTCGCCGCCGTGCGGGTCGCACCGCCGCCTCCGCCGCAAGCCGAGCAGCCGGAGGCAGAAGAGACACCGGTCGTCGACCCGGCGCCGCCGATCGAGATTCCCGCCGCCCCTCCCGAGCAGGCCGCGGCCGCGCCTCCTCCGCCTCCTCCACCGCCGCCTCCCGAGGCGATCCTCACGCCTCCGGCCGCGCGGCCGGGCCTCGAGGAGCGCTTCGGGACGCGCTGGGCGGTGTGGATCGGCGGGCTGGCGCTGGCGCTCGGCGGCGTCTTCCTGGTGCGCGCCTCGATCGAGGCCGGCCTGCTCGGCCCCGGCGCTCGGATCGTGCTCGGCGCGCTGTTCGCGGCGGCGTTGATCGCGGCGGGCGAGGCCCTGCGGCGGCGCACCGCGTCGGTGCCGGGCTTCGCCGGGGCCTATGCGCCGGGCGCGCTCACCGCGGCTGGCGCGACGACGGCCTTCGCCGTGGTCTACGCCGCATTCGCCCTCTACGGCTTCATCGGCCCGGCGGGCGGCTTCGCGCTCCTGGCCGCCGTCGCGCTGGCGACCATGCTGGCGGCGGCCCTGCACGGTCCGGCCCTCGCCGCGCTCGGCCTCGTCGGCGCCTTCGCGGTGCCGCTGCTGGTGGAGAGCGACACGCCGAGCCTGTGGCCGCTGCCGCCCTACCTCGCCTTCGTGGCGATCGCCGCCTACGGCGTCGCGCGGCTGCGGCGCTGGCGCTGGCTCGCTTTGTCCGCCGCCGTCGGCGCCGGCCTGTGGGCGGTGGTGCTGACGGTCCTCGCCTTCGACGAGCCGGCGCCGGGTCTCGTCCATCTCGCCGTGCAGCTTGTGCTCGCCGCCGGCGCCTTCGTCGTCCTGCCCTACGGGCGCGATCGCGCCGCGCGCCCGCGGCTCGATCTCGTCGCGAGCGCCGTGCTCGCGGGCTTCGCGGCGCTCGCGCTCCTCGCGCTGACGGACGGCGATGTCGGGCCCGGTGCGCGGGTGGCCTTCGCCGGCGCCGTCGCCGCGCTGCTGACGGGCGTCGCCGTGCGCTTCGCCCCGGCGGCGGCCGGCGCGCTGCTCGCGGCGATCGTGACCGCCGGCGCGCTCGCGACCTGGCCGCTCGCCTGGGAGATGGGGGTGGAGCCGCAGCGCGTGCTCCCCGGCGGCGTCGCCCGCCCGCCCTGGCCCGAGGCGCTTGAGACCTTCCTCGCCTTCGCGGCGCTCGCCGCGCTGGGAATCGCGACCGCGTCGGGCGCGCGCCTCCTGCGCGGGACGCCGCTGCCGCGCCTGCCGGCGGCCGCGCTCGCCGCCGCCGCCGCGGGCGCGCCGCTGCTCGCGTTCGTCACGGTCTACTGGGTGCTGACGGACGCGTTCACCCTGTTCGAGGCCGCCCCGGTCGTGCCCTTCGCCGCCGTCGCGGCCCTCCTCGCGGCCGGCTATGCCGCTCTGGCGGCGCGGCTGCAGGCGCGGCTGCCGGAGGCGAACGGCGAGACGCCGGGGCGGCTGCTGCTGGCCGGCAGCGCCGCGGCGGCGCTCGCCGCGCTGGCCGCCGGCCTCGTCTTCACGCTGGATCGCGGCGCGCTGACGGTGGCGCTGGCCCTGTCGGCGCTCGGCAGCGCCTTCGTCGCCGACCGCACCCGCATCGGCACCCTGCGCTGGGCCGTGGGCGTCCTCGGCTTCGTCGTGCTGGTGCGGCTCGTCGCGGATCCCGTGCTGACGGACACGCCCGGGCGCGCGATCCTGTTCAACTGGCTTCTCGTCGGCTACGGCGTGCCGGCGGCGGCCTTCGCGCTCGCCGCACGCCTGCTCGACCGCACCCGCCGCGACGGCGTCTCCCGCTTCGCCGAGAGCCTCGCCTTCGTGCTCGGTGCCTTCCTCGTCTTCTTCCAGATCCGCCACGCGCTGCACGGCGGCGACCCGCTGGCGTCCACGACGGGGCACCTGGAGGTCGGCCTCCTCGCCACCGCCGCCCTCGCCTTCTCCGTGCTCGCGACCCGCATCGACCTCGCCCGGCGCGACCCCGTCACCCGCTGGGCGAGCCTCGCCTTCGCGGCTCTGTCCCTCGGCTTCGTGGCGCTGGGCCTCGCCGGCGGCGCGAACCCGCTCCTCACCGACGACCCGATCGCGGGGCCGCCGGTGCTCAACGACCTTCTCCTCGCCTACGCGCTCCCCGCCGCCCTCGCCGCGGTGCTGGCCATCGCCGCGCGCCCGGTCCGGCCCGCCTGGTTCGTCGCCGCCGCGGGCTGGCTCTCCCTCGCGCTCGCCGTCGCCTGGGTCGGGCTCGCGATCCGCCATGCGGCGCAGGGCGCGCGGATCGGGATCGAGCGCCCGCCCTCGGAGGCCGAGATGTGGGCCTATTCCGCCGCCCTGATCGTGATGGCGCTGGCGGCGCTCGCCGTCGGCTTCCTGCGCGACGAACGGCGCGCGCGTCTCGTCTCCATGGCGTTCCTCGGCGCGGCCGTGGTCAAGGTCTTCCTGGTCGATCCCGCGAACCTGGAGGGCGTGCTGCGCGCGGTCTCCTTCATCGGACTCGGCCTGGCGCTCGGCGGGATTGGGCTCGTATGGCAGCGCCTCGTGGCGCGGCGGCCCGCCGCCGACCCGGCGGGGCGATAGCCGCGAGCGCCGCACCAAGGGTATCACGCCAAGGGGATAGATCACGGCGCGCCGATCGTTATGCTGCCGCGCAACGTCCGCACCGCATCCGCAATCGCCTCGGGAGATCGCATGACCATCGCCGTCGACACCGTCGAGACCACGCCCTTTCCGGACCAGAAGCCCGGCACCTCCGGCCTGCGCAAGAAGACGGCGGTGTTCCGCCAGCCGCACTACGTCGAGACCTTCGTGCAGGCGATCCTCGACGGCGTGCCGGACAGGCCGGCCGCCACGCTCGTCGTGGGCGGCGACGGGCGCTACCTCGTGCGCGAGGTGGTGCAGGTCATTGCGCGCATGGCGGCGGCGAACGGGATCGGGCGCCTCGTCGTCGGCGCCGAGGGCCTGCTCTCGACGCCCGCCGCCTCCGGCCTGATCCGCAAGCGCGGCGCGGCCGGCGGGATCGTGCTCTCGGCGAGCCACAATCCCGGCGGCCCGGACGGCGATTTCGGCATCAAGTTCAACGTCTCGCACGGCGGCCCGGCACCCGAGAGCGTCACGCGCGCGATCCACGAGCGGGCGAGCGCCATGACGGCGTACCGCATCGCCCGCGCGCCGGATCTCGACCTCGGCTCGCTCGGGGAGACGCGGCTCGGCGACACCATCGTCGAGATCGTCGATCCCGTCACGGACTACGCCGCCCTGATGGCCGAGTTCGTCGACCTCGACGCCATCGCCGGCCTGTTCGCCCGGGGCTTCCGCATGCGCTTCGACGCCATGAGCGCCGTCACCGGCCCCTACGCGACGGCGATCCTGGAGGAGCGGCTCGGCGCGCCGGCGGGGACCGTGGTCAACGGCACGCCGCTGCCCGACTTCGGCGGGCACCATCCGGACCCCAACCCGGTCCATAACGCCGAGCTCGTGGCGCTGATGACCGGGCCCGACCGGCTCGACTTCGCCGCCGCGTCCGACGGCGACGGCGATCGCAACATGATCGTCGCGCCGGGCATGTTCGTCACGCCCTCCGATTCGCTGGCGATCCTCGCCGCGAACGCCCATCTGGCGCCGGGCTATGCCGGCGGTGTCGCCGGGGTCGCGCGCTCGATGCCGACGAGCCGCGCCGTCGACCGCGTCGCCGCGGCGCTCGGCGTGACGGCCTACGAGACGCCGACCGGCTGGAAGTTCTTCGCCAACCTCCTCGACGCGGGGCTGATCTCGCTGTGCGGCGAGGAGAGCGCCGGCACCGGCTCGTTCCACGTGCGCGAGAAGGACGGGCTGTGGGCGGTTCTGCTGTGGCTCGACATCCTGGCCAAGACCGGCGAGAGCGCGGACGCGCTGGTGCGGGCGCACTGGGCCCGCTTCGGGCGGGACTACTACCAGCGCCACGACTACGAGGAGGTCGACGCCGCGGCCGCCCAGGCGCTGATGGACGACCTGCGCGCCCGCCTGCCGACCCTGCCCGGCACGGAGGTCGCCGGACTGCGCGTCGAGGCCGCGGACGACTTCGCCTACACGGACCCGGTGGACGGCTCGATCACGCAAGCCCAGGGCGTGCGGATCTACTTCGCGAACGGAGGTCGCGCGGTCTATCGCCTGTCTGGCACGGGCACGGCGGGGGCGACGCTGCGGGTCTATCTCGAGCGCTACGAGCCCGCCGACGGCGACCACGACCGCGACGTCGGCGCGGCCCTGGCGCCGGTGACCGCCGCCGCCCGGAAGATCGCCGGCATCGAGGCGCGTACCGGGCGCGCCGAGCCGAGCGTGATCACCTGAGCCTCAGCCGGCGCCGTCGTCCTCGCCATCCGGCACCACGGGCGGGTCGGCCTCCGGCCGGGCGTCGCCGAGCGGATGCAGGTCGCGCACCATCGCGGCGACGCGCGCGTCGAGCACGTGGGTGTAGATCTGCGTCGTGGCGATGTCGGCATGGCCGAGCAGCTCCTGGATCACGCGCAGGTCGGCTCCGTTCTGCAGGAGGTGGCTGGCGAAGGCGTGGCGCAGCACGTGCGGGCTCACCAGCCGGGCGGGGATGCCGGCGGCGCCGGCGAGCGCCTTCAGCTCGCGGGCGAAGGCCTGGCGGGTGAGATGGCCGCTGTCGCTGTCGGCGGGAAACAGCCAGGCGGCATTCGCGTCGCGGCGCGCATCGCGACGCGCGTCCTCGGCGCCGTCCCGCTCCAACGCCGCGAGATAGTCCTGCGCCGCGGCGCGCGCGGGCTCCGTCACCGGCACGAGCCGCTCCTTGCCGCCCTTGCCACGGATGACGAGGGCGCGCTCGCGGGTGCGCGCCGCCGCGCGCGGCAGGGCCACGAGCTCGGAGACGCGCAGGCCCGTCGCGTAGAGATATTCGAGCAGGCAGCGCAACCTGAGCGCCCGCAGCCGCGCCTTGGGGCCGAGCGCCGGATCGCCCGCCGCCTCGCCGGCGACGGCGAGGAGCCGATCCACCTCCTCCACGGAGAGCGTCCTGGGCAGCGCCCGCGCCTGCTTCGGCCCGTGGATCGTCGCGGTGGGATCATGGCCGGCGAGACCCTCCGCCAGCAGGAAGGCGTGGAAGCGCCGCACCGCGGAGAGCCGCCTGGCGCTCGAGGACGCCTTCAGCCCGCGCTCGGCGATGGACGCGAGGAAGCCGCGCACGGTCTCGGCCCGCGCCTCGAGCGCTGCCGTGCCGGTCTCGGCCAGGTACTCGAGATAGTCGGCGAGGTCGCGGCCGTAGGCGTCGAGCGTGTTGCCGGCCGCGCCGCGCTCCGCCGCGAGCATGTCGAGGAAGAGCCCGACGAGCCGGCCGTCGCCGGGGGCCGGGCGGGAGCGGCGTTCGGGGCCGGATCCGCGACCGGACCGCGCCGGCCCGCTCATCGCGGGGCGAGCCGGGAGGGCGGCACGGTCGTGCTGATCTCGCGCACGTCCGGCTCCACGAACAGGGCCAGCGCCCACATGCCGGCATAGACCAGCCCGGCCAGCAGGCCGAGCATCACGACGAGGCGGAACAGGGTGGGCAAGACGCAGGGCTCTCGGCTGTTGGACCGCGGGCGACACGAAACGACCCGCATCGCGCCATCTCCCGGCCACGGAACCGAGCCAGCACGACGCGCTGGACCTTAAGCGCCCGGCTCCGCCTTGCCTAGTCCCGCCCGCGGCCGCTGCGACCAAGCAGGTCGGGCGGCGGAGGGTGGGCGGCCATCGGCGAGCAGGCGAACCATGGGCGGGGAACCAGCGACGCGCGCGCGCGTTGGCTAGTGCCGTCGTGCGCGCTCGCGCACGGTGAGGCGCGCAGGTGCGGCACGGGACGAGAAGCAAGAGCGACGGCATGGACGACATGAACGCCGCACGGCGAGACGACGCCGGCGGTGCGAGGACGTTGCGGGAGCGGCTCACGCGCCTGTCGGGGCGCAATCTTCGCGCTCCCGCCGTGGTGTTCGCCGTCGGCCTCGCCAGCACCCTGATCGCCGGCCTGGCTTACGACCGCATCGCCGCCGAGCGCGATGCGCAGCGCTTCCAGTCCCTCGTCGCCCAGCGCGTGATCTCGATCGACGAGCGGATGAGCCTCTACGTCGGGCTGCTGCGCGGCGTGGCGGCACATTTCGCGGCAGAGGATTCCGTCGGTCGGCAGAACTTCGCGGCGCTCGTCCGGCGCATGCGCATCGAGGAGGAGTACCCCGGCATCCAGGGCGTCGGCTACGCCGCACGGATCGCCGACGCCGCCGCGGAGGCGGCGCTGGAGGCGGAGCTGCGCGCGCAGGGCGATGCGGGCTTCGCGGTCTGGCCGGACGCGGCCGAGAGGGAGGTGCAGGACGACCTGCGCACCGCCATCGTGCTGCTCCAGCCCGAGGACACCCGTAATCGCCAGGCGATCGGCTTCGACATGGCGTCGGAGGCGACGCGGCACGCCGCGATGCTGCGCGCGCGCGACCGCGGTCGCTCGACCGCGTCCGGACGCGTCACGCTCATCCAGGAGACGAGCGAGGACGTTCAGCCCGGGTTCCTGATCTATCTTCCGGTCTACCAGGACGGTCGCATTCCCGAGACGGTCGAGGAGCGTCGGCGCCAGCTGGAAGGCTGGGTCTACGCGCCCTTCCGCGCCGGCGACCTGTTCCATCGCGCCCTGTCGCAGGGGCGCGGGGGCGAGGTCGGCTTCTCCGTCTACGACGGCGAGACCGCGCGCCCGGAGACGCTGCTCTACAGCACGAGCGACGCCGGCGAGCCCGGGCGGCTGGGCTTCCGCACCGCCGAGCGCATCTCGATCGCCGACCGGACGTGGACCGTGGTGCTGAAGACGACGCCGCTGTTCGAGCGCGCCTCGCCGCGGGTGTTCACGCCCTTCATCTTCATCGTCGGCCTCGCCGCCACCGGCCTGCTCACCGCCGCCAGCGTCCGCCAGGCCCGCGCCGTCGACGCGGCGGAGCAGGCGCGGGCGGAGGTGGAGGAGCTCAACCACACGCTGGAGCACCGTGTCGAGCGGCGCACCGCGCAGCTGGAGCGCGCCCGTTCGCGTCTGGCCGAGCTCAACGTCAACCTCGAGCGGGCGGTTCAGGCCCGTACCGCGGAGCTGACCGCGGCCAACGAGGAGATCCAGCGCTTCGCCTACATCGTCAGCCACGACCTGCGGGCACCGCTCGTCAACGTGATGGGCTTCACCGCCGAGCTCGAGGCGGTGCGCGGCGACGTCGAGGCCTTCCTCGCCGAGGTGGCCGAGGCGGCGCCGCAGATCGCGAGCGACGATGCACGCCGCGCGATCGAGACCGACCTGCCGGAGGCGCTCGGCTTCATCCGCGCCTCGACGCAGAAGATGGACCGGCTGATCAACGCCATCCTCAAGCTCTCCCGCGAGGGCCGCCGCGTGCTCGTGGCCGAGCCCGTCGAGCTGACGGGCCTGGTCGAGACGCTGCGCGAGAGCGTCGCCCACCAGCTGGTCGAGCGTGGCGCCCCGATCGAGATCGGCCCGCTGCCGAGGGTCCTCGCCGCACGCCTGGGGCCGGAGCAGGTCCGCGGCCACGTCCGC
>JBNPEA010000134.1:0-16838 GCA_051117315.1 Salinarimonas sp. | reverse complement strand
TCTACATGGGCGCCGTCGACGTCGAGCGGCAGAAGCCCAACGTCTTCCGCATGGAGATGCTCGGCGCCACGGTCGTGCCCTGCCAGTCCGGCTCGAAGACGCTCAAGGACGCGATGAACGAGGCGCTGCGCGACTGGGTGACGAACGTCGAGACGACGTTCTACTGCATCGGCACGGTCGCCGGCCCGCACCCCTATCCCGCCATGGTGCGCGACTTCCAGTGCGTCATCGGCGAGGAGGTGCGCTGGCAGATGCAGGAGGCGGAAGGCCGGCTGCCGGATTCGCTGATCGCCGCCATCGGCGGCGGCTCCAACGCCATCGGCCTGTTCCACCCCTTCCTCGACGACGAGAGCGTCGCGATCTACGGGGTCGAGGCGGCCGGGCGCGGGGTCGAGACCGGCGAGCACGCCGCCTCGATCTCCGGCGGGAAGCCGGGCGTGCTGCACGGCAACCGCACCTACCTGCTCATGAACGACGACGGACAGATCACCGACGCCCACTCGATCTCGGCGGGGCTCGACTATCCCGGCATCGGCCCGGAGCATTCCTGGCTCGCGGACGTGGGGCGCGTCACCTACCTCTCGGCCCGCGACGACGAGGCGCTCGCCGCCTTCCAGCTGATGTCGAAGCTCGAGGGCATCATCCCGGCGCTCGAGCCCGCCCACGCCATCGCCAAGGCCGTGGAGATCGCGGCGGGCAAGCCGCGCGACCACCTGATGGTGATCAACCTGTGCGGCCGCGGCGACAAGGACATCTTCACCGTGGCGGAGCACCTGCGGGGCGGGCTGTGATCGCCGCGCTCGCCGAGCCTGCCCGCCGCCCATCGGAACAGACGCCATGACCGCCCGCATCGACGCCCGCTTCGCCACGGCCCGCGCGGAAGGCCGCGCCGCCCTCGTCACCTACGTCATGGCCGGCGATCCCGACCCGGAGACCTCGCTTTCGGTGCTGCGCGCCCTGCCGAAGGCCGGGGCCGACATCATCGAGGTGGGGCTGCCCTTCACCGACCCGATGGCCGACGGCCCGGCGATCCAGGCGGCGGGGCTTCGGGCGCTGAAGGCGGGGCAGACGACGTCGGGGACGCTCGAGCTCGTGCGCCGCTTCCGCGCCGAGGACGCGGATACGCCGATCATCCTGATGGGCTACTTCAACCCAATCTACCAGTACGGCGTGCCGCGCTTCCTCGCCGATGCGAAGGCGGCGGGCGTCGACGGCATGATCGTCGTCGACCTGCCGCCGGAGGAGGACGCCGAATTGTGCCTCCCGGCGCTCGAGGCAGGCCTCGCCTTCATCCGGCTCGCCACGCCCACGACCGACGACAGGCGCCTGCCGGCGGTGCTCGCGAACACGGCGGGCTTCGTCTACTACGTCTCTATCACGGGCATCACCGGCGCCGCGACGCCGGACTTCGACAGGGTCGCGAGCGCGGTCGGGCGGATCAAGCGGCACACGGACCTGCCGGTCGTCGTCGGCTTCGGCGTCAAGACCGGCGCGCACGCGGCCGCCATCGCCAGGGGTGCAGACGGCGTCGTCGTCGGTACCGCGCTCATCGCCGTGCTCGAGGCGAGCCTGAAGGACGGCGCGGCGACGGGCGAGATCGTGCAGGGTGTCGCCCGGCTCGTCGCCGAGCTGGCGGAGGGCGTGCGCGCATCGGCGAAGACGCCGGCGTAGGGCGCACCCACCGTCATCCCGGGTCGCGAAGCGGGCCCGGGACCCAGAACCACTGCCGTTCTGCTCAGCGTGCGCGAAACCAGCCACATTTCACCACGGGACCCCGCCCCTGATCCGCTTCGCGGATCGTCCCCGCCCCGAGGGGCCGGATCTCAACCCACGATCCAGGCCACCACCACCGGTGCCGCGAACGCGGTGACGAGGCCGTTGAGCGCCATCGCCAGCCCCGCGAAGGTGCCGGCGACCGGGTTCACCTGCAGGGCGCGGGCGGTGCCGATGCCGTGGGCGGCGAGGCCGACCGCGAAGCCGCGGGCGCGCCAGTCCTTCACCCGCAGCAGGTTCAGTGTCGGTGTCACCAGCGCCGCGCCGGTGATGCCGGTGGCGATGACGAGGACGGCGGTGAGCTCCGGCACGCCGCCGATCTCGCGGGCGACGCCCATGGCGATGGGTGCGGTCACCGACTTCGGCGCCAGCGAGGCCACGAGCGCGCCGTCGAGCCCCACCGCGATCGCCAGCCCCACCGCGCTGGCGATGCCGACGAGCGCGCCGACGATCAGCGCGGCGACGAGCGGCAGCAGGTTCGCGCGGATCTCGGCGCGGTAGCGCACGATCGGGATCGCCAGCGCCACTGTCGCGGGGCCGAGCAGCACGTGGATGAACTGCGCGCCCTCGAAATAGGTCTCGTAGGAGGTCCCGGTGGCGACGAGGACGGCGCCCAAAGCGACGATCGCGATCAGAACCGGGTTGACGAAGGAGTTGCGGCCGGACGAGGCCGACAGCCTGTCCGCGCCCAGATAGACCGACAGGGTCAGCGCCAGCCAGAACAGCGGCGAGGTGGCGAGGTAGACCCAGAACTCCGCCGCCGCCGCTGCCTCGGGCGCGGGCACGGGCGCGGGGCTCATGGCGCCTCCTCCTTCGCGGGGCGCGCCAGGAGCGCGAAGACGCCCGCCGTGACGGCCATCGTGACGAGCGTCGAAACCACGAGCACGGCGAGGAGGCCCACCAGCTCGGAGCGCAGCAGGTCGAGATGCTGCAGCACCCCCACGCCCGCCGGCACGAAGAGCAGGCTCAGGTGCCGCAAGAGCCCGTCCGCCGCCGGCTCGGCGACGCGCAGGAGCGCGGGAAAGGCGATGGCGAGGAGCGCCAGCGCCGCGAGCCCGACGACCGGCCCGGGCGTCGGCAGCCCGAGCATCCGCGCCGCCGCCTCCCCGGCGAACTGGAACAGGACGATGAGGACGAAACCGTGCAGCATGGGCGCCTCCGTGAGGGGAGGCCATGAGAGCACGGGCGAGGGCGCCTGTCCCGCCCCTCGGGGCCCGATACCTCCCCTCGGGGGAGGTGGGCCGCGAAGCGGACCGGAGGGGGCGAGCGGCGGTGATCGGCCGCCGAGCGCCTCGCCCCCACCCGTCGGCTCGTCGAGCCGCCGTCCTCCCCGAGGGGAGGCCTTAGATCGTCACCTGCGTCCCCACCTCGACCACGCGCCCGGTCGGGATCTGGAAGAAGTCGGTGGCGTTCGAGGCGGTCCGCGAGAGCCAGATGAACAGCTTGTCCTGCCAGCGCGGCATGCCGGACTGCGCAGCGGGGCGCAGCACGCGGCGCGACAGGAAGAAGGAGGTGGCCATGATGTCGAACTTGAAGCCCTGCTTGCGCAGCGCGGTGAGCCCCTTGGGGATGTTGGGCGTCTCCATGTAGCCGTAGGTCATCACCACCCGGTAGAAGCTCTCGCCCAGCGGCTCGACGCTGACGCGGTCCTCGTCGCGCACGCGCGGCGTGTCGGTGGCGCGCACGGTGAGGATGACGTTCTTCTCGTGCAGCACCTTGTTGTGCTTGAGGTTGTGCATCAAGGCGGTGGGCGTGGTCTCGGGATCGGAGGTGAGGAACACCGCCATGCCGCGCACCCGGTGCGGCGGGCTCTTCTCCAGCATGCCGATCAGCTCGGCGAGAGGAATGTCCGTCTTGCGGGTCTTGGCGAAGAGCAGCGCCGAGCCGCGCAGCCAGGTCCACATGGTCAGGATCAGCGCCACGGCGAGCAGTACCGGCACGTAGCCCCCGGAGAAGACCTTGAGCAGGGTCGAGCCGAAGAAGGCGAGGTCGATGATCAGGAACGGGGTCATGATCGCCACCGCCGCGACGAGGCCCCAGCGCCAGCCCTTCCAGATCACCAGGATGGCGAGCAGTGCGTCCACGGTCATCGCCCCGAACACGGCGACGCCGTAGGCCGAGGCGAGCGCCGAGGAGGAGCCGAAGCCGATGACGAGGGCGATGACGCCGGCGAGCAGCAGCCAGTTCACCCGCGGCATGTAGATCTGGCCGGAATGCGCCTCCGAGGTGAAGCGGATCTCGAGGCGCGGCAGCAGGCCGAGCTGCACCGCCTGGCGGGTCAGCGAGAAGGCGCCGGTGATCACCGCCTGGCTGGCGATGATGGTGGCGAGGGTGGCGAGGCCGACCAGGGGCAGCGTGGCCCAGTCCGGCACGAGATTGTAGAACGGGCTCTCGATCGTCTCGGGGTTCGAGAGCACCACGGCACCCTGCCCGAAATAGTTCAAGGTCAGCGCCGGCAGCACGATCGTCAGCCAGGCTGTGCGGATCGGCCCGCGGCCGAAATGGCCGAGATCGGCGTAGAGCGCCTCGGCTCCCGTCACCGCGAGGCAGACGGCGCCGAGCACGGCGACGGTCACGAACGGATGGTCGATCAGGAAGCGCGCGCCCCAGAGCGGGTTGATGGCGGCGAGCACGCCCGGGTCGTCGAAGATGTGCCACAGGCCGGTCCCCGCCAGCACGGCGAACCACACGCACATCACGGGCCCGAAGAAGGCCGCGACCTTGCTCGTGCCGCGGCTCTGCACCGTGAACAGCCCGACGAGGATCACGATCGCGATCGGCACCACGTATTCCGCGCTGGCGGGCGCCGCGATCTTCAGGCCCTCCACGGCGGAGAGTACGGAGATCGCCGGCGTGATCATCGCGTCGCCGTAGAACAGGCCCGCGCCGACCGCGCCGAGCAGGAGCACCGCCAGGCGCCCGCGGCCCAGCGCCCGCATGGCGAGCGCGACCAGGGTCAGCGTGCCGCCCTCGCCATTGTTGTCCGCGCGCAGCAGGATGAGGACGTATTTCAGCGTGACGACGAGGATCAGCGACCACAGGACGAGCGAGAGCACGCCGAGCACGATGTCGCGGGTGATCGGCCCGCCGGCGGCGGCGGCGATGATCGACTCGCGCAGCGCATAGAGCGGGCTCGTCCCGATGTCGCCGTAGACGACGCCCACCGAGCCGATGGTCAACGTCCAGAAGCCCGCCTTCTTGTGGGCTTCCGGCAGCGCGGACTCGGCCGTCGCGGGAGAATCGGGATGCCCGTTCGTCAGGGCGTTCGGCTGTGCCATGAGATCTTGGATCGGTTCTGTTCCGGGCGCGCCCCGCGATCGTCGTACGCGTGCCCGCGGGTCGCGTTCGCCCATGCGAAAGCCGCGCCGATCGGACACCTCGGCGTCGGGCGGCGGCGTCGAGCGGCGCGGTCTCTAGCACGTTCCGCAGCGCAGCGAAACAGGGGCACCCGCGACCGACTGCGCGGCGCGCGCCTCAGCCCTGCACGGAACGCTCGCGGATCAGCCCCTCCTGCGCCACCGAGGCGACGAGCCGGCCGTCGCGCGTGAAGATCGAGCCGCGCGAGAAACCGCGCGCACCGGACGCCGAGGGGCTCTCCTGGGCGTAGAGCAGCCACTCGTCCGCCCGGAAGGGCCGGTGAAGCCACAGGGCATGGTCGAGGGAGGCCGCCTGGATCGAACGCTGGAAGACGCTGCGGCCGTGCGGGATCAGCGAGGAATCGAGCAGCGTCATGTCCGAGGCGTAGGCCAGCGCGCAGTCGTGGATCGCCTGGTCGTCGGGAAGCCGGCTCGTGGTGCGGATCCAGACGTGGAAGCGCGCCGGCAGCGGCTCGGAGCCCGGGTCGCGGGGCAGGTAGCGCTCGAGCTCGACGGGGCGCAGCTCGATCGGCCGCTCGCGCTCGAAATAGGCACGTGCCGCCGGATCCATCAGCGGCATGACGCGTGCGCGCATCTCGTCCTCGCCGGGCAGGTCCTCCGGCGGCGGCACGTCGGGCATCGCCCCCGCGTGGTCGAGCCCGTCCTCGCGCACCTGGAAGGAGGCCGACATCGAGAAGATCGCCCGCCCGTGCTGGATTGCGACGACGCGTCGCGTGGCGAAGGACTTTCCGTCGCGGATCGGGTCGACCTCGTAGACGATCGGCACCTTCGGGTCGCCGGGAAGGAGGAAATAGGCGTGCAGGGAATGGGCCTGGCGCCCGGGGACGGTGCGCGTCGCCGCCACCAGCGCCTGGCCGATCACCTGCCCGCCGAACACCCGCTGCCAGCCCACGTTGGGGCTGCGGCCACGGAACAGGTTGTTCTCGAGCCGCTCGAGGTCGAGAATCGCCAGCAGCTCTTCGACGGCGTGCGCCATGTGCTAGATACCTCCGCGTCGGGCGAGGGGCATGTGATCCGCCCCCGCTCGCCGGGTCAAGCGCGCGGATGCGCGTGCGGTTTCGCGTTCGCAGGAGGCGACGATGACGGATGGCACCCCGATGGGCGGGACGCTGCAGGGCTGGCGGGTCGTGGTGGCCGGCGGCGGCATCGTCGGGCTGGCGCTCGCGCTGGCGCTGCGCCGCGCGGCGCCGCGGACGATCGCGGTGACCCTCGCCGACCCCGCCCTCGCCCGCGACCCCGGCGGCGACCGGCGCGCCTACGCGATCGCCGCCGCGAGCCGGCGGATGCTCTCGGCGCTCGGCGTCTGGGCCGGCATCGCCGACGAGGCGCAGGAGATGCGCGAGATGGTGATCACCGACAGCCACCTCGCCGACCCGGTGCGGCCGATCTTCCTGGAATTCGGCGGCGAGGCCGATCGCGGCGAGGCGCACGAGGCCTCCGTCGACGAGCCCTTCGCCCACATGATCGAGAGCGCCGTCCTCACCCGCGCGCTTCGCACCGCCTGCCGCGAGGCCGGCGTCGAGATGCTGGAGGCGGGGGTGCGCCGCGCGACGCCGGACCCGGAGGCCGGCACGATCGCGGCGCGGCTGACGGACGGGCGGATGCTCGACGTCCACCTCGTCTGCGCCGCCGACGGCAAGCGCTCGCGCCTGCGCGAAGGCGCCGGGATCGGCTGGAGCGGCTGGGATTATCCGCAATCCGGCCTGTCAGCGATCATCGGCCACGCCCGCGACCACGAGGGCCGGGCGATCCAGCACTTCCTGCCGTCGGGCCCCTTCGCCATGCTGCCGCTGACGCCGGGCGGCGCCACCGGCGGCTCTCTCGGCCACCGCTCGGCCATCGTCTGGTCCGAGCGCAAGGCCGACGTGCCGCACATGCTGGCGCTCGACGAGGACCTGCTGCTCGAGGAGATCGAGCGCCGCTTCGGCCTCGAGCTCGGCGCCATCGCGCTGGAGACGCCGGTCGAGGCCTTCCCGCTCGAGTTCGGCATCGCCCGCGGCTTCGTCGCCGCGCGCCTGGCGCTCCTCGGCGACGCCGCGCACGTGATCCATCCGATCGCCGGGCAGGGCGTCAACCTCGGCCTGAAGGACGCCGCGGTGCTGGCCGAGCGGATCGTCTCGGCCGCCCGGCTCGGCATGGATCCCGGCGCGGCGGACGTGCTCGAGGACTACCAGCGCATGCGCCGCGCCGACACGGTGGCGATGGGGCTCGCCACCGACGTCCTCAACCGCCTGTTCTCGAACGACGTCCCGCCGGTGCGGATGCTGCGCGACCTGGGCCTGGGGCTCGTCAACCGCCTCCCCGCGGCCAAGCGCTTCTTCATGAAGGAGGCCGCCGGCGTGCCGGGGGAGGGCGGGCCGCGGCTGCTGCGGGGGGAGGCGTTGTGAAGAGGGAGCCGTGAGCGGTTATTGTGCGCCGAATTCCGATGCCGTCTGTCTCCTTCCCTGGAGGGGAAGCAACTATCATGACGGGGCCTCTGTCCAGGGAGTTCGGCGTGTGAGGACGGCGTTGATCTGGCCGAGGAGCTTTCGCGCGCAGGCGACGATGACGCTTCGGTATGCCTTGCCTCTGGCGATGAGGCGCCGTCTCAGTGCGACGAGGGCCGGGTTCCAGCGCAAGCTGGCGACCATGGCGGCGGCGAAGAGCGCCTTTCTGGGGCGTGCCCGGCCTCCGGCGATGTGCTTTGCGCCCTTGCGCTGGCCGGATTCGTCGTCGAACGGGGCGAGGCCGGCGAGGGCTGCGGCTTCTTCGCGGGATGCCTGCCCGAGCTCGGGCATGCGCACCAGGAGCACGACGGCCGTGGGGAGGCCGACACCGGGTACCGAGAGCATCAGATCGAGCCGCTCGGCGAGGTCGGCATGAGCCCGGATCCGGGCTTCGGCCTGCCGCAGCAGATGCTTGGCCCGGATCTCGTGATCGCGCACGATCTCGTCGATCTGCGTCGCGAGAGCGGGCTCGGTGCCCTCGCGACGGGTCTTCCAGGAGGCGATGCTCTCCTTGATCTGCTCGTAGAGGCGCACCAGGCCGGCGAGCTCGTCGAGCCGCTGATCCGTGCGCTTGGGCGGCTCGGCGGTCATGGCGGCGGTGAAGGCCGCGATGAGCCCGGCGTCGATGCGGTCGGTCTTGGCCCGCAGGCCGAGCACCTTGGCGTAGGCGCGCACGCGCTGGGGCCCGAAGCGGCTGACGCGAAAGCCGTGTCGCTCCAGGGCGACGCGTACGCCCTGCTCGTAGCCGCCGGTCGCCTCGAGCCCGATCCGAACGACCCCGCAAGCGGCAAGATGCGTGGCCAGCGCCTCCCATCCGCTCGGGTCGTTGGGGAACCCCGCGACCTCGGTCACGCCGTCGACGGCGCAGTCGAGCCGCGCCTTGCCGACATCGATACCGGCGCACGCACCCTCTTCGAGCGCACGGCCGTTCATGCTAGTCTTCGCCATCTTCGTCGACCCCGCCTTGTCAATCGAACCAAGGTGTTCCGGCAACCAACCGGGTCTGATGAAGAGCCGCCCCGATCCGGCTTCCCCGCAGCCCCAGGGCTCGGTGGCACGACGATCCGCGGACGGCGGCCCGGCCCCGGGGTGGCCACCCCGGGGCCGGGCGCTCCCGAAGGAGCGAGCCGACTATACCAGCCTCGGCTGTTACAAGGTGGCGCGCCGCCGTAGGCGGCGTGACGGATGGGGCGCGGCGCGCAGCGACGCGTTCCGCGAAGCGGAAGCCCCGGCATCCGTTCCAGCACGTGCCTCTCGGCTTCGCCGAATGCGCGTGCCGCGCGCCCCATCCGTCTCGGCTTCGCCGAGCCACCTTCCCCTACAGGGAAGGAGAAGGGTGGGCGCAGCCGTCGAACATTCTTCGACGCGCATCAGGAGATTTTGTCGTTTCCTCTGCCGGCGTCATCGGCGGCGGGACGTGTGCGTCGACTGGCGTGAGCGGGGAGGCGGCCTCCCTCACCGCCCGACGAACTGGAACCAGCCGTCCTCGTCCATCACCTGCAAGCCCAGCTCCTCGGCCTTCTTGAGCTTCGAGCCGGCGCCCGGGCCGGCGACGACGATGTCGGTCTTGGCGGAGACCGAGCCCGCGACCTTGGCGCCCAGGCGCTCGGCCATGGCCTTGGCCTCGTCGCGGGTCATCTGCTCGAGGGTGCCGGTGAAGACCACGGTCTTGCCGGCGACGGGGCTGTCGGCGGCGGCGGTGGGCTCCGGCGGGCGGGGCGTCACCTCGGCGAGCAGCTCGTCGAGCATTTCCTCGTTGTGACCCTCGCGGAAGAACTCGACCAGCGCGTCCGCCACCACGGCGCCGATGCCGTCGATGTCGATGAATTCCCGGTAGGCGCCCTCGTCGCCCCCGGCCGCCCGCCGCGCCGTCTCCCGCAGGGCCTCGAACGTGTGGAAATGGCGCGCCAGCAGCTTGCCGCCGGTCTCGCCGACATGGGGGATGCCGAGCGCGAAGACGAAGCGGCCGAGATCGACCTCGCGGCGCGCATCGATGGCCGCGAACAGGTTGCGCGCCGATTGCGGCCCCCAGCCCTCCCGGCTCTCGAGCTTGGTCAGGCTCTGGGCGTTGCGGCGCTCGAGGGTGAAGATGTCCTGCGGGCGGGTGACGAGCCCGTCGCGGTAGAAGTCCTCGATCCGCTCTCCCCCCAGCCCCTCGATGTCCATGGCGCCGCGCGAGACGAAGTGCTTGAGCCGCTCCACCGCCTGCGCCGGGCAGATCAGCCCGCCGGTGCAGCGCCGCGCCGCGTCCTCGCGGCCGGTGCGCGGGTTGACCTCGCGTACCGCGTGGCTGCCGCAGGCGGGGCAGGTGGCGGGGAAGGCGTAGGGTGCGGCATCCGCCGGGCGCTTGTCGATGACGACGTCGACCACCTTGGGGATGACGTCGCCGGCCCGGTAGACCTTCACCGTGTCGCCGACGCGGATGTCCCGCCCCTCGCGAATCGGCTCACCAGTGCCGCCGATGCCCTTGATGTAGTCCTCGTTGTGCAGCGTCGCGTTCGAGACCACGACGCCGCCCACCGTCACGGGCCTGAGCCTGGCCAGCGGATTGAGCGAGCCGGTGCGGCCGACGTTGATCTCGATCGCCTCGACGATCGTGAACGCCTCCTGCGGCGGGAACTTGTGCGCCAGCGCCCAGCGCGGCGCGCGGGAGACGAAGCCGAGCCGCTCCTGCAGGGCGAGGTCGTCCACCTTGTAGACCACGCCGTCGATGTCGTAGCCGAGGTTCGAGCGCTCCTCCTGGATGCGGCGGTAGTGCGCCAGCATCTCGTCGGGCGTGGCGCAGCGCACCATCAGCGGGTTCGTGCGAAAGCCCCATGCCTCGAAGCGCCGCACCGCCTCGTACTGCGTCGGCGCCGGCGGCGGCATGGCGCCCCAGGCATAGGCGAAGAAGCGCAGCGGCCGCGCCGCGGTGATGCGCGAATCGAGCTGGCGCAGCGAACCGGCTGCGGCGTTCCTCGGGTTGGCGAAGAGCGGCTTGCCGGCCTGCGCCTGCCGCGCGTTGATGGCCGCGAAGTCGTCGTGCGAGAGATAGACCTCGCCGCGCACCTCGACCGCGCCGTGCTCCGGGATCTCGGCGGGGATGTCGTCGACCGTGCGGGCGTTGGCGGTGACGTCCTCGCCCTCCGTCCCGTCGCCGCGGGTCGCGGCGGTGACGAGCCTGCCGTCCTCGTAGTGCAGGGAGAGCGAGAGGCCGTCGATCTTCGGCTCGGCGGTGAAGACCGGGGTCTCGGCCAGGTTGAGGAAGCGCTTCACGCGCACCACGAACTCGCCCACCTCCTCGTCGGCGAAGGCGTTGTCGAGGGAGAGCATCGGCAGTCGATGGCGCACCTTGGCGAACTTCTCCGCCGGCTTCGCCCCCACCGCCGTCGAGGCCTCCGCCGCGCCGATCAGCTCCGGGAAGCGCCGCTCGATCTCGCCCAGCCGCCGCCGCAGGGCGTCGTACTCGGCGTCCGGGATCGTGGGCTGGTCCTCCTGGTGATAGCGCACGTCGTGCGCCGCGATCTCCTCGGCCAGCCGCGCATGCTCCTTCTTCGCCTGGCGGGCGGTGAGGGCCTCCGGCGTGAGGTCGGCGTAGGAGGTCGGCGAGCGGGCCATGGGGGGACTCGGAGCGCTGGGGGGAACGGCCCGATCGTTCTAGCGCGGCGATCGCCGATCGGAAATCCTCCACGACCTGCGCTCACGCACTCCGCAGCGCCGCCTCCGCCGTCTCGATCGGGAGCAGCAGCGTGTCCGCGTCGTCCTCGGCGAGGCGGACGAAGCCGAAGGCGGCGTAGAAGGCGCGGGCGCGGTCCTCGACGGCGCGGGCGAGGACGGCGCGGATGCCGAGCTCGGCGCCCGTGGCGACGACGCGCTGGAGCGCGTCCATCAGCAGGTCGGCGCCGAGCCCGCGGCCCTGCCAGGGCGAATCGACGGCGAGCCGGCGCAGGATGGCGACGGGGATCGGCGCGTCGCGGGCCGGCCGCGGCGGCGCCGTGCCGCGTCCCTCCGGATCGGGCGCCGTGACGAGGCCCGTGGCGAGGCAGAAGAAGCCCGCCACCCGGCGCTCCGCGCAGACCGCGAAGGTCCGCGCGCCGCGCGCGTCCCGCCGCAGCGCGCGGCGGCGGATCCAGGCGTCGAGAACCGGGTCGCCGCAGGCGAAGGCGCCGACCTCGCACTCCGCCGTCAGGCGTCCGGGCGCCGAGAGCGGGGCGCAGAGCGGCCCTGCGGCGACGGACTTGTGCATCTCAGGCCTCCCAGGCCGGCCGCCGGCGCATCAGCGCGCGCAGGCGCGGGTGGGCGCCGGGCGGCGTGTCGAGCGCCTCGAGGAAGGTGGCGTGGCGGGCCTCGTCGAGGGCGAACAGCCGCTCGTCGAGCAGCACGTCGACGGCGCGGGTGCGGGCGCTCTCCAGCATGAAGTCCGAGCGCGTCTTGCCCAGCGCATGCGCGGCCCGGTCGATCAGGTCGCGGGTGCGGGCGGGGGCGCGTACGTGGATCGTGGTCTCCCGGCGCACGCTTTGAGCCCGCGCGGCGCGTCTCGGCTGGTCCATGGCGGCGCCCTCCGTCTTCGAGATCGCAACATGTGTCGCGACGACTTGACACAGCTTGCGTAAGGTACGCCCATCCGTCAACACGTGAACGACACGGTCCTCGACAGGGATCTCGCGGGGATCATCGCCCGGCGGGGATCATCGTTCCGCGAGGAACGGCAGCAGCGCGGCGAGCAGCGCCTCGGGGGTCTCCTCCTGCAGCAGGTGGCCGCAGGGGAGGGGGCCGCCGCGCACGTCGGCCGCGCGCTCGCGCCAGGTGGCGAGCACGTCGTAGAGCGCGCCCACGGTCCCCTTCGCGCCCCACAGCGCCAGGAGCGGGGCCTCGACGGCCCGGCCGGCGGCGATGTCGGCGCGGTCGTGATCGAGGTCGATCGTCGCGGCGGCGCGGTAGTCCTCGCAGATGGCGTGGATACCGCTGGGGTCGTCGTAGCAGCGCAGGTACTCGGCGACGAGCCGCTCCTCCGGCACGCCTGGCGTACGGCTCTGGCCGGCGAGATGATGGCGCAGGTAGAACGCGGGATCGGCGCCGATCATCCGCTCGGGCAGCGGCTGCGGCTGGATCAGGAAGAACCACCAGAAATACCGCGTGGCGAACGCCCGGTCCGTGCGCTCGTACATCGTCAGCGTCGGCGCGATGTCGAGGACGGCGAAGCGCGAGACCGCGTGGGGATGGTCGAGCGCCATGCGATGCGCCACCCGGCCGCCGCGGTCGTGGCCGACGACGGCGAAGCGGGCATGCCCCAGCGCACGCATCACGGCCACCTGATCGCGCGCCATCACCCGCTTGGAGTAGGGCATGTGATCCGGGGCGGAGGGCGGCTTGGCGCTGTCCCCGTAGCCGCGCAGGTCGCTGGCCACGACTGTGAAGCGCTCGGCCAGGGCAGGCGCGATGCGGTACCAGGTGGCGCAGGTCTGCGGGTGGCCGTGCAGGAGCAGGAGCGGCGGGCCGGACCCGGCGGTGCGCACGTGGATGGCGATGCCGGGCTCGGTCTCGATGCGCCGCGTCGCGAAGCCGGGGAGGAGATCGGTCGTCATCCGGGCCTCGGCGGCTCGTGGTGCGCTGGCGCAGCTCGGCGCACGACGCTGCTCGGACCGGGAGAGCTGCTCGGAGCGGGAGAATGGTGCCGCAAGAGGGACTCGAACCCCCGACCCCATCATTACGAATGACGTGCTCTACCACCTGAGCTATTGCGGCCGAAAGCGTGGATGCCGGGGCGCCGCACGCTTTCGAGGCGCCCTCCATATAGGGAGGCGGCGCGGTTGGCAAGCGGCCCGCGACGCGTTTTTCGCGCCGCGCGCCGGGACCGGATCAGCCGAACAGGCGGAACCGGCGCGGCTTCGGCGCCTCCTCGATTCCGGGATCGTCCGGCGCGCGGCCGGCGAAGGCGGGCGTCTCGGCCGCCTCGTCCTCGGAAGCGGCCGCCGGTGCGGGTGCCGGTGACGGTGCCGGGGTGTCCTCGACCCGGCGTCCTGCGGCCAGCGCGGTGGCGAGCTCGTCCCGATCCCGTCGGAGCCAGGCGCCGCGCCCGGGCTCGCTCGGGGCCGGGAGCGGCTCCGCGGCGGCACCGCCGCCGCTCGCTGGCCTGGCGGTGGCCGGCAGGGACGCCTCCGAAGCGGGCTCGGGTTTCGCGGCGGGTGCCGGCGCGGGCGTCTCCCGCCGGATGGGCTCGAACGGCTTCGCCGCGACGGCAGCGGGCGCCGGCTGCGGCCGGGGCACGGGCTCCGGTCGCGGTGCCGGCGCGGGCGTCTCCCGGCCCGGCTGTGCGATCGGCGCCGCGGCGACGGGCGCGGGTGCCGGCTGCGGCCGGGGCGCCGGAGCGGGCTGCGGCGGCGGCTGGGGCACGAGCCGCGCGGCGTAGCCGGAAGGCGCAGGCGCGGGCGCAGGCGCGGGAGCCGGGCGCGGCGCCGCCGCTGCCGGGCGGACGGGTTCCTCGGCCCCGGTCGCGACGGCTGCCGGCGCGACGACGGGGGAGGCGGGCCGCGCGGGCGGGGTCTCCCGCTCAGGTTCGTCCTGCGTCTCCGGCGGAGCCTCGCGCGCGGCCTCGGACGAGGCCGAGGGCATCACCGACGGCTTCGGCTCGGGTGCCAGGACCTGCGCGTCCTCGGTCCGCGGCGGCAGCGCCTTGGCGACGGGGGCGAGCGTCGCGCCGTGGTAGACCGGCGCCTCGAGCCTCTCGAGCGCGTCGTCCGGGCGGGAGTCGAGATCGCCGACGACCGAATCGACAACCGTCGTGCCCATCGCGCCCAGCACCTCCGGCGGCTGCTTCCATTCGAACGCGTCGAGGCGCCCCGTGGCGGGCGACATCGGCGCCCACCGGTCGGAGACGATGCCGTCGGCGACCCAGGCCTTGTCGCGCGGCGCGTGGACGGCGCGCGCGAGCCACTCGCGCACCTTCACGGTGGGCCCGTGCTCGGCGCGCTCGATGTCGGCCATCGTCAGGCACACGCGCACGCTCGGGCGCTCGCCGACGAGGGGCTCGATCGTCTGGCGCGCCCTGGCGAAGTCGCGGGCGTCGAGGGCGGCGCGGGCGAGCGCCAGCCGGCCCTCGATCGACCAGGTGGAGAGCGTCGCGAGCTTCTCGGCGCGCTGCAGCCGGTCGTGGGTCGAATCGCCGATACGCAGGTGGGTGTAGACGTCGGCGATTTCCGGGTGCGGCGTGGTCTTCCACGCGGTCTCCAGGATCTTCGCCGCCTTGCGCAGCTCGAGCCGCTTGGAGAGGATGCGCCCGGCGAGCGCGGCGGCGGGCGTCAGGTCGGGCGCCAGGCGCAGCGCCTCCTTGGCCTTCTGCAGCGCGGTCTCCTCGTCCTTCTCGCCGCGCGAGAGCGCATCCGCCGTGAGCAGGACCGCGCGCTGGCGCTTGGCCGTCGCCTTGTCGACGAGGCCGAGCGCGGCGCGGCGCTCGACGACGTCGAGGGCGCCCGTCCAGTCGCCGCGGGCGACGTGGGATTCGAGCACCGCCTCGTTCGCCCAGGTGGCGGCCGGCGCCAGCCGCGCGGCCTCCTGCGCATAGGCGAGGGCGGCGTCGCGATCGTCGCGCTGGCGCGCCTCGACGTGCAGGCCCCGCAGCCCGAGCACGCGCGTCTCGTCGTTCTCGGCCATGGCGCGGAAGGCGGTCTCCGCCTCGTGGCGATCCCCGCTCATCTGCGCCGCCTGGGCGCGCAGCAGCAGCACCAGGGGCTCGTCCGGGCGCAGGTACTTCTGCACCTCGCGGGCGTAGCGCCGTGCCGCCGCCTCGTCGCCGGCGCCGACGGCGACCATGCCGCGCGAGAGCGCGACGAGGCCCTTGCGGCGCTTCCGGGCGACGGACGCCTCGGCCATCTTCTCTGGCGCCTTGAACAGCCAGCGCACCAGGGCCTCGAGCAGGAGGAACGCGAAGACCGCGATCACGAGCAGGATCGCCGCGACGGCGAGCCCGACGGAATAGCTCACGCCGTTCCAGACGAACGCGACCCGGCCCGGCTGGTCCGCGAGCCAGATGGCGCCCGCGGCGAGCGCGGCGACGACGGCGAGGGAGAGGAGAACGCGCCACATGATCGGGCCTTCCTTACTGGGCCTGCGGCGCGCGCGCCGCTCCCGCCGCCCCGACCGGCTCCCGGGCCGCCCCGCCCGCGGCGGTGCGCGCCCCGAGCAGATCGGCGAAGTCCTGTGAAGCGGCTTGGCCGGCCTCGGGCAGCTCCCGCCAGGCGGCGAGCGCCGCCGCGAGCTCGCCGAGCGCCAGGGCGCGCGCGACGGTCGCCGTCGGGTCGAGCGCCGGCGCGCCGGGCGCCTCCACCCCCTCGACCGGCTCGACACGTACGGCGCGGGCGAACAGGCCCTCGAAGAAGGAGCCGACGCCGTCCTGCGTCGGGTCCTCGGGGGTGAGCGCACGGCGCACCTGCGGCCCGACCTCGGCGAAGGCGGCGCGCAGCTCCTCGGCGGTGGGGGCACCGGTGTCGGCGAAGGGCGCGAGATCCGCGACGATCGCCTCGTCGATCCCGGTCGCCTGCAGCGTGCCGAGCGGACCCGCATACGGCGTGCCGGCGGGGAGCGCGCTCGCGATCGCGTTCGCGGCGGTGATGCCGAGATAGGCCTGGCGGGTCGCCTGCCCCTCCGCGGCGACGCTCTCGCGAAGCGCCTGCATCTCCGCCTGCGCCTCGCCGACGGCGGTGCGGGCTTCCTCTGCGGCGACGGTCGCCTCGTCGATGCGGCCGACCTCCGAGCCGAGGCTCTCGAGCCGGGGCGCGATCTCCTCGTCGAGCCGCGTCGCGAGCGCCGCGATGCGCTCGTCGAGGGTGGCGATGCGCTCGTCGAGCGCACCGAGCCGCTCGGCGTCCGGGGCCGCGCCGGCGGCCTCGCTCGCCGCCTGGGCGACCTGTGCGACCTCGTCGAGACGGCTCTCGAAGGCGGCGATATCCTCCTGTGCGGGCGCGACATCGGCGGTCGCCGCGATCTCCTCGCGGGCGGCGGCGGCGCTCTCCTCGGCCTCGGCGGCGCGGGTCTCGACGGCGGCGAGGCGCTCCTCGATCGCGCCCGTGTCCGCGCCGGCACGGAAGAAGGCGTCATAGGCGACGAGCGCGCCGGCGACGACGAGGCCCGCGACGATCGCGGCGACGAGCGCGCCGGAGCCGCCACGCCGCTGCTCGGCGGGGCGTCCTTCTGCGGAGTGTCCTCCTGCGGGGCGTTGGTCCGTGGT
>JBNPEA010000132.1:0-16921 GCA_051117315.1 Salinarimonas sp. | reverse complement strand
CGCGTGTAGTGGGTCTCGCGCTGGGTCACGCAAAGGGCGCGCCACGGGAGGCTGATCGCCGGCAACACCGTAGCGGCGATCACATTCTGCGTCCTCGCCTGGTACGCGACGCTCGCGGCGGCGGAGGCGTTCGCACGCGGGTCGCTGCTGTTCAAGAACATCGTCGTCCCGCAATGGTGGATCCTGTCGATCCTCCCCGTGGGCGTCGTGCTGCTCGGCTTCGAGTTCGCGGCGCGGATCGCGCGGCGCCTCGCCGGCCGCCCGCCGCCGCAGGAGGAGGAACTCGGGGAGGCGGTCCTGTGAGCGGGCTCTCCTGGGAGTTCGTGCTGGGCCTCATGGGCGGCGGGCTCGTCGCCCTGATGGGGCTCGGCGTGCCGGTCGCCTTCGCCTTCCTGGCGATCAACCTCGTCGGCGCCTGGTTCATCCTCGGCGGCGAGGCGGGGCTGAAGCTGCTGGCGATGAACGCGACGGAGGCGGTCGGCTCCTTCGCGCTCGTGCCGATCCCGCTGTTCATCCTGATGGGCGAGCTGCTGCTGCACACCGGGCTCGCCACCCGCGCCATCGCGGCCATCGAGAAGCTGATCGCGGCCGTCCCCGGGCGGCTCTCGCTCGTGGCGGTGACGAGCGGCGCGGTCTTCGCCTCGCTGTCGGGCTCGACGATCGCCAATACCGCGGTGCTGGGGCGGGTCCTGCTGCCGGACATGCACCGCATGGGCTATCACCCGGTCCTCTCGATCGGGCCCGTGCTCGCGGTCGGCGGGATCGCGATGCTGATCCCGCCCTCGGCGCTCGCCGTGCTGTTCGGCTCGCTCGCGGGGATCTCGATCTCGGGGCTGCTGATCGCCGGGATCGTCCCGGGGCTGATGCTGGCGGCGCTCTACTTCGTCTTCATCGTCGTCGCCGCGCGCCTGCGCCCCGGCCTCGCCCCGCCGGACCCGGTCGAGCGGCTGCCGCTGCGCGCGCGGGTGCGGCCGTTCCTGATCTACGTCCTGCCCCTGATGGGCATCGTCGTCGTCGTCGTAGGGTCGATCCTGGCCGGCGTGGCGACGCCGACCGAATCGGCGGCGCTGGGCTGCATCGCGACGCTCGCCGCCGCCGCCGCCTATCGCGCGCTCGACTGGCGCTCCCTGCGCGCCGCCCTGCTCGGCACGGCGCGGACCTCGGCGCTGATCCTGATCATCATCTCGGGCTCGATCACCTTCTCGCAGATCCTCTCGTTCTCGGGGGCGAGCCGGCAGATCATCGGCATCGTCACCGACATCGGGCTCGAGCCGTTCGTCCTCGTCGCGGCGATGCTCGTGCTCGCGCTCCTGCTCGGCATGCTGATGGACCAGGTCAGCATCATGCTGATCACGCTGCCGTTCTTCATGCCGCTGGTGAACCAGGCCGGGGTCGACCCGATCTGGTTCGGCGTGATGATGCTCGTCGCGCTCGAGATCGGCCTGATCACGCCGCCTTTCGGACTGCTCCTCTACATCATGCAGTCCGTGGCGCCCAAGGGCGTGGGCATGCGCGAGATCCTGGGCGGGATCGCGCCCTATCTCGGGCTCGAGCTCGTGGGCCTGGCCCTGCTCTTCGCCTTCCCCGCCATCGCACTGTGGCTGCCCGGGCTGCTGCGATGACCCGCTCGACGCGCGTGCCAGCCGGCTCTCTCGCGACGGATGCGGCCTACCGAGGCGCGCGCGGACCTGAGCGGTACCGCTCACGGCGGGTCATACTGTCGGGTGCTGCCGCGCGTGTCGCGTCTCGTGCGGATGCGCGTGTTGCGATCGTCGCCCGCGCCCTCTACAAATTCAGGGACTGCAAGGAAGGGCTCGAAGCCGCACGTCCCGGATCCGGTCCGGCCGTCGCGAGCCGGATCATGGAGGAGTTCGACGGGGTGAGGTGCATCGCGCATCATCTGCGGCCGTGCCCGCTCGCCCACCGGACGTCGGCGGCGACACAGGTGCCCGAGGCGGCGCCCAGCGCGATGGAGCGCGTCCGATGAGCACGGCGAAATCCCGCACGACCCGTCCCCGACTCAAGTCCACGCGGCGCGACGGCGACCGCCGGACCGCGATCGTGCGGCGTGCCACCGAGATCTTCAAGTCGAAGGGCTTCGCCCACACGACGATCGAGGACATCGCCGATGCCGTCGGCGTCACGCGCGAGGCGATCTACTACTATTTCCGCGACAAGGCGGAGATCCTCATCGAGATCATCAAGCCCGAGAGCGACTATCTCCTCTGGGGGCTGGAGCGCATCCTCGCACAGGATGCCTGCCCGCGCGAGAAGCTCGTCATGGCGGTGGAGAGCCACATGATGCGCTTCAACCCGAACTACCTGGAGATGTCCATCGCCGTGCGCGAGCTCAACGGCACCACGCGCGACCCGCGGATCTCCGCCCTGCGCCAGACCTGGCGGCGCTACACCGCCCTGTGGATCTCGCTGATCGAGGAGGGCCAGCGCACCGGTGCGCTCGAGCCGGACCTCGACCCGAAGCTCGTGGCCTTCGCCGTGATCGGCATGCTGAACTCCGCATCCAGCTGGTTCGACCCCGCCCGCGGCTCCAGCGTCGAGCTGACCCGCACCTTCGTGCGGATCGCCGCCACCGGCGTGCTGTCCGATCCCATCCGCGCGCGGCAGGACCTGGACGAGGCGTTGGCGCGGACGGAGGCCGATGCGTGACCCTGGCTCGCGCGCCGGGGTCGAGCGAGCCTCCGACGGGCCGGTTCTAGCAAGACCCGCGCCGGACGTGGCCCGATCCGCGCACGTCATGGTGCACAAGCGCGGCAATGGTCGCGCCCCTGCCCACGACCTATCCTCATGGTTCGACGAAACACGTGACGCACAGCCGCCGATGGCGCGTGCGTCGCACCCGAGCATGACGAACCCTCCGGAGACGACCATGGACGCTGCCGACCTGCGCGCCCTCCAAGCCCCGCTCAAGCAGAAGTATCGAGAGGCGCCGCAATCATCCATCGTGACGATGAAGGCGCAGGGCACCCTCGATCCCGAGGCCGTCGCCTGCAAGGTGGAGACGGCGCGCGCCGTCGCGGTCGCCGGCCTGCACAAGGCCGCCGGCGGCACGGGGGCCGACCTGTGCTCCGGCGACATGCTGCTGGAGGCGCTCGTCGCCTGCGCGGGCGTGACCCTCAAGGCTGTGGCCACCGCACTCGAGATCCCCGTGCGCTCCGGGATCGTGCGGGCGGAGGGCGATCTCGACTTCCGCGGCACCCTCGGCGTCGACCGGGAGGCGCCGGTGGGCTTCAAGGCGATCCGCCTCGCCTTCGAGGTCGACGCGGATGCGAGCGAGGAGCAGCTCGAGCGTCTGCTCTCCTTGACGGAGCGCTACTGCGTCGTGTTCCAGACGCTCAACGCCAAGCCGGCGCTCTCCGCTACGCTCGCACGCGCCTGATCGCGGGCGCGCGCGAGCGCCGGGGGGGCGGGCCGTGAGTCCGGGCCGGGGGTGGAAACGCCCGGCCCGGCATGCGACAACGCCGCTTTGGCGCTTGCGGGGGACGACCATGGCCGAACAGGAACCCAGGCTCGGCGCGGCGATCGTGCCGGTGACGCCGCTCCAGCAGAATTGCTCGATCCTCTTCGCCCGCGACACGATGCGCGGCGTGGTGGTCGACCCCGGTGGGGACGTGCCGAACATCGTCGAGGCGATCCGCCAGATCGGCGTGACGATCGAGGCGATCCTCATCACCCACGGCCACGTCGACCACGTCTGCGGCGTGGAGGACCTGCGCGACGCGCTGAAGGTGCCGGTGATCGGCCCGCATCCGGCCGATGCGATGTTCATGGACGAATCCCTCACCGCCACCGCCCAGGCCTTCGGCCTGCCGCCGGCA
This sequence comes from Salinarimonas sp., assembly GCA_051117315.1. GTDB lineage: Bacteria > Pseudomonadota > Alphaproteobacteria > Rhizobiales > Beijerinckiaceae > Salinarimonas. Next base: position 13,085 of record JBNPEA010000132.1, on the reverse strand, counting down.
CGGCCCGTGACGGTCGACCGGTGGCTCGACGAGGGCGACACGGTCGATGTCGGCGGCATCGTCTTCGACGTGCTGCACACGCCCGGCCACTCGCCCGGCAGCCTCAGCTACGTCTCGAAGGCCGATCGGTTCGCGGTCGTCGGGGACGTGCTCTTCTCCGGCTCGATCGGCCGCACCGACCTGCCGGGCGGCGACCACGACCAACTCATCGAGACGATCCGCACGAAGCTGCTGCCGCTCGGTGACGACGTCGCCTTCCTGTGCGGCCACGGGCCGATGTCCACGCTCGGCCATGAGCGGCAGACGAACCCCTTCCTCGTCGGCTGACGCGTTGAGGCGCCTCCACACATGACCTACGCGGTCACGCTCGACGACATCCGCGCCGCGGCGGCGACGATCGCGCCGCACGTGGTGCGCACGCCGCTCGTCGCCGCGCCCCGGCTCTCCGAGCGGCTCGGCGCACGGCTGTGGCTCAAGCTCGAGACCATGCAGCCGACGGGCGCCTTCAAGGAGCGCGGCGCCGCCAACCGGCTCGCGGCGCTCGATGCGGACGAGCGCGCCCGCGGCGTCGTCGCGATGTCGGCCGGCAACCACGCCCAGGCGGTGGGCTACCACGCGGCCCGGCTCGGCGTGCCGGCGACCATCGTGATGCCCGAGGGCACGCCGCTCGTGAAGGTGGAGAACACGCGCGCCCACGGCACGCGGGTGATCCTCTCGGGCGAGACCGTGGCCGAGGCCGAGACCGAGGCGCGCCGGCTCGCCGAGGAGGAGGGCCTCGTCTTCGTGCACCCCTACGACGACGCCCGCGTCATCGCCGGCCAGGGCACGATCGCGCTCGAGATGCTGGAGGACGCGCCGGGCCTCGAGATGCTCGTCGTGCCGATCGGCGGCGGCGGGCTCGCCGCCGGAATGGCGATCGCCGCCAAGGCGCTCTCGCCCTCGATCCGCATCGTCGGCGTCGAGACGCGGCTCTACCCGTCCTTCCGCAACGCCATCCACGGCGAGACGCTGCCCGTGGGCGGCGCGACGCTGGCCGAGGGCATCGCCGTCAAGCGGCCGGGCGGGCTGACGCTGCCCATCGTGCGCGACCTCGTCGACGAGATCGTGCTCGTCGACGAGCCGGAGATCGAGCGCGCGGTGAACCTGTGCGCCACGAGCCAGCGCATCATGGCGGAAGGGGCGGGGGCCGCCGGCATCGCCGCCATGCTGGCGCGCCCGGAGCTGTTCCACGGGCGCGCGGCGGGCGTCGTCATCTGCGGCGGCAACATCGACCCGCGCATCCTCGCCTCGGTGATGGTGCGCGAGCTCGAGCGCGAGGAGCGCATCGTCTCGTTCCGGATCTGGTCGAACGATCGCCCGGGGCTGCTCGGGCGAATCGCCACGCGGCTCGGCGCGCTCGGCGCAAACATCCTGGAAGTTTCGCACGGTCGTCTCTATCTCGATGTTCCGGCGAAGGGCGTGACGGTGGACGTCACGATCGAGACCCGGGGCGTGGCGCACACCAACGAGGTGCTCGCCACGCTGGCGCGGGAGGGCTTCGCCCCCACCCGCATCGACCCGAGGGGCCTCTCGAACCTCGGACCTTGAGGGAGCGACATGACCACCAGCGAGCGCCACACCGACGTCCCGGCCCCGCGCCCGAGCTACGAGATCCGCATCGCGACCGACGGCGTGCTCGCGCGGCGCCTCCTCGCCTTCTGCCTCGACCTCGTCGTGATCGGGGCGCTGGTGATCCTGTTCTCCCTGGCGATCCTCGTGCTCGGCGTGCTGACGCTGGGCCTCGCCTGGCTGCTGTTCGCCATCCTGGTCCCGGCAGTGGGCCTGGTCTACAGCGCCATGACCGTGGGCGGGCCGAGCCAGGCGACGATCGGCATGCGGATGATGGGCCTGCGGGTCTCACGGGCGCAGTCGACGGGCCGGGTGGACGGCATCACCGCCGCCGTGCACGCGCTGCTGTTCTGGCTCGCCACCTCGACCTTCTTCCTGTGGCTCCTCGACGTCGTCATCGGCGTCGCTCGAGACGACCGCCGGATGGGGCACGATCTCCTCGTCGACGTGATCGTCACCAGGACGGACGCGACGCCCTGACGCGCCCGCGAACGCCCGCCAATTGCGTGTACGCAGGCGCAACGGCCGCGGAAACCGCTTGTTGGCGCCTGCGGGAATGGTATCGTCGATGAAAGCCGTTCGGACGCGCTTCGCCGAGGTCAGACCCGCGTGACGAGCCATTCCCGCGAGACGCCGCAATTCTTCCTGACGGCACCGTCCCCCTGCCCCTACCTGCCGGGCCAGGAGGAACGGAAGGTGTTCACCCACCTCGTCGGGCGCCGGGCCGGGGAGCTCAACGACATCCTCACCCACGGCGGCTTCCGCCGCTCGCAGACGATCGCCTACCGGCCCGCCTGCGAGACCTGCCGCGCCTGCATCTCGGTTCGGGTGCCGGTGGGCGCGTTCGAGCCCTCGCGCAACCTGCGCCGGATCGCCAGGGCGAACCGCGACCTCGTCGGCAACGGCGTCGCCAACCAGGCGACGAGCGAGCAGTACTCGCTCTTCAGGCGCTACCTCGACAGCCGCCACGCCGACGGCGGCATGATCGACATGACGGTGCTCGACTACGCCATGATGGTCGAGGACAGCCACATCGAGACGAAGCTGGTCGAGTACCGCCGCCGCGGGCCCGACACCGCGATCAACGGGCGCGGGGAGGGGCCGCTCGTCGCGATGTGCCTCACGGACGTCCTCGCGGACGGGCTCTCGATGGTCTACTCGTTCTACGATCCGGAGGCGAGCGCGCGCTCCCTCGGAACCTGGGTCATCCTCGACCACATCGCCCGCGCCCGGACCATGGGCCTGCCCTACGTCTATCTCGGCTACTGGGTCGAGGGCTCGCGCAAGATGGCCTACAAGGCCCGTTTCATGCCCCAGGAGCGGCTGCTCTCGCAGGGCTGGACGCGGGTGGAGGCGTAGCCCCCGCGGGCGGTACGTGCGATCGTTCCGATGAGCCTGGATTACAACCTCCTGCGAACGCTCGTCGCCCTGGTCGAGGAGCGCAACGTCACGCGCGCCGCGCGCCGGCTCGGCCTCGCGCAGCCGACCGTTTCGGGTGCCTTGGCGAAGCTGCGGGAGGCGCTCGGGGATCCGCTCCTGGTTCGCGACGGCCGCGCGCTCGCGCCGACATCGCGGGCGCTCGCCCTCGTCGCCGAAGTGACGCCGCATCTCGATGCGATCGAGGGCGCCATCGCCGGGACGACCCCCTTCGATCCGGCGCGCGCGCAGCGCGTCTTCCGCCTCGGCTGCACCGACGCCGTCGCCTTCGCGCTGCTGCCGGCGCTCTCGGGACGCTTGCGGGAGGAGGCGCCGGGCTGCGACCTTCTCCTGCGCGTCGGCGACTTCCGCACCCTGCCCGACCTCATCGCCACGGGCGCCGTCTCCACCGCGCTCGCCTTCCTGCGCGACGACCCCTCCGCCACCGTCCGGATCCGGGCCGTGCGCCGTGCACCGTGGGTCGTTCTGCGCGACGCCGCCTCGCCGCCCATCGCCGATCTCGACGCCTTCTGCGCCCGTCCGCATGCGCTCGTGACGCCGTCCGGCGATCTCAGGGGTTTCGTCGACGACGCTCTCTCCATCGAGGGCCGCCGCAGACGCGTCGCACTGGGGCTGACGAGCTTCGCGCTCCTGCTCGCGGCCGTGCCCGGCGGGGACCTCGTCGCGACTGTGCCGGATTTCGTCGCCGCGCGTCTGGCCACGCTCGCGCCGCTCGCCGTCGACCCCTGTCCCGTCGCCGTCGAGCCCGTGGTCAACAGCCTCGCCTGGAACGCGGTGGCCGATCGCGACCCCGGCGAGCGCTGGTTCCGCGACCTCGTTCGCGCGATCTTCGCCGCCGCCGAGCCTCGGTGACCCGGCGGGCGGCGGTCGCGCGGCGGCGGCGATAGCTCCTATCGGCGCGGACGATTTCCCGTCCGGCGGGTCGTGGCCCATCTCCCGTTCACGAACGAACGCGCCAGCGAGAGGAGACCAAAGCCATGGCTCGCATCCTGATCGTCCTCACCTCCCACGCCACGCTCGGCACGACCGGCCGGCCGACGGGCTTCTACTACGAGGAGCTCGCCGCCCCGTACTACGCCCTGGTCGATGCCGGCCACACGGTCGAGATCGCCTCCATCGCCGGGGGCGCGCCGAAAGCCGATCCGGCGAGCCTCGATGCCGAGGAGGCGAAGCGCCCGCAGGCGGTCCGCCGCCTCCTCGCCGATGCGGCCGCCATGGACGCACTGACCCGTACGGCCGCCGTCGCGACGATCGACCCCGCGGCCTACGATGCGGTCTTCCTCCCGGGCGGCCACGGCACGATGTGGGACTTCCCCGAGAGCGATGCGCTGACCCGTGCGATCTCGGCGATCTACGCCCGAGGCGGCGTCGTCGGCGCGGTATGCCACGGACCGGCGGGCCTCCTGGGCGCCACGCGCCCGGACGGACGGCCGCTGGTCGAGGGGCTGCGGGTGAACGGCTTCACGGACGAGGAGGAGGACAAGGTCGGCCTGGCGTCCGTCGTGCCCTTCCTGCTCGAGAGCCGCCTCGTCGCGCAGGGCGCGCGGTTCGAGAAGGCGGGTCCGTTCGAGCCCTTCGCCGTTCGCGACGGGCGTCTCGTCACCGGCCAGAACCCGATGTCGAGCGAGCCCACCGTCGCCCTGATGCTGGAGGCGCTCGCCGAGGCCCGCGTCGCCGCCTGATCGGGGAGCGTCCGGCAGATTCTTCCCCCAGGCGGGCAAAATCTGCCGGATACCCCCGTTTCTCGACGATCTCCTCAAGGCGAACGCAAGCCTTCTGCGTTGGCATCGCTCTTGCTGGCAGAAAGCCGCCCGGGGTATCGCCGTCCCGGGCATCGAGCGAGCGAGGTCGCGTCATGACGCTGATGTCCGCGTTGAGCAGTGCCGTGTCGGGATTGCGCACCACGCAGTCCGGGATCGCGCTCGTCTCCCAGAACGTGGCGAACGCCGATTCCGCCGGCTACACCAAGCGCCGCCTGCAGCCCGTCGACAACGTCGCGGGCGGCCGGTCCGTCGGCGTGCGCGCGGGCGAGGTCCAGCGCGTGCTCGACCGCGTCGTGCAGCGCACGCTCTGGCAGGAGACCTCCGGCGCCGGCTACACCGGCCAGCGTGCGGCGATGGCGGGCGCGCTCGAGCGGCTCTACGGCCCGCCGGCCTCCGCCACCGCCCTCGATACGCTGCTCAACAAGTTCTCCGCCGCCGTCGATCAGCTCGCGAACGATCCCGCCAACGCCACCACGCGATCGAGCGTCATCGACTCCGGTCAGGCGATCGCCTCGCGCATCGGTGCGATCGCGCAGGGCGTGCAGGCGCTGCGCACCGAATCGGAGGGCCGCATCGCCTCCATGGTCGACGAGGCGAACGGGCTGCTCGAGGGCATCGAGCGGGTCAACCGCACCATCGTGCAGAGCGGCTCCACCGCCGCCCTCGCCGACGAGCGCGACCGGCTGATCGGCCAGCTCGCCGGCATCATGGACCTGCGCGTCCAGCCCTCGGCGGACGGCAGCGTCACGATCAGCACCAGCGCGGGGCAGGCGCTGTTCGACGGCGTACGGGCGCTCGAGCTGCGCTTCGACGCCCGCGCCACGCTCACGCCCAACATGAGCATCGACACGGTGCCGCCCTCCGTCGGCGTCATCACCATCGTCTCGGGCGCCGGCATGGAGACGAACCTCCTCGCCGCCGGCGGGATCCGCTCCGGCTCGCTCTCGGCGGCGCTGGAGATGCGTGACGAGACGCTCGTCCAGGCCCAGCGCCAGCTCGACGAGCTCGCCGCCGGCCTCTCGCGCGCTGTCTCCGACACGCCGCTGACGGTGACCCAGACCGGCGCGACCACGTTCGACCTCTCCGCCTTCACCGGCCCGCGCACGGTGGATCTCGTCGTCAACGGGCGCTTCGAGCGCGTCAGCGGCTCGCAGGCCGAGATCAATACGGCGCTCGGCGCCTTCGGCGGCAGCTTCGACGGGACGACGGTGACGATCCCCGGCGGGACCGTGATCTCGGCCTCGGGCACGGCCACGGACCCGACTGCCGGAACCGGGCCGTTCCCCTTCTTCACCGACACGGGCAACGTGCCCTTCACCGGTGCGGGGGCTCAGGACCCGCTCACGGGCTTCGCCCAGCGCATTCGCGTCAACACGGACGTGGCGGCGAACCCCGCACTCCTGGTCAACTCCACCTTCCAGGGCGATGCTGCGCGCCCGACCGCGATGCGCGACGGGCTCGCCCGCGCGCAGACCATCGCCTCGCAGGCCGGGCTCTCCGGAGCCGCGCCCTTCCAGGCCGACATCTCGGCCGCGGTGCGGCGCACGATCGAGGTGCAGGGCGCGGCCTCCGCCACGGCGGCGCGGCTCGACGAGGGGCAGCGCGTCGCGCTCGCCGCCGTCGAGGGCCGCTTCGCCGATGTGGCGGGGGTGAACATCGACGAAGAGATGGCACAGCTCGTCCAGCTCCAGACCGCCTACGGCGCCAATGCGCGCGTCCTCTCGGCGGTGCGGGAGATGATGGACGTGCTGATGCGGATCTGAGGAACGACGTAGATGACCAGCATCACCCCGTTCGCAGCCGGCTCCTTCGACTCGCGCGAGACCGCGCGCATGTTCGTGGAGATGCGCAAGGCGTCGCAGGATCTCGAGCGCCAGATGGCCACGGGCCGCAAGTCGGACGTCTATTCCGGCTTCGGCTTCGAGCGGCGCACGGCGCTGGACCTGCGCGCCAAGCTCTCCGGCTTCGAGAGCTTCGGCGACACCATGACGAGCGCGAACCTGCGCCTCAAGACGATGATGAATTCGCTGCAGGGGCTGGAGACGATCGCCTCGAACACCCGCTCCGCGGCGCTCGAGCCGCTGTCGGGCATCGTCGACGGCGCCGGCGTGCCGCAGGAGCAGGCGCTGGCGCGCAACAACCTCGCCTTCGCGGTGGAGATCCTCAACACGGAGATCAACGGCCGCCACCTCTTCGCCGGCCGCGCCAGCGACACGCGGCCGGTCGAGTCCTACCAGCGGATCCTCACGGACCTGCAGACGGCGATCGCCGGGGCGGCGGACCCCACAGACCCCGACCAGATCATCCAGGCGGTGTCGGACTATTTCGACACCGACGTCTGGCGCCCCGCGGGCTCCGAGACGACGCTCCCGATGCCCACGACGGCGGATGCGCGCCAGAGCGTGATCGCGCGGATCGACGAGGGGCAGAGCGTCGCCATCGGCGCGCGGGCGGACGAGCCGTCCTTCCGCAACCTGCTCGTCTCGCTGGGCACGCTCGCCGCGGCCGGGCCGCTGCCGCCGGAGAGCTTCGCCGCCCTCTCGAGCCGTGTCGGCGCGCTCCTCGCGACGGACCGCCCGCAGCCGCGCGACATCGCCATGGATCTCGGCCGCGCCCAGGCGACCATCGCCGCGACGAAGGAGCGCCAGGACGCCAGCGCCTCCCTGCTGCGCGAGGCGCTCGACGACGTCGAGCTCGTCTCGACGGAAGAGGCGGCGGTCTCGCTCCTCAACCTGCAGACCCGCCTGCAGGCGAGCTTCCAGACCACGGCGATGCTGTCGCGCCTGTCGCTGGTGAACTATCTCTGAGGCAAGCGCGCGACCGTCCAGCGATCGACCACGGGCACGCCCGGCGTTGGGGGCCGCTGTCGCGGGAGGCGACCGCGAGGCCGCGTGAGGCGGCGATGGCCGCTTCGCACATGCCGCCTCAGTCACCTGCCTGTGCGTGGACCAATGGCACGTACCTTGCGGCGGCGGCGCGCTTGCCCTATGGGGGCGCGCAGCCGAACCATCCCGCCGGGGGGCCGATGAATTGCCCGTGGTCGACAAGTCCTCCCGCGCCATCGGCGCGGTGCGCCAGTCCTTCGCGCCCTGGAACGACCCGGCGGCGCGTCCGCTCATCCGCTTCGAGGGCGTGACCAAGCGCTTCTCGGACTCGACGGCCGTCGACGACGTCACCCTCGACGTCTACGAGAACGAGTTCTTCTGCCTGCTCGGCCCCTCTGGCTGCGGCAAGTCCACCTTGATGCGGATGCTCGCCGGCTTCGAGGAGCCGAGCGGCGGGCGCATCCTGCTCGGGGGCGAGGATCTCGCCGGCGTGCCGCCCTACGAGCGGCCGGTGAACATGATGTTCCAGTCCTACGCGCTCTTCCCGCACATGAGCGTGGAGAAGAACGTCGCCTTCGGGCTCAAGCAGGAGGGCCTGCCCAAGGACGTCATCGCCGCACGGGTGGCGGAGATGCTGAAGCTCGTGCAGATGGAGCGCCTCGCCGCGCGCAAGCCGCATCAGCTCTCCGGCGGCCAGCGCCAGCGCGTGGCGCTGGCCCGCGCGCTCGCCAAGAAGCCCAAGGTGCTCCTCCTCGACGAGCCGCTCGGCGCACTCGACAGGAAGCTGCGCGAGGAGACCCAGTTCGAGCTGATGGACATCCAGATCGAGCTCGGCACCACCTTCCTGATGGTCACGCACGACCAGGAGGAGGCGATGACCATGGCCGACCGCATCGCCGTGATGGACGCCGGCCGCCTCGTCCAGGTGGCGACGCCCGGCGAGATCTACGAGCAGCCGAGGAACCGCTTCGTCGCGGACTTCGTCGGCGACGTGAACATCCTCGAGGGTACCGTCGCGGCGCGTGAGGCCTCGGGCCTGTGGCGGATCGCGGCGCCGGGCGCGCTCGGTCCGCTCATGGTCGACGATCCCGACGAGCGGCTCGACCCCGGCCAGGCGGTTGCGGTGGCCGTGCGCCCGGAAAAGATGACCGTCACCCGCGAGCGGACGGAGGGACCCAACGCCTTCGAGGGCGAGGTTTGGGACATCGGCTATCTGGGTGACTGGACGGTCTACCGCGTGCGGCTCGACGACGGGCGAATCCTGCGGGTCACGCGGGCCAACACGACGCGCTTCGTCGAGCGGCCGATCGACCTCGAGGAGCGCGTCCACATCGGCTTCCTGCCGGACGCCGCCGTGATCCTCTCGAGCTGAGGGAGGGGAGGCGATGGCCGTCACCAGCACCCCGCGCCGAGAGGAGCAACGCCGCCGCGGCTGGGGGCGCCGTGTCGTTCTCGGGGCGCCCTATCTCTGGCTCGCCGCCTTCTTCGCGCTGCCGGTCCTGATCGTCCTCAAGATCGCGCTCTCCTATCCGGAGCTGGCGCAGCCGCCCTACGCGCCGACGCTCGACATCTCCGCCGGCTGGGGCGGCCTCGTCGACTTCCTCGGCGACTTGTCCTTCGACAATTTCCTCTTCATCGGGTCGGACGACCTCTACGTCGCGGCGCTGCTCTCGTCCTTGCGCATCGCGGCGACCTCGACGCTGATGCTGCTCCTCGTCGGCTACCCCATCGCCTACGCCATGGCGCGGGCGCCGGCGGGGCTGCGCGGGCTGCTGGTGGCGGCGGTGATCCTGCCGTTCTGGACGAGCTTCCTCATCCGCGTCTACGCCTGGATCGGCATCCTGCGCCCGGAGGGCCTGCTCAACGGGCTCTTGACGAGCGTCGGCGTGATCGATGCGCCGCTGACCATCCTCAACACCGAGATCGCGGTGCATATCGGCATCGTCTACACCTACCTGCCCTTCATGGTGCTCCCGCTCTACGCCACGCTCGAGCGCATGGACGACGCGCTGATCGAGGCCGCGCAGGACCTCGGCTCGACGCCGCTGAAAGCGTTCTGGACGATCACCGTGCCGCTGTCCTGGCCCGGCGTCGTCGCGGGCTCGCTCCTGTGCTTCATCCCGGCGGTGGGCGAGTTCGTCATCCCCGACCTCCTGGGTGGCTCCGACACCCTGATGATCGGGCGCATCCTGTGGAGCGAGTTCTTCTCGAACCGCGACTGGCCGCTCGCCTCGGCGGTCGCGCTCGTGATGCTCGTCGTGCTCGTCGTGCCGATCGTGCTGTTCCGGGAGGCGGAGGCGCGGCGCCTGGAGGAGGGACGATGAGTGGCCGGCTGTCGCCGGGCAACGTGGCCTCGCTGGCGGTGGGCTTCGCCTTCCGCTACAGCCTGAACCTGATCCTGATCCTGTACTCCTTCAACGCCTCGCGGCTGGTGTCGGTGTGGGGCGGGTTCTCGACGCAGTGGTACTTCGCGCTCCTCCAGAACCAGCCGCTCCTCGACGCGGCCTGGGTGACGGTGCGCGTCGCCTTCGTCACCGCGATCCTCGCCACCGTTCTCGGCACGATGGCGGCGATCTCGCTCACCCGCTACGGCCGCTTCCGCGGGCGGGCGCTGTTCACCGGCATGGTCTACGCGCCGATGGTGATGCCGGAGGTGATCACCGGCCTGTCGCTGCTGCTGCTGTTCGTCTCGATCGACCTCGAGCGCGGCTTCTGGACCGTGACGCTCGCCCACGTCACCTTCACCATGTGCTTCGTCACCGTGGTGGTGCAGGCCCGCCTCGTCGCCTTCGACCGCTCGCTCGAGGAGGCGGCGATGGATCTCGGCGCGACGCCGTGGCGGACCTTCGTGTTCGTCACGCTGCCCGTGATCGCGCCCGCGGTGCTGGCGGGCTTCCTCCTCGCCTTCACGCTCTCGCTGGACGACCTCGTGATCGCGAGCTTCACCTCGGGCCCCGGCGCGACGACGCTGCCGATGCGGATCTACTCCTCCGTGCGGCTCGGCGTCACGCCGGAGATCAACGCCGCCTCGACGATCCTCATCGCGCTCGTCACCATCGGCGTCATCGTCGCAGCCCTGGTGACCAAGCGCTCGGTGCTGATGCGCCAGGCGCGGTGACGCGACCTCCCCGCACGGGAGGTGGTCCGCGCAGCGGACCGGTGGGGGCGAGCGGTCTCACCTTCACCTGCGATTCACCTAACGCCGCGGTCACCGAAGTTACGCTCCGATTCACCGACAATTTTAGACGAGATTTCACGCGTCCCCGGCAAGCTTCCCTTCAACAACGCAAGTGGAACAGGGGAGCAGCAACCATGGCTCGTCTCGAACTCGGTGCCGCCGACATCGCCGCCCTCGTACCGGATCTCGATACCGGCGAGGCCTTCCTGGAGCTCGGCCTCATGCACGCGGCCGGACGCTCGGTGCCGCTCGATCTCGTCGCCGCGCACAAGTGGCTCAACATCGCGGTCGCCAAGGGCTGCCGGGCCGCCGTGGCGCGCCGGGCGGAGCTCGCGGACGAGATGTCGGCGGACGAGATCGCCGCCGCCCAGCGCGGCGCGCGCATGTTTCTCGCCGGCGCCTGATCGGGCCGCTTGAGGGTGCGGGGCGGCGCGGCTATAAGCCCGCCATCTTCCACGCATCCTCACGAAGCGGACACCGACATGGCCACCGAGCGCACCTTCTCGATCATCAAGCCCGACGCCACCAAGCGCAACCTCACCGGCGCCGTGAACGCCGTGATCGAGGAGGCGGGCCTCGCGATCGTCGCGCAGAAGCGCATCCTGATGACCCGCGCCCAGGCGGAGACGTTCTACGCCGTGCACAGCGAGCGGCCGTTCTTCGGCGAGCTCGTCGACTTCATGATCTCCGCCCCCGTCGTGGTGCAGGTGCTCGAGGGCGAGAACGCCATCGCCAAGTACCGCGAGGTGATGGGCGCGACCAACCCGGCCAACGCCGCCGACGGCACCATCCGCAAGAAGTTCGCCCTCTCGGTCGGCGAGAACACCGTCCACGGCTCGGACTCGGCCGAGAACGCCCAGGTCGAGATCGCGCAGTTCTTCGCCGGCAACGACATCGTCCGCTGAGGCCGAGGCTCGGTCGAGCCCGGGCGACGATCGCCGTCGCCGCGTCCCGCGAGCTCCCGACGGGTCGCTGCATCCGCCTCCGTGTCGTTCTGCACGTCCCCCACCCCCGCCCCTCCCCACCGGGGGAGGGGAGAACCTCGGTGCGGCCGAGACGGCGGAGCTCTCCATCTCGCTGATCCTGCGAACGCCCCCGCGTCCCGGCGCGGGGGCGTTCGCGTTTTGACAAAGCGGGCGTCCCGCGGCAGGATCATTCGCATACGAATGACCTCGCCGGCAGCGCCGCGGCCGGAGCGGGGCGCGAGGAGGACGTGCCATGTCGCAGACGCCGGGGCGGGCCTACCCCCGCGAGAGCCTCGATGCCCATCCGCCGAACGACGCGCCGGCCTACGCCTCGACGCGCCTGCGCGCCCCGCGCCGGCCGCTGGTGATCCTGCCGCACACCCTCACGGAGCTCACCGGCCCGGCCTACGGCCACGACAGCGTCGCCGCGGGCGAGAACGACCTGACCCTCGGCCATCCGGGCGCGCCGCTCGGCGAGCGCATCGTGGTCACGGGCCGCGTCGTCGACGAGGACGGGCGGCCTGTTCCGAACACGCTGATCGAGATCTGGCAGGCCAACTCCGCCGGCCGCTACATCCACGTCAACGACCGCCACGACGCGCCGGTGGACCCGAACTTCACGGGCGCCGGCCGCGCCGTCACCGACGAGAGCGGCGGCTACGCCTTCACCACGATCAAGCCCGGCGCCTACCCCTGGCGCAACCACCACAACGCCTGGCGGCCGGCGCACATTCATTTCTCGCTGTTCGGCCCGAGCTTCGTCACGCGGCTCGTGACGCAGATGTACTTCCCCGGCGACCCGCTGCTCGGGCTCGACCCGATCTGGCAGTCGATCCCCGACTCCCGCGCCCGCGAGCGGCTGGTCTCGTCCTTCGACATCGAGACGACGAAGCCCGAATGGGCGCTCGGCTACCGGTTCGACATCGTGCTGCGCGGGCGCGGCGCGACGCCGATGGAGGATCCGCACCATGGCTGAGCGCGGCATCACGCCGTCCCAGACGGTCGGGCCCTTCTTCGCCTATTGCCTGACGCCGGAGGCCTACGACGCCCGCGGCATCGCGGGCAACGCGATCGCGACGCCGGACGCCCCGGGCGCGCGCATCCACATCGAGGGCCGGGTGCTCGACGGGGCGGGCGAGCCCGTGCCGGACGCCATGGTCGAGATCTGGCAGGCGGACGGGGAGGGGCGCTACCCGGAGGCACCGGGCAACGCCGCCTTCCGCGGCTTCGGTCGGGCCGAGACCGACGTCGACGGCCGCTTCGTCTTCGTCACGGTGAAGCCCGGCTCGGTCCTCGGCCCGGACGGCGG
>JBNPEA010000109.1:0-17020 GCA_051117315.1 Salinarimonas sp. | reverse complement strand
GAGGCGATGCGCCGGCCGCAGCGCGTGGGCTCCAGGAAGGTGAGGAAGCGCGGGCCGTTCGAGACGAGCCGCGGCTTCGTGCTGCACACGCCCGACTTCTTCATCGAGCCGTCGACCCTGCCGATGGACGGCGCCATCTCCCTCACGTCGACGGTGTACATCCTGCGCGCCATGGCCCGCGGCGATGGTCCGGACCGGGCGATGTTCGCGCTCGGCTACGCCGGCTGGGGCGCGGGCCAGCTCGAGACCGAGATCCAGAGGAACGGCTGGCTCTCCTGCCCCGCCGATCCGGAGATCGTGTTCGGCGCGCCCGCGGAGGCGAAGTACGACGGCGTCCTGCGCAAGATCGGCATCGATCCGGTGATGCTCTCCCCCATCGCGGGCAACGCCTGACCGGCGATGCTCCGCACCTTGCGCGGGTGCCGATTCCCGTGGGCGCACACGAGCGCGCGGCCGCGATTGCGGCCCGTGCCCGGACGGCCTATCTACACGGCCGGGCTCGTGCGCGGGCCACGTTTCGTTCTCACGAGGTTCCCGCATGGCCCGCGACGTTTCCGATGCGACGCCGATCACCGCGCGCGATGCGCTCGTCGCCTGGATCTCCGAGGGCGAGAAGCCGCGCGCGGCGTGGCGCATCGGGACCGAGCACGAGAAGATCCCCTTCTACCGCGCCGACCGGACCCCGGTCCCCTTCGCCGGCCCGGCCGGGATCGAGGCCGTGCTGGCGGGCCTGCGCGAGACGACGGGCTGGGAGCCCATCGAGGACGCCGGCAACCTGATCGGCCTGTTCGAGGGGGAGGGCGGCGGCGCCGTCTCGCTCGAGCCGGGCGGCCAGTTCGAGCTCTCCGGTGCGCTCCTCACCGACGTGCACGAGACCCGCGCAGAGCTCGACGAGCATCTCGAGAAGACCGGGCGCGTGACCGAGCCGCTCGGCATCGGCTTCCTCGATCTCGGCATGAGCCCGCTCTGGCGTCGCGAGGAGACGCCGGTCATGCCCAAGAGCCGCTACCGCATCATGATGGGCTACATGCCCAAGGTCGGGAGCCTGGGCCTCGACATGATGCTGCGCACCTCGACGGTGCAGGTGAACCTCGACTATTCCAGCGAGGCCGACATGGTGCGCAAGCTGCGCGTCTCGCTGGCGCTGCAGCCGATCGCCACGGCGCTGTTCGCCAACTCACCCTTCACCGACGGCCGGCCCAACGGCTACCTCACGATGCGCTCCCACATCTGGACCGACACCGATCCGCACCGCACCGGCATGATGCCGGTCGCCTTCGAGGACGGCTTCGGCTACGAGCGCTACGTCGACTGGCTGCTCGACGTGCCGATGTACTTCGTCAAGCGCGAGGGCGTGTACCACGACGTCGCCGGGGCGAGCTTCCGCGACCTGCTGGCGGGCCGCCTGCCGCAGCTGCCGGGCGAGCGCGCCACTCGCTCGGACTGGGCGAACCACGTCTCGACCACGTTCCCGGAGGTGCGCGTCAAGCGCTTCCTGGAGATGCGCGGCATGGATGCCGGGCCGCGTAGCCACCTGCTCGCCGCGCCCGCCTTCTGGGTCGGGCTGCTCTACGACCCGGTGTCGCTCGATGCCGCCTGGGACCTGGTGAAGGGCTGGAGCGCCGAGGAGCGCGAGCGGCTGCGCAACGACGCGCCGCGGCTCGGGCTCGATGCCACGATCGCGGGCCGCACCGTGGGTGCGATCGCCCGCGACGTCCTGGCGATTGCGCGCTCCGGGCTTGCCCGGCGGGCGATCACGGATGGGCTTCGTCGTGACGAGACCTCGTACCTCGACCCGCTCGAGGAGATCGCGGCGAGCGGGCGCCCGCGGGCGCGCGTTCTGCTCGACCTGTATCACGGTGCGTGGGGCGGCTCCGTCGCCCCCGCGTTCGAGGCGTGCGCGCTGCCCGCTCCGGAGCCCGCGTGAGCGCGGCCTCCCGCGCCTCCGCGAAAGTGATGCGGTCGCACTCGCCGGCGTGGTCGTAGACGTAGACCGCCCACTCGTCCCAGCGCGGATAGTGCGGCAGCTGCGCCATCATCTCGCGGGCGAAGGCGATCGCCCCCGCGCGCATCTCGCCCGCCCGTCGGGACCGACGCCCCTCTTGGTCGACGACGAGGTGGACACCGTCGCTTGCGTGTAGGTAATGGACGTTCACGGATGCCTCCGTTGGTTCGACGTCCTCAACTCGCCCCCGCATACGGCTTGTTTCCCCCACGATTCGGCGCTGCCGCGCGGAATGCACGCGTCTCCGAGTGCCTTTTTCGCACTCTCCCCGCCTTCCCCGTTATCCACAGGCCTTTTCGCGGCGCGGCGCTGTCATGCAGCCGGCGCACGAACATGTGGGCGCCGCGGCCGAGGCGTTGCCGGGCGTGTCTCGCGCCACTAGTCTGACGCTGCGGGAGAGAACGGACGCCGGAAGCGCGCACTCCCGCATCGCCGGTCGTTCCTGCGCGGCCGGGTTTCGGGCGCGCCCGCGCCCGTGGGGGACCGACACGATGCTGACGCACAACGACCTGCCCGAAGCCCCGGTACGACTCACAGTCACGGGCGCCGAGGGCCACCAGCACACGCTCGCGATCGCGCGCGAGATCGGCGGCGACGTCGAGCTCACCTGCTCCTGCGCCATGTTCTCGCGCGAATCCTGGTGCCGCCACGCGGTGGACGTCCTGTGCATGCGCCTGCGGGCGCTCGGCGTCGTCGACGACGAGCTCGACTTCGCGCTGGAGCGCGTCGTCCTGGGCACCAAGGCCGAGGACGTCTCGCACGAGCTCGACCGGGCTCTGATCGCCTACGAGCGCGCGCTGGCGCGCTTCGACACCAGCCGCTCGGCGAGCCTCGAGACGGACGTGCTGGAGACGATGGGCGCGCTCGCCCGCGACCTCGCGGACGCGGCCGCGGGCCTCGCCGACGCTGCGATGCGGTTTCGCCGTGCGCTCGCCTCGCAGGCCGACCGCTCCGTGCCATAAGCGGAACGCACGGGAGTCATCACGCAACGTCGTTTGTCGCGCCCGCCGGCGGCGCGTAGCGTCGCGGCATGAAGGACACTCCCCCCGCGTCATCGGTGGCGATCCTGGGCCGGGCATCCCCCGGCGGGATCGATCTCGGCACGATCGGCCTCTACGGCGTGGTGGTGTTCTCGTGGGGCGTGAGCTGGATCGCGCTCAAGGCGCAGCTCGGCATGGTCGCACCCGAGGTCTCGCTGTTCTGGCGATTCCTGATCGCGGCGGCGATCATGCTGGTCTGGGTCGCCGCGCGGCGCGAGCGGATGCGCTTTCCCGCCGCCCTGCACCTGCGCTTCGCGGCGGCCGGCGCGCTGATGTTCTCGCTCAACTTCCTGATGTTCTACTACGGCGGCATGGAGATCCCCTCCGGCCTCCTGGCCGTGGTGTTCTCGCTCGCGTCGATCGCGAACCTCGTGCTCGGCGCGCTGCTGCTGCGCCAGCCCCTCGAGGGACGGGTTGCGCTCGGCGGCGTCGTCGGCGTTTTGGGCGTGGCGCTGCTCTACTATCCGCAGATCGCCGGCGCGGGGCTCGACCTCGCCGCGGCGGCGGGTCTCGCGCTGTGCCTCCTCGGCACGCTGTTCTTCTCGCTGGGCAACATCGCCGCGGCGAGCCTGCAGGGTCGCGGCGTCCCGCTCCTGTCCGCCAACGCCTGGAGCATGATCTACGGCGCGGGCGTCCTGCTGGCGCTGTCGCTCGCCCGCGGACAGGAATTCACGGTGGAATGGACCTGGCCCTATCTCGGCGGGCTCTTCTTCCTGGCGATCGTCTCTTCGGTCGCCGCCTTCGCGTCCTACGTCACGCTCCTGCGCCGCATCGGTCCGGCGCGCGCCGGCTACGCCACAGTGCTCTTCCCGATCGTGGCGCTCGGGGTCTCGACCCTGGTCGAGGGCTACGTCTGGACGCTCCCCGCCATCGTCGGCGCGGGTCTCGCGCTCGCGGGGAACGTCGTCGTGCTGGCGCGGCGAGCCGGCTGAGCGGCGCGCCGGCTTCTTCTCAATCGGGCCGGCTGGTCAGCTTGACGAGGCGCGCCTCGAGCGCGTCGACGCGCAGCGCCAGCTTCTCGGCCTCCTCGCGGGCGGCGATGGCGATCTCGCGGGTCGCCTCGTACTCTTCGCGGGAGACCACGTCCATGTCCTTGACGATGCGCTCCAGCTGGGCGCGCATCACGGCATCGATCTCGCGCCGTACGCCCCCCGCGGCCCCCGCCGCATCCGAGAACAGGCGGGAGAGGTCGTCGAGAATGCGGTTCTGGTTCATGGGTCGCCGTCCTGAACTGTCATGGCGCACGCCCGGGGGCGCAGCGTCGTCTCTACATGGACTGCGTCGCCGCCCGGTGCAACAGCCGCGGCGGGCTCGGCGTCGTCGCGATCTCGCCCGCTCGGGCGGCGGCCAGGCGAGCGGATGCGCGTCGCCCTCCGGGGGGCGGTGCCGGCGCCACGGTGTGGGTCGCCGGCGTGTATCAGGCGTTCAGCCGTTCCGCAGCGGCCGCGATCAGCGACGCTTCGGCCACGACCCGGCGCGCGGCCATCGTCACGATGGCGACGAGGGGCCGCGTGCGCCGTCTCGAGCAGCCCGGGCGGGTGCAATGGCGAGGACGACGGCGGCGAGCGAGGGGAGGGGCGTCGAGGGTAGCCCCACGGATCACGCCTCCGTCATGAGCCGGGGTACGACCGTATCGCCCACGCGCAGGACCGCCGGCTCGAGCACGGGCGCCACGAGCAGCCCGAAGCGGAGGGCGCCGCCGCGCAGCGCGTGCAGGGTCCGCAACGGCTCCCGCGCATCCTCCTGTGCCCCTGTGTCCGGGTCGTCGCTCGGCACGGCGCACCGCTCGCAGGCATCGACCACGCGCATCGGCGCCGTCCCGACGACGAGCTCGACGCCGGCATCCGCCCATGCCTCGTCGGCCCATGCCGGCGCCCCGGAGACGACGAGGTTGGGCCGGAAGCGCTCCAGAGAAAGCGGCACGGGGCAGTGCGCCGCGAGTGCGCGAAAGCTCTCCTCGAGCACGAGACGCAGGGGCGCGGTATCGCAGAGGCCGGCACGGGTCTGCGCGTCGACCCGCACGAGCCGCAGGCCGGGTCCGAGCGTGCGCGAGAGGAAGTCCCGCGCCTCCTCGCCCGCGAGCCGGGCGGTCACCTCGCGCCCGTGAAGGCGGACCTGCAGCGCCGTGCCGTCGGCCGCTTCCCGCACCACGAGCGTCTCGCCGTCCGGGCGCGTGATCCGCAGGTTTCCAGCCGCGAGCCGCGCCGAGAGAGTGAGCAGGTCCGGCCGCTCGCGGACGGTGAGGCATCGCCGGGTCTCGTCGATGACCGCCCAGGCGCGATCACCCGCGATGCCCGCGCCGAGGATGCCGCAGACCTCGAGCCGTTCACCCCGCGCACTCTCGAGGGGATAGCGGTAGATCGCCGAGAGGCGGGGAACCCCGTCGAGCGGCGTCGCCGGGGCGTTCATGATCGCTCCTCCAGGGGCAGAATAGCCGCCGTCATCGCGGGGCACGCGAGCGTGATCCGCTCGAGGACCCGATCGCGCAGGGCGCAGGTCCGCGCGTCCCGTGCGGCCGCGCCTGCGTCGTTCACGCGGCCGCCGGATACGAGCGCCGCCAGGGACGCGACCACGCCGATCTCCTTGGCGGGCGGGTGAAGCACGCGCTTCATGGCGCGCCGGCTTCGAGGTCGAGGCGCATCAGTGGCCGCCCGGGTGAGCGTCGTGCCACCTCGACGAAGCCGCAGGCCTCGAAGGTGCCGACCGCGCCGACGAAACGATCCGCGCCGGGTCCCTGGGCCAGGCTCGGGCAGGCCTCGACGCAACGTGCCCCGTGCGTGGCGGCGTAGCGCACGGCTCCCGCCACCAGGGTGCGGGTGAGACCGCGCCGCCGATGCCCGACGCGGACGTAGAAGCACGAGATGAACCACGTCGCGCTTCCTTCCGGGGTCGCGGCATCGGGCCGTGCAACCCGGGAGCGGGCGATCGTCGGATAGGCCGGCCTTGGCGCGACCGCGCACCATCCGAGCGCCCGCTCCCCCTCGAGGGCGAGCACGCCGAGGGGCTCGCCCGCACGGCAGGCCGCCTCGAGCAGCGCGCGCCGCTCGTCGCGGCTGCAGGCCCGCCACGCGCTGCGGCCGATGCGCCACCACGTGCACCAGCACCCGCCGTCGCCGCCCCGTTCCGGCCCGAGCAGGTCGACGAAGGCGGGCCAGACGTCGAGGTCGAGCCCGACGATCCGCAACCGCGCCGCCTGCGTCGCCTCTGCCGCCATGTCCTGCCCTCGCACGGAGATCCGCGGCCGAGCAGCCGCCATCCTCCCGTCAGCGGCGCGGCCTCTGCCTGCATTCTCGAACAGACTACGATTTGGTGTTTCCGGGCAAGAGCGCCGGCGCGAAGGAGCGTGCATCATGCGATGTCGTCCTCCAGCGGCGTGCGCCGGCGGACATCCGATGTGATGCAGCGGCAGCTCCCGCCGTCGCTGGCCGGCCTCGCGCGGGCAAGGCACGTGACGCCGAGGAGACCGTCGGCGAGCAGCGCTGTCGAGCCGTCCCCGGCGAGCCGAGCGAGACCGTCGATCTTCGGCGTTCCGGACGCGAGGATAGGTTTCGCTGCGGATGAACTCGCGCAGCGCCTCGGCGGCGTTGCGGCAGACTGCCGCATCGACGCCCTCCGACGTGAGGTCGGGCGCGCGCCTGCGCGGGCGCGCCGAGCCGTCCCGATCCGGCTGGTGAGGGTTCGCGCCCATCGCGGGCCGGGCTGTCAGAGGAAGCTCGGCGCGTTGACGGCGCGCCGAGGTGCCCAGGGGTTGTGGAAGATCTCCTCCTCCGCGATGGGATGGCCATGGATCAGCGCATAGTTGAGATGGCCCTCTGCGACCGTGGCTTCGCTGATGTAGCCCAGCACGAGATGGCGCCAGTGCTCGCAAGCGCCGAAGTCCGGGTCGATGGTCCCGTCGACCGTCACCTCGGTCGGGACGAGAACGTCCGTATGGTAGAGGCCGCTGTAGGTGGCTTGCGAGTGATCCGCCGGCACGGTGTGCGGCAAGCGGCCGACGCACCGGCGCGCGGCGAGAGCCGCGGGATCCGTTTCACGGTTGTGCCAAGTGGCGCTCGGGAAGCCGGGATGGCCGATGCCGCCGTTGCCGATGGAGCGCAACGCGAGATCCATGGCCCGATCGACGGCTTCGCCGAGCCCCTCGACGAGGTTGTGCTTGACGAGCGTGTTCGCCCAGTGGCCCGGGCTGTTGACCGAGACGAGAACGCCGCCGGGGACTCTCCGGTCGTGGTTGCGCGTGCGATGCGCCGACGGGTAGAACAGGTTGATGCCGCCGCGGAAGAGCTGAAGCGATTGCAACCTCAGCGGGACGGCCTCGGTGTAGATGACGTCCGCCTCTACGGGAGCATTCTCGACGAGATATAGATTTGAGATTTGCATACACACATCGAGTAGATCCTGGCCTGGCTTCAAATGGGCGAATCTGGGCCCATTGAACATGATCAGAAAGCCGCTCGAAAGTCCTTCACTGGCTCTGATTTTCCAGGCACGGCGTGCAGCTCTGATCTTCTTGATCAGATACGTGTCGCCGTTTCGTACCTCTTGTTCGTCGATCCAGCAGATGTCATAGCTGATGTTCATTGTCTTTCTTGCGCCGAGGCGACCGAACAGGCAGGGTTGGTAGCGGGATGCCCATTCCAGAAAACGGTCACAACGCTCCTGGTGAGATCGTGTCTCATCGAGGAGGACCTCGTGTGCGCGATCGATATCGTCTCCGAAGCTGACCTGGTCGTCGAACACGTCGGAGTTCGCGAGCAGCTGATCGAGCGATCTCTCGGGCTGCGTGAGGCTCAAGTTCAACAACATGAGAAACCTCGGGTGATCGAGTGGTGTTGATGTGCCATCGTATCAACCTTAAAATGTAATTGCAACTCAATTGTTAAAGCATACATAAATTGTATAATAGTAGCAATATGTCATGTCAGGGGCGCCGGCCCTGCGGGTGAGACTCACGCATCCGTGCCGCGTCGCGCTCTTGACGCCCTTGCACAAACCCGTCACGTCCGCGACCATCCAGTTCTCGCCCGCGACGCGGGCGAACGCCCGCGAGGCCGCATGCCCTTTCCAGAGATCGACCCGGTCGCCATCGCGATCGGACCCATCGCCATCCGCTGGTACGCGCTCGCCTACATCGCCGGGCTGCTGATCGGCTGGTGGGGTGCGCGCCGGCTGGTGCGGGCGCAAGGCCTGTGGAGCGGCGTTCGCCGGCCGGACGCGATCGCCATCGACGATCTCGTCGTGTGGGTGGCGATCGGGCTGATCCTCGGCGGGCGGCTCGGCTATGCGCTGTTCTACAACCTGGAGGCCTATCTCGCGAACCCGCTCGAGATCCTCGCCGTCTGGCGCGGCGGCATGGCCTTCCACGGCGGGCTCATCGGCGCCGTCCTGGCGATGATCCTGTTCGCCCGCCGGCGCGGCCTCCCGGTGCTGCCGATCTTCGACGTCGTCGCCGTGGTGGCGCCCGTCGGCCTGTTCTTCGGGCGCATCGCGAACTTCATCAACGGCGAGCTCTGGGGCCGGACGGCGCCGGACGTCTCCTGGGCCGTGGTCTTCCCCCATGCCGGGGACGTGCCGCGGTACCCCTCGCAGCTGATCGAGGCGGGGACGCAGGGGCTCGCCCTCCTCGCCGTGATGCTGGTGGCGGTCGCCCTCGCCGGCTTCCGGCGCCCGGGGCTGATCGCGGGAATCTTCGGCATCGGCTACGCGATCGCCCGCATCGTCTCGGAGTTCTTCCGCGAGCCCGATCCGCAGCTCGGCTTCCTGTTCGGGCGCGAGGTCGACGTGCTCTCCGGCGGGGTGACGATGGGGATGCTGCTCTCCGTCCCGCTGCTCGTCGGCGGCATCGTCCTCGTCGCGCTCGCGCGCTCGGGCGCGACGCGGCGCGGCGCCGTGGCGAACGAGAAGGCGAAGGAGGAGGCACCGTCCACATGACGCCGCTCGGCGCCGAGATCCGGGAGCTGATCGCCGCGGAAGGGCCGATCTCCGTCTCCCGCTACATGGCGCTGTGCCTCGGCCACCCGACGCTGGGCTACTACATGACCCGCGACCCGATCGGGATGGCGGGGGACTTCGTCACCGCCCCGGAGATCAGCCAGATGTTCGGCGAGCTCGTCGGGCTGTGGGCGGCGCAGACCTGGATCGACCTCGGCCGACCCGCGCCCTTCGCGCTGGTGGAGCTCGGCCCAGGCCGCGGCACGCTGATGGCGGATGCGCTACGCGCCGCCAAGGTGGCACCGGGCTTCCTGGAGGCGGCGGCGGTGCACCTCGTCGAGACGAGCCCGGTGCTGCGGGAGCGCCAACGCACCGCACTCGCGACGCCGCCGCCGGCGCTGGCGGGCGGCGTGCAGTGGCACACGGGCCTCGAGGCGGTGCCGGACCTGCCGCTGATCGCGCTCGCCAACGAGTTCTTCGACGCGCTGCCCGTGCGCCAGCTGGTGCGCGACCGCGGCGCCTGGCACGAGCGCCTCGTCGGTCTCGATGCCACGGGCGCGCTCGCCTTCGGCCTCGCCCCCGACGCGGACCCCGCGATCGGCTACGCCGCGCCCGAGGGCGCGGTGCTCGAGATCGCCGCGGCGCAGACGGCCGTCATGCGCGCGCTGGCCGAGCGGCTCGTCGCGATGGGCGGCGCGGCGCTCGCCATCGACTACGGTCACGCGCAGACCGGCTTCGCCGATACGCTCCAGGCCATCCGCCGCCACGCCTTCGCC
Organism: Salinarimonas sp.; assembly: GCA_051117315.1. Lineage (GTDB taxonomy): Bacteria > Pseudomonadota > Alphaproteobacteria > Rhizobiales > Beijerinckiaceae > Salinarimonas. The sequence continues at coordinate 7,271 of JBNPEA010000109.1, read as the reverse complement.
GATCCTCTGGTCGATCCCGGCGAGGCGGACGTCACCGCCCATGTCGACTTCGCCCAGCTCGCGCATACGGCGCAGGACGCCGGTGCGCGGGTTTTCGGGCCGGTGACGCAGGGCGCCTTCCTGCGCGCCCTCGGCATCGAGGCGCGGGCGCGGGCGCTGGCGGCGCGGGCGAGCGCCAGGCAGTCCGAGGAGATCGGCGCCGCGCTCGTGCGGCTCGCGGGGGAGGGGGACGACGACATGGGCGTGCTCTTCAAGGCGCTGGCCGTCGCGCATCCGCGGCTGTCGGCCTGCGTCGGCTTCACCTGACACGAGGGATCATGCTCATCACGTCCGACGCGCTCGCCACCGACGGCGTTCGCCACGCCTTCTTCACCCGCGACGGCGGCGTGTCGCAGGGGCTCTACGCCAGCCTCAACGGCGGGCTCGGCTCCGCCGACGCGCGCGAGCGGGTCCTCGCCAACCGCGCCCGCATGGCCGAGCGGCTCGGCATCGCTCCCGACGCGCTGGTGAGCGTGAACCAGGTGCATTCGCCCGACGTGGTCACCGTCGAGGCGCCGATCGCGCCCGACGCGCGCCCGAAGGCGGACGCGATGGTGACGGACCGGCCGGGCCTGGCGCTCGCGATCCTCACCGCCGATTGCGGGCCTGTGCTCTTCGCCGATGCCGAGGGCGGCGTCATCGGCGCCGCCCATGCCGGCTGGCGCGGCGCGCTCGCGGGCGTCCTCGAGGCGACGGTCGCCGGTATGGAGCGGCTCGGGGCGCGGCGCGAGCGCATCGTCGCGGTGCTGGGCCCGACGATCGGGCAGGGGGCCTACGAGGTCGGCGCCGAGCTGCACGAGGCCTTCGTCGGCGAGGACCCGGAGGCGGCCCGCTGCTTCGCTCCCGGCACGCGCGAAGGCAAGTGGCAGCTCGACCTGCCCGGCTACATCGCCGCGCGGCTCGCCCGGGCGGAGATCGGCGCGGCGCACGACCTCGCACGTTGCACCTATTCGGACGAGGACCTGTTCTACTCCTACCGCCGCGCCACCCATCGCGGCGAGCCGGATTACGGCCGGCTCGTCTCGGCGATCGCGCTCGCTCCCTGATCGCGCCTATTCCCGGATGCCGACGACGTCGGGCGTCTCCCAGGCGAGATGCTGGCCGCCGTCGAGCGCCAGCATCTGGCCGGTGACGCTGCGGGCGTTCGCGAGATAGATCAGCGCGTCGCAGACCTCCGCCGGCGAGGAGGAGCGCCCGAGCGGCACCGCCGCCGCCTGACGGGCGAAGTCCTCGTCGCCCTGGCGCGGGCTCGTCAGCGTCGGCCCCGGCCCGATGGCGTTGACGCGGATACGCGGGGCGAGCGCCCGCGCCATCGTGCGCGTCGCCGTCCACAGCGCGGACTTGGCGATCTGGTAGGAGAAGAACAGCGGCGTCTCCTTCCAGACCCGCTGGTCGAGCACGTTGACGATCAGGCCCTCGGTGTCTTCCGGCAGCTGCGCGGCGAAGTCGCGTGCGAGGATCAGCGGGGCGGTGAGGTCGACGGCCAGCGTGCGCCCGTAGCGGGCGAGGTCGAGGCTCTCGATGCGATCGTCCTCGAACTCGCTGGCATTGTTGACGAGGAGATCCAGCGGCCCGAGCGCGACGCCCGCCGCGGCGACCATGCCGGCGACGGCGTCCGAGTCCGACAGGTCCGCCTGCACCACGGTGGCGCGGCCGCCGGCGGCGCCGATGTCGTGCGCGAGACGCTCCGCCTCGACGACGGAGGCGTTGCAATGGATCGCGACGCTCCAGCCCTCGCGGGCGAGGCGCTCCACCATCGCGCCGCCGATCCGCTTCGCACCGCCGGTCACCAGGGCCGCCTTGGGCGCCGCCATCGCGTCTCTCCGTTCCTCGAGCTGCGGGAGATACGCGCGCGGGGACGAAATGGATGCGGCGGCGTCCGGGCTCAGCTCGGGCGCGTCTTCTCGAAGGCGGGCACCCGCGCGGCGAAGCCGTCGAGCCAGGCGACGAGGCCCGGGTAGGATGACCGCCAGGTCCCCTGGAAGCGGAAGTCGAGATAGCCGAGCGCACAGGCGAGCGCGATCGTGCCGGCGTCGAGCGCGTCGCCGATGGCGCCGGCCTGGCCTTCCAGCCGATCGAGGGCGCGGGTGACCTTCTGAGCCTGGTAGTCCACCCAGGTCGGCTCGCGCTTGTCCTGCGTCCGGAAGCGGCCCTCGTAGACCTGCAGGATCGCCGCGTCGATCAGCCCGTCCGCCAGCGCCTCGAGCACGAGGACCTGGAAGCGTCCGGTACCGGCGGGGATCAGCTTGCCGCCGCCGGCGAGGTGGTCGAGATAGGCGACGATCACGGCCGAATCGTAGATCGCCATGCCCTCGTCGGTGATCAGAACCGGGAGCTTGCCCAGCGGATTCTGCTGCCGCAGGTCGTCGTTCGGGTCGGTCGTGTCGGCGGGCACGATCTCGATGCCCTCGGAGAGGCCGAGCACGGCGGCGGCGATCTTCACCTTGCGGCCGAACGGGGAGGCCGGCGACGTACGCAGGATCATGGTGTGGTCCTCGAGGTGGAGGCGGCGGGACTCCCTTGTCTCACGCGCCGGCGACGCTCGGCAAGGCGTGCGGCACGCTCATGGCGCTGCGCCGATTCGCACGACCCGCGCCGACCCCTTCCCCGTGCGGCCGAGCCGCTCGGCGAGGGCGGGGAGCAGCAGGCCCGCTTCCTCCTCCAGCGTGAAGGGCGGGTTGATCACGAACAGCCCACAGCCGTTGAGCCGGTCCACACGGCTCGCGTCGTCGACGTGCAGCTCGAGCCGCAGCCCGGGGCGATCGAGGCCGGCGAGGTGCGCCGCCGCGCGGTCGACCTCGCGCGGGTCCTTGATCGGGTACCAGCCGGCATAGACCCCCGTCGGCCACTTGCGCTGGGCGGCGGCGAGGGCGCGGGCGAGGCGGTCGAGCTCGCCCAGCGCCTCGAAGGCCGGGTCGATCAGCACGAGCCCGCGCTTCTCCCTGGGCGGGATCAGGCTGCCGAGCGCCGTCCAGCCGTCGAGCGCGAGCGTCTTGAGATTCGCCACCGCGTTGTAGCGCGCGGACAGGGTCGCGTGGTCCGCGGGGTGGAGCTCGACGAGCACACCCCGATCCTGCCGGCGCAGCATCTCGCGCGCCAGCGCCGGCGAGCCGGGATAGGCGCTCTCGCCATGGCGCGCGCGCACGGCGGCGAGCGCCGCACGATAGGGCGCGAGAACGTCCTCGACCGCGGGCGCGAAGGGAGCGCCCATCAGGCCGATGCCGGCCTCGGCCTCTCCCGTGCGCCGCGCCTCGTCGGCGGCGAGATCGTAGAGGCCGATGCCGGCATGGGTGTCGATGTAGCGGTAGGGCGTCTCCTTGCGCGCCAGGTAGGCGAGGAGACGGGCGAGGACAGCGTGCTTCATCACGTCGGAGAAGCCGCCGGCGTGGAACGCGTGGCGATAGTTCATGGAGGCGACATGGCACCAGCGGCGCCCGCGCCGCAAGCCCGCCGGGCTACGCGCCGGGCGGGGCTCGGGCGAGGATCCTCAGGCAGGATCCTCAGGCAGGATCCTCAGGGCAGCATCATCTCGCAGTTCGGCGCCGCGTGGAGATGCCGCTCGACACCGACGACGCACCATTCGACATCGTGCGACGACCAGGAGATGACACCGAGCTCCTCGCGGATCAGGTAGTTCACGCGGTGGTGGCGCACCACCGGCCCCTCCGCAACGGCGGCGGTGGCCGTGCAGAAGCGCCGGGGGAAGAAGCTGTCCGTCCAGGGGCGGAAGGCGACCGAGCGTACATGCTCGATACCGACGACGCGCAGCGCCGAATCCCAGAAGCGAGCCTCGCGACGGTTGAACTCGCTCGCGATCGTCGCCAGCACCGTCGGCGAGTCGCAGGCGGGCACCTCGCCCGAGAACGGGATCACGCGCTCTTCCGCGGGCGGCGCGCCGTAGAACCAGCCGCCGAGTCGATCCTCGGTGGCGACGCCGCGCGAGACGTCCGCCGCGAGCGCGGCGCCGGCGAGCGTCGCCGCGACCGTCGCCACGAATGCCATGATCGTCCCGCGCATCGTCCTGAATCCTCCGCAACGCCCGTACCGCCGCGACGATGCGCAAGGCGCACGGCGAAATCAAGCGAGCCGGCCGGCCGTGCCCTCACGCGCCGGCCGGCTGTGTCCTCGATGCGACAGGGCACGCGCCCCTCAGGCGCCGCTGCGCTTGGTCGGGCAGGTGTCGAGCCCGACGAGCGAATAGGCCGGGCACCAGCCCAGCAGCGCGGTCGCGAGCGGCACGACTCCGATCCAGCCGACCCAGTTCCAGCCGGTCTGCGGGAAGCCGAGCCCGAGCGCGAAGGCGAGCAGCAGCAGGCCTGCGACGATGCGGATGGTGCGGTCGATGCCGCCGATGTTGCGGGTCATGACGTCTCTCCTGCGAACGGCCCGGCGGTCGATCCGCCGCGGCCCGTGCCCCACTCGTATCCGCGCGGGTCCGCGGTCACGGTGATCTCGTCACTCAGGACGAATGCGGACGCGCAGCCTCGGGAGCCCGAGGGAGCTCGGACCTCCCGCGGGCGCGCTCGGCGGCAGGGTGAACGATCGGTTAACCGGGTGCCGCTATCCTGGCGCGACGGAGGGGCGATGCGCGTCGATCGGCAAGGGCTCAGCGAGGGCGATCCGACGCTCGACGCGGAGGCGGTGGAGACGGCCGCCTTCGTGCTGGCGTTGCGCGCCAAGGGGTACCGCGACAAGGCGGTGCTCGGCGCCATGGAGCGCGTGCCGCGCACCCTGTTCGCGCCCCCGCGCTTCTCGGATCTCTCCCGCTCGGACGTGGCTCTGCCCTTGCCCTACGGCCAGACGATGTCGGCGCCGACCACCGTCGCGGCGATGCTCGTCGCGCTGGGCCTCGAGGAGGGCATGTCCGTCTACGAGGTCGGCACCGGCTCTGGCTACGTCTCGGCCCTGCTGGCCCGGCTCGGCGGCGTGGTCGAGAGCGTCGAGCGCGTCGGCGCGCTGGCGGACGCCGCCGCGCTGCGGCTCGGCCAGCTCGACGTCGCGGCCCGCATCGCGCTCGGCGTCGGGGATGGCCTCACCCCGCGGCGGACCCGCGAGCGCTTCCCGCGAATCCTGGTCAACGGCGCGCTGGCGGATTTCCCCGACACGCTGCTCGAGCGGCTCGCGCCCGGCGGGCGCCTCGTCGGCGCGACGACGACGGACGGCTTCCCGCGCCTCGCGGTGGTCGAGAAGGACGCGGACGGCGTCGTGCGCCGCCGCCTCGGCGTGCAGGTGCGCATTGCGCCCCTGGTGGCGGAGCAGCCCGCCGCCGCGCGGCCGTCGAACGGTTGATGCGCGCAACGCTTGCTTAACCTGAATGGCCTTTTAATCGGCGCGTCAGGTCGTTTCGAGTATCAGGTGCGTCGATGCGCTATACCCAGGTTCTCCAGGGTCAGGTTCGTTCCTCCATCGCGGCGAGGGTGGCTCTCGTCGCACTGGCGGCGGGCGCGCTCGGCGCGTGCAGCGCCGACACGATGCGATTCGCCGATCCCTTCGGCAACCCCTTCGCCGGCCCCGGCCGCGACCCGGTGATGACGGGCAGCGTCGATCCGGCCGCGGCGGCGCCGACCACCGCCGTCGCCAGCGCGCCGCTGCCGGCGCCGGGCGCGGCTGCGGGAACCCCGATGCCGACCGGCCCCGCCATCGCGGCGCAGGCGCCCGCGGCGAGCGGCCCGCCCGGCTGGGGCGCGCTCGGCGGCACGCCGATCGTGGTGCGCCAGGGCGAGACCGCGGCCTCGCTCGCGGGGCGCTACAACGTGCCGGTCGACGCGCTCCTGCGCGTCAACGGGCTCGCCTCCGCCGCCGAGGTCCAGCCGGGCCGCGCCGTCGTGATCCCGGTCTACAATGCCGCCGGCGGCACCCGCGTCGCCTCCGCGTCGCCGACGGTGCTGCCGGCCTCGCCTGGTGCCGCGCCGGGCGCCGCGCCGGTGCCGCCGCGCGCCCCCACCCGCGCCGCGACCCAGGCGCCGACGCGCACCGGCGCCGTCGTCGCGACCGCGCCGCTGCCGCCGAGCGCCCCGGTGCGCATCCCGAGCGGGGCGCCCACGGTCGCGCCGATCGCCCAGTCGCCCGTCCAATCACCCGCGCAGCCCAGCACCGCCGCGCCGGCGCAGCAGCCCGCGGCCGCGGTCGCGAGCCTGCCCTCGGCAGCAACTGGGCTCGACTTCCGCTGGCCGGCGCGCGGGCGCGTGATCGCGGGCTTCGGCACCGCCGGCAACGAGGGCATCAACATCGCCGTGCCCGAGGGCACGCCCGTGCGCGCCGCCGAGAGCGGCACCGTCGCCTATTCCGGCGAGGAGCTGCGTGGCTACGGCAAGCTCGTGCTCGTTCGTCACGACGACGGCTACGTTTCCGCCTACGCGCACAATTCCGAGCTCCTGGTGAACCGCGGCGACGCCGTGCGGCGCGGCCAGGTGATCGCCCATTCCGGGCGCACCGGCAACGTCACCTCGCCCCAGCTCCACTTCGAGATCCGCCAGGGCGCCGACCCGGTGGACCCGATGCCCTACCTGACCAACTGACCTTTCCGGAACCGACCGGCGACGTCGCCTCGAGACCCGTCGTACGGCTCGGGCGGGCGGAGGGGGCAGCCCCTCCGCCCGTTCTGCGTTCACGCCCCCGCGGCCTGCGCCAGCCGGAACGGCCGCGCCGCGCCGGCGCCCTCGACGAAGGCGAGGTGCGAGACCAGCCGGCGGCCGTCGTAGTGCAGCAGGCGGTAGGCCGCCGGCTCCGGGGCGAAGCCGCCCTCGCCGCCGGGGCGCATGTCGAGGCTCACGCCGTAGGCGAGCGAGGGCGCGACGTAGCAGGGGCGCCCGCCGAACAGCGTCTCCATCGCGCGGTGATGGTGCCCGCACAGCACGGCCAGCACCTGCGGATGGGCGGCGACGATGCACTCCAGCCGCGCCGCCCCCTCCACCAGCCGGATCCGGTCCATGAAGCCCACGCCGCAGCGGAAGGGCGGGTGATGCACGACGAGCAGCGTCGGCCGCGCGGGCGCGTCGGCGAGCGTCGCGTCGAGCCAGTCGAGCTGCGCGTCGTCCAGGCCGCCGGCGCTGGTGTAGGGCAGGTTCGAGGCGAGGCCCACGACACGCAGCGCCGTGAAATCGCGCACGCTGCACAGGTCTGGGGCGGGCAGGCGGCTTTCCCCGCCGATCAGCCGCAGGAAGGCAGCGAACTCCACCGGATCGTCGTGGTTTCCGGGTACTGCAACCGATGATCGCCTCAGGCCACGCAGC
>JBNPEA010000049.1:0-17215 GCA_051117315.1 Salinarimonas sp. | reverse complement strand
CCGGCTTCGCCGCCGACGACCCGCGCCTTCGCCTCGGCCTGCGCGGCCCGGCCAAGCTCTACGGCGAGCGAACGATCCTCGCCCTCTACCTGCTGCGCCGGCCCATCGCCGCGGCGCGGCTGTGGCTCGGGCTGTGAGCGGCACGCTCGCCCTCGGCGGCGCCCCGCGCCGCGCGTCGATGACCGCGGCGGCCGCGCCCCGGCTGCCGCCGCTGCGCGAGGAGATCGTGCTGCACGAGGGCCCCCCGGGCGTCGATGGCGCGCCGACCTGGACGCTCGAGGATCCCGCCCGCGCCCGCTACTTCCGCATCGGCTGGGCCGAGGTCGAGATGCTGGCGCGGTGGGAGGCGGGCGATCCTGCCGTGATCGCCACTGGCGTCTCGTCGGAAACGACGCTCGTGCTCGAGCCCGCCGACGTCGAGGCCTTCGTGCGCTTCCTCACGGGCGCGAACCTCGTCCAGGTGCGGGGGCCGGAAGCGATCGGCCGCCTGCTCGAGCAGAGGCGCGCGGCGAAGGCGAACCCGGTGATGGCGGCCCTCAAGAACTACCTCTTCATCCGCATCCCGCTGGTGCGGCCGGACGCCTTCCTCGGGGCGACGCTGCCGTTGGCGCGGCCCTTCTTCGGCCCGATCTTCCGCTGGCTGACGATCGCCGCCGGCCTCCTCGGCGTGGCGCTCGCGCTGCGCCAGTGGGACGCCTTCCTCACCACCTTCCTCTACCTGTTCTCCTGGCAGGGCGCGCTCGCCGTCGGCGTCGCGCTCGTCGCCGCGAAGCTGCTGCACGAGTTCGGCCACGCCTATGCGGCCAAGCGCGCCGGCCTGCCCGTGCCGACCATGGGCGTGGCGCTGATGGTGCTCTACCCCGTGCTCTACACCGACACCACGGCGGGCTGGCGGCTGACGGACCGGCGCGCGCGCCTGCGCATCGGCTATGCCGGCATGGCGATCGAGCTCGCGCTCGCCTCCTGGATGACGCTCGCCTGGAGCTTCATGCCCGACGGCCCGCTGCGCTCGGCCGCCTTCGTGCTGGCGACGACGACCTGGATCATGACGCTCGCCGTCAACCTCAACCCGTTCATGCGCTTCGACGGCTACTTCCTGCTCTCGGACCTGATCGACGCGCCCAACCTCCAGGATCGCGCCTTCCGCTATGCCCGCTGGCGCCTGCGCGAGGCGCTGTTCGGCTTCGGCGAGCCGCCGCCGGAGCCGCTGCAGCGCGGGCGGGCGCGGCTCTTCGTCGGCTACGCGGTCTTCACCTGGCTGTACCGCTTCTTCCTGTTCCTGGGCATCGCGCTCCTCGTCTACCACCTGTTCTTCAAGCTGCTCGGCATCCTGCTCATGGTGGTGGAGCTCGCCTGGTTCATCGGCCGGCCGATCGCGCTCGAGATCGCGGAATGGGCGAAGCGGCGCGAGGCCTACCGGCTCAACCGCCACACGGCCGCGACGGGGATCGTCGCCGTCGCCCTCGTCGTCCTCGCGATCGTCCCCTGGTCGAGCGCCGTCCACGCCCCGGCGCTGTGGGAGGCCGAGCGGCGGGCGCAGGTGCACGTCCCCGCCGGCGCGCGCCTCGACGCGGTCGCCGTCGCGCACGGCGCGGAGGTGGCGCAGGGCGAGCCGCTGTTCGGCTTCGTCTCGCCGGACATGGACTACCGCCTGGCCGAGGTCGAGCGCCGCATCGCGGTGCTGCGCTGGCGCGCCTCCGTCGAGATCGGCGCGGGCGTCGAGGGTGCGAGCCGGGAGGTGATCTTCTCCGAGCTCGAGGGCGCCGTCGCGGAGCGTGCGGCGCTCAGTCGCCTCGCCGACCGGCTCGCGGTGGCGGCGCCGATCGACGGGCGCGTGGTGGAGATCGCCGAGGAGGCCCGGCCGGGCACCTGGCTGCCCGAGGGCGCCTGGCTCGCCACGATCGCCGCGCCGGGCACGGGCGAGGTCGCGGCCTACCTGCGCGAGGCCGATCTCGCCCGCGTCGCGCCGGGCGCGCAGGCCGCCTTCCACGCCGACGCGCCGGGCCGCGCGCCGGTGCCGCTCGTCGTCGCACGCATCGCCGAGACGGCGACGCGAAGCCTCGATGCGGTGCCCGAGCTCGCCTCCGACCACGGCGGCGGCGTGGCCGCGAACCTGCGCGACGGCGCCCTCGTGCCCCACGAGGCGGTCTACCGGATCGTGCTCCTGCCCGCCGAGGGCGGCGCGCCGGAGATGGCGCTGCGCGGCACGGTCCGGCTCGAGGGCGAGGCCGAGAGCTTCGTCCTGCGCGCCTGGCGCGGGATCGTGGCGGTGCTGGTGCGGGAGAGCGGGTTCTGACGGGCGCCTCGGGTGCGCTCAGACGACGCCGAGCACCAGAAGCAGCACGAGGGTCAGCACGAGCGACACGGCGATCGAGCCGAGGCAGCCGAGCCGACTCGAGAAGAAGACGAACATGGGCACCTCCGAGCGGCCCGAACGGCCGCGGCGGCGCCCGCGTTCCGAAGCGTCCCGTTCAACCCAGCGCGTCGAGCGCCGCGAGATCGACGTTGGCCCCGCACAGGAGCACCCCGACGCGCTCGCCCGGCATCGCCCGGTAGGCGCCCGAGGCGAGCGCCGCGAGGGCCGCCGCGCCACTGGGCTCGGTGGCGATGCGGAAGTCGCGCCACAGGAGGCGCTGCGCCGCCACGATCGCCTCGTCGTCGACGAGCGCCACGTGGTCGACGGCTGCGAGCGCGATCTCGGTGACGAGGCGGCCGGCGGAGCGCGCGCCGAGCGAGTCTGCGGCGATCGAGTTCACCTCGACGTCGACCGGCTCCCCCGCCTCCAGTGCCGCAAACAGCGCGCACGACCCGTTCGGCTCGACGCCCACCACCTTCACGCGACCGCCGAGCCAGGCGGCGACGCCGGAGATCAGCCCGCCGCCGCCCACCGCGACGAGCACCGTGTCGAGCCCGCCGGCGGCGTCCTCCTCCCATTCCAGCGCCACCGTGCCCTGCCCGGCGATGGTCGCCTCGGCATCGTAGGCGTGGATCGAGAGCGCGCCGGTCGCGGCGATGTGCATGCCGCAGGAGAACAGCGCATCGGCGTAGCGCGGCCCGCCGATGCGCACGTCCGCGCCCATCCGGCGCACCACGTCGACCTTGGCGCGGGGCGAGATCTCGGGGACGAAGATCGTCGCCGCGTGGCCGAGCTCGCGGGCGGCGTAGGCCACGGCGGCGCCGTGATTGCCGCCGGACGCCGCCGCAACCCCGGCCTCCGGCACCGCCTCCGACAGGAGGTTGTTGAAGGCGCCGCGCGTCTTGAACGAGCCCGCGTGCTGCAGGAACTCGAGCTTGAGGCTCACCAGCCCCGTGTGCCCGAAGGCGTTCTCCAGCCGCCAGGTCGGCGTGCGGCGCACGTGCGGCGCGATGCGGCGATGCGCGGCCTGGATGTCCTGGGGCGTGACGGGAAGCGGGCGCGCGGCGGTCGTCATCGGGGTCTCCCTCTGTCTGCCGTCCTACCTAAGCCGCCGCAGCGCCGGGCGCCAGCGCGGCCGCGCCGCGACGCGCCTTCGCGAAACCGCCAGGGCGCCGCGCGCTCACGCCCAGATCGCGACGGGAAGCCCGTGGGCGTCGCGATCGGGCGGATCGGGGAAGGGCCGCGCCGTACCCTCGGCCAGGCGCCGCGCCACGACGAGGCAGGCGAGCGCGTCGATGAGGTCGTCGGCGCCCGCGCCCCGGGGTCGCTCCGCGGCGAGCAGCGCCGGCGGCAGGCCCGCGGCGAGGAGCAGGGCCGCGCGCGCCTCGAGCCCCGGCGGATGCGGGCGGCCCCGCACCTTCTTGGGCGTGTCGAGCGCCCGCTCGCCGTTCATGCGCCAGAAGGCGACCTCGGGATGGCTCTCGTGGACCCGCGCGACGTCGCCCGGCCGCGCCCGCAGCAGGGCGTCGATCTCGCGCACCTTGGGAAACAGCATGAAGCCCTGCTTGGAGACCTTCCGCGGCGGGGTGGAGGCCGCGAGCGCCGCGGCGCAGGCGTCGGCGTAGCCGTCCGCGTGGACCGCCGCGCGCGCCGGCATCGAGAACACGCTCGACTGGCGCGCCCCGAGCAGCGGGCGCACCGCCTGCTCCGCCGCGCGCCCGGGACCGACGATGCGATCCGGCAGGCCGATGGGCATGTCGACGGCGACGAGGCGCGGCGCCTCCGGACCGTCCAGGATCGCCGCGAGGTCCCGCGCCCCGCGCAGGCACGGCGGCTCGGTGCCGTCGAGCCGCAGGAAGGCGACGACCCAGCCGCCGCGACAGCCGTCGGCGCCCGCGATCCAGGGCGAGGCGGTCGGCTCGGCCGAGGGAGACGGCGTGTCCGCGGCGTTCATGCGAGGCCTCCGGGCCGTCTCGCGCGCGGCCCGTCGGCGCGAGGATAGCGCGATTCGCGCTTTCACGCGGGCGGGCGAGGCCCCCACCCGGCTTGATCTGACGCATTGACCCGGTGGCGTGGCGCGGGCAGCGTCCGGCGGCGTATTCCACAGGAGATCCATGCGAATGGAGCACGAAGTCGGCATCCCCCACCTGCGCGAGGTCATCGTGTTCCTGATCGCCGCGGGCGTGATGGTGCCGCTCTTCCACCGCATGCGCGTCTCGCCGGTGCTCGGCTACCTCGTGGTGGGCGGCGTGATCGGGCCCTTCGGGCTCGGGCTCCTGGTGCAGGACTATCCGGTCCTGCAATGGGCCGTGATCGACGATCTCGCCGGCGTGCAGGCGCTGGCCGAGCTGGGCGTGATCTTCCTGCTCTTCGTCATCGGGCTCGAGCTCTCGCTCGAGCGGCTGTGGGCCATGCGCCGGCTGGTGTTCGGCCTCGGCTCGGCCCAGATCCTGATCACCGGCACGATCATCGGGTTCATCGCCTGGGAGTTCGGCAACTCCATTCCCGCCTCGATCGTGCTCGGCGCCTGCCTCGCGCTCTCCTCGACCGCGATCGTGATGCAGCTCCTGATCCAGCGCCGGCGGCTGGGCACGCCCCTCGGGCGCTCGTCCTTCTCGATCCTGTTGATGCAGGATCTCGCGGTCGTGCCGATCCTGTTCGTCGTCGGCGTGCTCGGCGCCAAGGTGGAGGGCAATCTCGGCCTCGATCTGGCGCTGGCGCTCGGCAAGGCCGCGCTGACCATCGGCGGCATCTACGTCATCGGCCGCCTCGTGCTGCGCCCGGCGTTGCGCGTCGCGGCGCAGACGAAGAGCCCCGAGATGTTCATGGCCGCGATCCTGCTCACCGTGATCGGCATCTCGGCGATCACCGGGGCGGCGGGCCTGTCGATGGCGCTCGGCGCCTTCCTGGCGGGGCTGCTCATCGCCGAGACCGAGTTCCGCCACGAGGTCGAGGTCGACATCGAGCCGTTCAAGGGCCTGATGCTCGGCCTGTTCTTCATGTCGGTGGGCATGGGCATCGACTGGCGGGTGATCGGCGAGGCGCCGTTCTGGATCGCCGCGTCGGTCGTCGGCCTGTTCGCGCTCAAGAGCCTCGTCACCGCCGGCCTGTGCCTCGCCTTCGGCCTCGGCCGCGCCACGGCGCTGGAGGCGGGCCTGCTGCTCGGCCAGGGCGGCGAGTTCGCCTTCATCGTGGTGGGGCTCGCCATGAGCATCGGGCTGATCCCGCCCGACGTCGGCCAGTTCATGCTCATCGTCGCGGGCCTGACCATGCTGGCGACGCCTCTCGTCGCCGCGGCGGCGGAGCGCCTCGCCGCGAGCGTCGCCGGCGCCACGGGTCACCCGGCCGACCATGCGGTGGAAGCGATGGCGGAGATCGAGGGCCACGTCATCCTCGCGGGCTTCGGCCGCGTCGGGCGCACCATGGTCGAGACGCTCCAGGCCGAGGCCATTCCCTTCGTCGCCATCGACGCCGACCCCGGCTCCGTCGCGGCGGCACGCGAGCAGGGCCTGCCGGTCTACTACGGCGACGCCTCGCGGCTCGACCTCCTGAACCGCGCCCACGTCGCGAGCGCCAGCGCCGTCGTGCTCACCATGGACGACGCGCAGGCCGCGGAGGGCATCGCCCGGGCCGTGCGCCAGGCTTGGCCGATGATCCCGATCTACGCCCGCGCCCGCGACAAGGCCCATGCGGCACGCCTGCTGGAGGCCGGCGCCAGCATGGCGGTGCCGGAGGCCTTCGAGGCGAGCCTCCAGCTCGCGGGGCGCGTGCTGGAGGGCTTCGGCGTCGGCGAGGAGGTGGTGCGCCGCCGCCTCGACCAGCAGCGGGGGCTGGAGAGCCTGGAGCCGGGAAAATAGATGCGGAGGACGCGTGGCATCCGCGCAATGGGCGAGCTGGCCGCCTGAGGCTCAGCGCCGGTCACGCTCCCGGGCGCGGCGGAGCGCCTCGGCGAGGGCGCCCCCGGCCGGCGCGCCGCGCTCGGCGGGAGCCTCGCCGCGCTTCTCGTCGCGCCGCTCCTCGCGCCGTCCGCCCACGGCGGTGCGGGGCTCGCGGCGGCGCTCCTGGCCGGGCTCGTCGGACAGCCGCATCGACAGGCCGATCCGCTTCCTCGGCACGTCGACCTCCATCACCTTCACCTTGACCACGTCGCCGGGCTTCGCCACCGCCCGCGGGTCCTTCACGAAGGACGTCGACATGGCCGAGACATGGACGAGCCCGTCCTGGTGCACGCCGATGTCGACGAAGGCGCCGAAAGCGGCGACGTTGGTGACCACGCCTTCCAGCACCATGCCCGGCTCGAGGTCGGAGATCTTCTCGACGCCCTCGGCGAAGCTCGCGGTCTTGAAGGCGGGTCGCGGGTCGCGGCCGGGCTTCTCCAGCTCGGCCAGGATGTCCGACACGGTGGGCACGCCGAAGCTCTCGTCGGTGAAGCGCGCCGGGTCGAGCGCCCGCAGCGTCTTGGCGTCGCCGATGATGCGCACGACGTCGGCCTTGGTGAACTCCATGATCCGGCGCACCACCGGATACGCCTCCGGATGCACGCCCGAGCGGTCGAGCGGGTCCGCGCCGTCCTGGATGCGCAGGAAGCCGGCGGCGAGCTGGAACGTCTTGGGGCCGAGCCCCGGCACCTTGAGGAGCTCCTTGCGGGTGCGGAACGGCCCGGCCTCGTCCCGGCGCGCCACGATCGCCCGCGCCACGCCCTCGCCGACCCCGGAGACGCGCGCCAGCAGCGGCGCCGAGGCGGTGTTCACCTCCACGCCCACCGCGTTCACGCAATCCTCGACCACGGCGTCGAGTGCGCGCGAGAGCGCGTGCTCTGCGAGGTCGTGCTGGTACTGCCCGACGCCGATGGACTTCGGGTCGATCTTGACGAGCTCGGCCAGCGGGTCCTGCAGCCGCCGGGCGATGGACACCGCGCCGCGGATCGAGACGTCGAGGTCCGGCAGCTCCTTGGAGGCGTAGGCGGACGCCGAGTAGACCGAGGCGCCGGCCTCCGAGACCATCACCTTCGTCACCTTGCGATCCGCCACCCGTGCCACGAGCTCGGCGGCGAGCCGGTCGGTCTCGCGCGAGGCGGTGCCGTTTCCGATGGCGACGAGCTCGACGCCGTGGCGGCGCACCAGGGCCTCGAGCGCGTGCAGCGCGGCGTCCCAGCGCCGCTGCGGCTCGTGCGGGTAGATCGTGTCGGAGGCGACCACCTTGCCGGTGGCGTCGACGACGGCGACCTTGACGCCGGTGCGGAAGCCCGGGTCGAGCCCCATCGTCGCCCGCGCACCGGCGGGGGCGGCGAGCAGCAGGTCGCGCAGGTTCGCCGCGAAGACACGGATCGACTCCGCCTCCGCCATCGCCCACAGCCGGGCGCGGGCGTCGAGCGCCACCGACAGCGAGATCTTGGTGCGCCAGGCGAAGGCCGCCGCGCGCCCGAGCCACGCGTCGCCCGGCCGGCCGCGATCGGCGAGGCCGAAGCGGGCGCGGATCTTGGCGGGGAAGGCGTCCTTGGCCGCATCGGGCGCGTTCTCGGGGATCTCGGTCAACGAGACGGAGAGCACCTCCTCCTTCTCGGCCCGGAAGATCGCCAGCAGGCGATGCGCCGGCAGCTCCGAGAGCTTGCCGGCATAGGCGAAGTAGTCGGAGAACTTGGCGCCGGCCTGCTCGCGGCCCTCGCGCACCGTCGCGACGAGCCGGCCCACGCGCCAGAAGTCCTCGCGCAGCCGCCCGATCAGGTCGGCGTCCTCGGCGAAGCGCTCGACCAGGATGTGGCGCGCGCCCTCGAGCGCGGCGTCGACGTCGGCGACGCCCTTGTCCGCATCGACGAAGCCGCGGGCCTGATCCTCCGGCGCACGCTCGGGCGCCGCCAGCAGCGCCTCCGCCAGCGGCCCGAGCCCGGCCTCGCGGGCGATCTGCGCCTTGGTGCGGCGCTTCGTCTTGTAGGGAAGGTAGAGATCCTCGAGCCGCGCCTTGGTGTCCGCCGCGGCGATGGCGGCGGCGAGCCCGTCCGTCAGCTTGCCCTGCTCGGCGATGGATGCGCGGATCGCGGCACGCCGATCCTCGAGCTCGCGCAGGTAGCCCAAGCGCTCCTCCAGCGTGCGCAGCTGCGCGTCGTCGAGGCCGCCGGTCGCCTCCTTGCGATAGCGCGCGACGAAGGGGACGGTCGCGCCCTCGTCGAGGAGCTTCACCGCCGCCGCGACCTGCGCCTCCGCGACGCCGAGCTCGGCGGCGATGCCGCGGGTGATGGTGCGGGCGACGTCGCTCGCGTCTTTGGTGGTCATGGCGCCTGTTTTCGAATCGCGTTGCGTCGTGGCGCAGGTGTAGCGCGCCCGCGGCGGCCGGCAAACCGCGCCGTCCGCCGCGGGCAGGGGCTGTGCGGTCGGTGCCGCGTCAGCGCCGGCGACGGCGCAGGAAGCGGAAGGCCTCGCGCAGCAGGAAGGCGCGCCTGATGAAGCGGAACATGGTCGTCTCCTCTCGTTTCGTCTCGTATCGTCGAGGAGGGGAACACGCCACGCATCCCGGGGTTCGGCCGCCCGCCCTCAGCCGGCGATCACCGCACCTTCCTCGGCGCGCGTGTAGGAGAGGCTGGCGACGAGGTCGCCCGAGGCGTCGTGCAGGGTGACGACGCCGCGCCGGTTCGACATCTGCATCATCTCCGGCGTCGCGCGGGTGACGACGACCACGAGCTCCGCGCCGGGCGCGAGCACCTGCGGCGGGACCGGCTGCGGGCGGCCCATCTTGTCGCGCAGCTCCCAGCCGGCGAGGTCGACGGGCTCGGTTCCGGCATTGACGATCGTCGCCGTCTCGCGCCCCTCGTCCGCGCCGACGGGGTTGGGCATCACCGCGCTGATGCGCACCCGCAGGCCCCCGACCTGCACGTCCTCGTCCCGCGCGGGGTCGACCGGATGGACGACGACCTCGTCACCGCCCACGTCCAGCCCCGCCCCGACGAGCTTGGGGAAGAACGAGCGCACGTGCAGGCCGCGGGCGCCGTCGGGCAGGGTCGAGCGGTAGAGAACGAGGTCGTAGAGCCCCGTGCCGAAGCGCACGCGCTTGGCCTGGTTCGCGAGCAGCCCCTGCGTCGCCTCGTAGAAGGCGAGCGTCGCGAGCGCCATCTCGCAGGCGGGGCTGGTGCCGACGAAGAAGCCGCCCTTCTTCTTGAACAGCTGGGCCTTCAGCGCGCCCTGCAGGTCGAGATGCGTCCAGGTCATCTGCAGGGTGACCACGTGCGGCACGTCCGGGCCGGCTCCGTTGAGATCGTACTTGTAGCCGAGGAAGTTCACCCGGCCGGCGGCCTCGTCGAGGTGGAACTTCACCCAGGAATGGTAGCCGGTGATCTCGCCCTTCGTCTCCGTGGCGCCGTGGCGGCGGTCGTACTTGCCCTCGCCGACGAAGACGTGCTCGAAGCCCGAGCAGAAATGCGTCGAGCGGCCGTTGAAGAAATTCGTGTAGGGCTCGAACCACATCGACGCGAGCTGGACCCGGAAGTCGTCGTGCGTCAGGCCGCGGACGAGCGCGGTGGAGACGTAGTCGAAGGCGATTCCCATCGGCTCGCTGGCGAGCACCAGGTCGAGGAAGCCGGCGATCTCCGCCCGCTCCGCCGGCGAGGTCACCTCGGGGTCGCGGAACTGGACGGCGTAGTTGTCGAGAAGCGCGATGAAGGCCTGGTATTGCCGGCTCGCGGCCAGCTTCTCGGCGTTCACGGCCGCGAAGAGCGGGCGCGTCGCGAGGTCGATGTGGCGCTTGCCCGAGGCGCGTACTTGCTCGTCGAGGAGGATGTCGGCGGCGGCCGCCGTCCAGGTGCCGTCGCCGTTGCGTGTCGCGATGGAGAAGCGCTCGTCGTCGGCCTCCCAGATCCGCCGATAGATCGCCTCGCTCATGACCGTCCCTCCCGGGGCGGGCGTCGCCCCCGCGCCCGGCCGCGGCAGCATACGCCCGTGGGACGGGGGCGCAATTCTTAGTCGACACACGGTCGTCCGACGGATCGAGGCGGGCGCCTCCCATGGCTCCTCGGCGAGGAGCGCGCCGAGCGCCTCGGCCGCTCCGACCGCGATCTCGCCGCGCCATAGGGCGAGGTCGCCGTCGGGCGCCTCGAAGCGCTCGAACGGCGCCCATCCGGCGCCCGGCGCACCGTGGCGCACCGCGCCACCTCCGGCGCGCACGAGGGCGAGGCGGCGGTGCACCGCCGGAGCCGGGTCGATCGGGGTCTCGTCGAGGAGTTCCCTCGTGGGACTTCGCCAACGACGGCGATGCGCCGCATTCGCGCGATCACGGCAACGCCGCGGCAACGGTCGCCGGCGTAGGATCGCCCCCATGATCTCCGCGCTCGCCATCTCCCGCACCGGCCTCGACGCCGCCTCGCTGCGCCTCCAGGCGAGCGCGTCGAACGTCGCGAACCTGCGCTCGACCGGCGCGCTGCCGGAGGAGCCCGGCCAGCGCGCCGGCTCCTACGCGCCCGTCGACGTGGTGCAGACCTCGATCGACGGCGCCGGCGTCTCCGCCCGCCTCGCCGAGCGCATGCCGGCCTATCGGCCGAGCTACGAGCCGGGCGCGCCCGATGCGAACGCGGACGGGGTCGTCGCCGCGCCGAACGTCGACATCGTGGGCGAGGTCACGAACCAGATCATGGCCGCGGCCGCCTTCGAGGCCAACGCCGCCGCCATGCGCGCCGCCCGCGAGATGGCCGAGACGCTGTTCGACATCGAGGCGTGAGCGTCCCCGAGCGGTCTCAGGCCGCCTCGGGCCGCCGCGCGACGAGGAAGGCCCGCGGGTCCTTCGGCTTCGAGCCGTGCCGGGCCCGCTCGACGATCTCGAACCCCGCCGCGCGCATTTCGTCCTCCAGCTGCGCCGCCGAGACGAAGCCGACGTTCGCCGGCGCCATGCCCACGAGCCGCAGCACCGGCACGAGGAGGCGCACGAGCACCGTCATCTCGGCGAGGCACGGAGTCTTCGAGATCAGGAGCCCGCCCGGCACCATGAGGTCGCGCACCCGCGCCAGCCCCGCGGCCCGGTCCGGCAGCAGGTGGAGCACGTTGAAGGCGAGCACCGCGTCGAAGCCGTCCGGAGGCGCGGTCACCTCCTGCGCCGACGCCGCGACGAACGCGAGGGTCGACGTGCCCGCCGCCTCCGCCTTCTCCCGCGCGATCGCGATCATCGCTCCCGAGACGTCGCTCGCGACGTAGCGCGCGACATGGGGCGCGAGGCGCAGCGCCGTCGTGCCCGTGCCGCAGCCGAGCTCGAGCACCTGATGCTCCGGCGCGAGCCGCGCGGCGGTGGCGGCGAGGGTGCGCTCGTAGCCCGCCTCGTCGCGGATGCGCGCCTTGGCGTAACGCCGGGCGATCCCGTCCCAGAAGCGGGCGTCGGACTTGGTCGGGTTGGTGGTGGTGCTGCTGGTGCGAGCCATGACGGCCTCCTTTCCGGCGTGGCTTAGCTCATGCACGAGCGTTGCGAATTGCCCAAATCTGGAGATCACTTATACACTGACGTATGGATGGCCTCGACTGGAACCTGATCCGCGCCTTTCGCGCCACCGCCGAGGCCGGCTCCCTCTCCGCCGCCGCGCGGCGGCTCGGGGCGACGCAGCCGACGCTGTCGCGCCAGGTGGCGGCGCTGGAGGCGGCGCTCGGCGCCACCCTGTTCGACCGGGTCGGCAAGCGCCTCGTGCTGACCGAGCTGGGGCGCGGCCTGCTCGAGCACGCGCGAGCGATGGCGGATGCGGCGGACGCGATGGCGCTCGCCGCCGCGGGTCGCGCGGTCGACGTCTCGGGCCGGGTCGTCGTCTCCGCCACCGACGCCGTATGCGCCCACCTCCTGCCCGAGGTCCTGGCGCGCCTGCGCCGCGAGGCGCCGCGGATCACCCTCGTCCTCGTCGCCTCGAACGCCATCAGCGACCTGCGCCGGCGCGAGGCCGACATCGCCGTGCGCCACGTGCGCCCCACCGAGCCCGAGCTGATCGGCCGGCGCGTCGGGGAGACGACCGCGCATTTCTACGCGGCGCCGTCCTGGATCGCCCGCCACGGCCGCCCCCGCAGCATCGCCGACGTGCCAGCGGGCGAGATCCTCGGCTTCGAGCCGGTGGCGCGCTTCGCCGAGCATCTGGCCGCCTCGGGCCACCCGGTCTCGACGGAGGACTTCCGCATCGTCTCGGAGAACGCGATGGTGTTGTGGGAGCTCGTCCGCCGCGGCATCGGCATCGGCATCGTTCTGCACGAGATCGCCGAGCGCCTCGGCGGCCTCGAGCGCCTCTTCCCGGACACCCCGGGCACGCCGGTGCCGCTGTGGCTCGTCACCCATCGCGAGCTGCGCACCAGCCGACGGGTGCGCGTGGTGTTCGAGGCGCTGGCGGAGGGGCTGGGTCGTGCGTGAGGGCGGCCCGGCGGCTATCGCTCGCGCAGGTGATGCGCCGGATCGAGACAGGCCTGCGCCCGGCTCACGCCGCCGTCCCCTCCCGCGGGTCGCGCGGCGCCTCGAACTGGCCGCGCTTGCGGAAGCGCTTGAGATAGGCCGGCACGATCGCCTCGACGGCGGTGGGCGCGATGCCGATGCCCTCGAGCGTGCGCCCGTCCGCCTTCGCCGCCTCGGAGACGACGTTGTCGGAGGCGAGCATCTTCAGCTGATCGCGGGTGAGCACGATCTCGTCGGGGATCAGCCCCAGCGTGATCTTGTCGAGCGTCTCGGTCAGCCCCGCCTGCAGCCGCGCCAGGCGATCGGGCAGGGTCAGGATCGGGCGGCGCCGCTCGGTGTAGCGCAGCACGAGCTCGACCACCTCGCGGAAGCTGAACACCTCCGGACCGCCGAGCTCGTAGACCCGCCCGCCGGGGACGCTCCCGTCCATCGCGCGGGCGATCGCCTCGGCGACGTCGGCGGCGTAGACCGGCTGGAAGCGGGTGGACGCGGACGCGATCGGCATCACCGGCAGCGCGCGGGCCAGCACGGCGAAGCGCGAGAAGAAGCCGTCGCCCGGCCCGAACACGATCGAGGGCCGCAGCACGACGGCGTCGGGAAGCGCCTCGAAGACGTGGGCCTCACCCTCCGCCTTGGTGCGGCCGTAGCGCGAAGGGCTGTCGGGATCGGCGCCGATGGCGGAGACGTGGGCGAGCGGCACACCGGCAGCCGCCGCAGCGCGGGCGACGGCGGCGGCGCCCTCCGTCTGCACGGCCGAGAAGGTCTGCTTGCCGCCCTCCTGGAGGATGCCGACGAGGTTGACGGCGCCGTCGGCGTTCTTCAGCGCGGCCTGGACCGATTCCGGATAGCGCAGGTTCGCCTGCACCGGCATGATCTGGCCGACGGTGCCGAGCGGCTGCAGATGGTAGGCGAGATCGGGCCGGCGTACCGCGACGCGCACGCGGTAGCCGCGCCGCGCCAGGATCTGGCAGACGTACCGGCCGAGAAAGCCGGATCCACCGAAGACGGTGATCAGTTTCGCGCTCGGCCAGCCTGCCGCCTGCATGGTCGTTCACCCCTCGCTACGATGCGGGGGATGTCTAGAGCGTTCCGCCCCGCTGGGGAAGGGCGCGCCGCGAAAATGCCGCGGTGCGCGAGCGGTGCGCGTCTCAGCCCCGGGGCGGGAGCCGCGGCACGCCGTGACGGCCCCGGGCCCGCACCGGCACGGGGTGCAGCGCCAGCCGGCCGTGATCGTCGTCGCGCCCGCCGCCCCCGCTTGAGCCGCCCTCGTGATCGTCGTCCTCCCAGGGCAGCAGCATCACCGCCGTGGCGATGGCCGCGGAGCCGCAGGTGATCGACAGGCCGAAGGCGAGCAGGATCACGGCGACGTAGCCGTCGGGATCGGTGAGCGCGAGCGTCGCGACGCCGCGGAAGTCGACGGCCACCAGCACCGCGGCGATGGCCAGGCCGAAGCCGATCCCCAGCAGCCCGTTCATCACGAACAGGCGGATCAGCGGCTGCTTCAACAGGGCGCGCATGGGGCGGCCCTCCTCTGATTCGAGCGCGTCTATGGAAGAGTACGCATCCGGAGCCATTCTGGATCCGCCACCCTTGCGATTTCCTCCACGTCCTGCGTGATTTCTCCCGGCCGCGCGCGAGAAAGACGATTGACGGCGCCCCCGGGTCTGCTATGAAGCGCCCCACCGCGCGAGCGGGCCCAGGTGGCGGAATTGGTAGACGCGCTGGTTTCAGGTACCAGTGGTTAATAGCCGTGGAGGTTCGAGTCCTCTCCTGGGCACCATCGGTGCCTCCCCGCCTTCAGCGACTTGGCTTGCGACACGCCCCGCGCTCCGCCAGTGCACGACGCCGTGGACCGCGCAGGACCGCAGTTGCTCCCGGCCGCCAGCACTCCGAAGTCCATCGCAGCCACGCCCGCCTCCTCCAGCCGAAAGTAACCTCCGGTTAACCATACTCGTTTAAGCCATCGTGGGCTGAAACGGGATCGTAACCGGCATGACAACCTGGCGGACTGCTCTCGGCTTGCTCCTCGCGGCGTCCCTCCTGGCGGGATGCGGCACAAGACCCTGGCCGAAGCCGCGGGTGGTGGTGCCGGTCGTGCAGACCTCCCTCCCGGCGGAGCAGGCGGCGCGGCCCGCCGCCGTGCTTCCCGCGCGCGTCGCGGTGCCGCCGCGCGAGCCGGAACGCCGCGGCGAGCCGCCGTTGCGCGATCTCACCGAACGGCCCGCCGCGGCGCCCGCGGCACCGGACGTCCTCGTGCGGGCGGCGCCGCTGGTGCGCGTCGTGCGCACCGACGAGACGCCGCAGGCCGAGCCCCGCGAGGCCGGCAGCCCCGCGCCAACGCCGGCGCGGGTCGCCGCCGCCCCTCCGTCGGCGCGTTTGCCGACCGCGCCGACGCCGGCGCTCGTGCCGATCGCCGTCGAGGTGGACGGCACGCCGGCGCGGCTGCGGCGCAGCGACGGGAACGGCTACGACGTGCTGTGACGTGGCGCCGAGGCGACACGGACCCGGTTCAGGGCCCGTCTCACCCCCCCTCCCCCATCAACCGATCCCTGATCGCCTTGTAGCTCTCCACCGCGTGCACCGCCGGGCTGCCGTCGGCCTTGGGGCTCGTGTAGACGAGCGTGCCCTTGACGTGCGGGTGGGGCTCGACGCGCACGATGTGGGCGATGTTGATCAGGACCTTCGGCTTCTGGACGGTCTCGACGGTCAGCTCGATGAACGGCATGGGGCTCCTCGCATCCTGCGGACGTTTGGAGGCTAGCCGGGCGGTCTTGACGATTTCCTCACGGGCGCGGGCCGGGCGGCGCGAGGGCGCGCTCATCGCAGGGTCCACAGCACGGCGAGGCCGCCGGCATACACGACCAGCACCGCCCAGCTGTCGACGCCGAGGCGCCCGATCCGCCGGTCGCCCCGCTCGATCAGCCCGGCGGCGTAGATCAGCGTCAGCACGACGCCGAGCAGCGCCGCGACGACGGAGAAGGAGCCCACGCTCTCGAGCGCGGGTCCTTCGCGGTAGGCCACGTCGACGACGAAGACGAGGGCGATGTCGAAGATGTTGGTACCGAAGATGTCCCCCATCGCCATGCGCATGCGCCCGCGCCGCACCGCGCCGACGATGGTCGACACCTCCGGCAGCGAGGTCGCGAGCGAGACCAGGACGAGGCCGACGAAGGCGTCGCCGAGGCCGGTCTCCTCGGCGATGACGTCGCCGGAGCGGGCGAGGAGGTAGCCGGCGACGACGAGGATCGGGGCGAGGACCGCCACGCCGATCACCGGCTTCGGCAGGCCGTGCGGACCCTTGCGCCGCGTGCGCCCGCGCCCGTCCTCGCGCACCTCGCGGGCGTGGCTGCGCGAGACGATCCAGAAGAAGGCGATCCCCGCGACGAAGACGCTCGTCGACCACAGCCCGACGCCGAGGACCGCGACCTCCCCCACCGTGATCCCGGCGGCGACGAGCGAGAGCAGCGCCGCGCACAGGACCGGCTGCAGCAGCAGGCTCGGGCGCGCGGGCTCGCCGGTGAAGGCGCGCCGGTCGAGCAGCGCGTCGCCGAGGGCGAGCAGCACCACCTGCAGCGCCACGCCGCCGAGCAGGTTGTTGACCGCGAGCGAGGCCTCGCCCGCGATCCCCGCCGTGACCGACACGGCGACTTCCGGGATCGAGGTGACGGCGCCGAGCAGCAGCATGCCGACGAAGGCCTGGCCGAGCCCGTACACTTCCGCGATCTCGTCCGCCGCCCCGGCGAGGCGCGTCCCGGTATACCAGACCACGGCCGCGGCGAGGGCGAAGACGAGGATGACGAGCCAGAGCGGCCCGGCGGAGAGGTCGACGATCATGGCTCCTGCCGCATCGGCGTCGGGAGAGGGGCTGCGCCGACAACGCGGCAGGCGCGGCCCCGGTCCCGTTCCGCCGGTGCGGGCGGTGGTCAGATCGTCGCGAGGAACAGACCGCGCAGGTTCTCCGCCGTGAGTGGGACGGGGTTGCCCCCGCAGGAGGGGTCCTCCAGCGCCATCGCCACCATGTCGTCGATCCGCTCCGCCGAGACGCCGAGATCGCCGAGCCGCCGCGGGATGCCGAAACGGTCGTTGAAGCCCTGCACGAAGGTTTGGAAGCCCTCGAAGCCGCCCTCGATGCCGAGGTACGACGCCGCACGGTCGAAGCGCGCGCGGATCGCCGGGGCGTTGAGGTCCAGCACGGCGGGCATGCACACGGCGTTGGTCGTGCCGTGGTGGGTGCCGAAGAGCGCGCCGACCGGGTGGCTCATGGCGTGGATGGCGCCGAGCCCCTTCTGGAAGGCGACGGCGCCCATGGCCGCCGCCGCCATCATGTTGGCGCGCGCCTCGATGTCGCCGGGGGTGTCGTACGCCCGCGGCAGGTTCTCGATCACGAGCCGCATGCCCCCGAGCGCGATGCCGTGGCCCCTCGGGTGGTAGTGCGGGCTGGACGACGCCTCGACGACATGCGCGAAG